>JADJUF010000037.1:0-314718 GCA_016717005.1 Myxococcales bacterium | reverse complement strand
CTGGTGGTGCAGGTGGGTCGGTTCGATCCGCCCAAGAACCACCTATTCACCGCCGCGCTCGTGCCGCTCTTGCCCGAGGCGCACTTCGTCTTCGTCGGGCGCGGCGGCACGGCGCTCGAGGCCGAGACCCGGCGCCGCATCGCCGCGGCCGGCGCCAGCGGGCGGGCGCACTTCCCGGGCGAGCGCGCCGACGTCGGGCGCTGGCTCGCGGCCGCCGACGTGTCGCTCTTGCCGTCGCTGCACGAGGGGCTGCCCGGGGTCGTGCTCGAGGCGCTCGCGGTCGGCACGCCGGTCGTCGCTAGCGACGTGCCAGGAGCTCAAGAGATCGCCGCGCACCTCGACGGTGTCTCCACGCTCAGCCTCGGCGCCGGCCCGGTGGCGTGGGCCGCGGCCGTGCGCGCGCACCTGGCGGCCCGGCCGACCGCGACGACCCGGCGCCGGCTGCGCGACCAGCTCGCGGCCAGCCCGTTCACGCTGACCGCGGCGGTCGCGGCCCACGTCGACCTGTGGACCCAAGGCCAGGCAGTGCGAGGACGACGCTGACTCCAGGGCTCAGCCCGGTCGACCTGCGTGATCACGCGCCGGGGCCGCTCCGCGCGGTGCGATCACCTCCGTGGGCGGCGCAGCACCGGTGCGCCACCGGCGCCGGTCGTGGGTGTGGCGCCGAGGTCGGTGCGTCCTCGCGCCATCGTCACGATCCACAGGCCGATCAGCGGCATGTAGGCGATGACGTGCAGCATCAGCAGCAGCGAGGCGATCGTCACCGTCAGCATGCCGGCGAACGGTGACCGCCGGCGGTCGCCGACGCGACACACCAGCGCGGGCAGCAGCGGTCCGAGCAGCATGCCGAACCAGCCGAAGTTCGCGATCGCCTCCTCGAGCCACGAGGTCGTGATGCCCCAGCCCATGTAGGTCGGCGGGATGTCGAACATCGCCGCGGTGGCGTACACCGCGTACGGGTACGGCTTGCCGGGCCAGATCCCGCGCGGCACGAAGAACGTGACGTCGAACAGCACCGACTGGCCCCGGTACTCGAGCACCTGCAGCTCGTCGGGGTGGAGCTCGGCGTAGATCGTCTGCCGGGTCACCGCGTCGCGCCCGTAGTCGATGCGGTAGTTGAGGTAGAGCGGCGACGCCGTGACCGTCTGGTCGCGCGCCATTGGGCCCTCCACGACCCGGTCGAGGCTCGCCTGGTACGCGTACGAGAAGACACCGAGGGCGAGCGCCGCGGCGAACGCCACCGCGACGAACCGCCGGCCGCGCAGGACGCCGCGGGTCCACAGCAGGTACAGCGTCAGCAGCAGCGCCAGCGCCACGATCGAGCGCTTGCCGTGGATCCACACGCCCATGGCCAGGAACGGCAGCGTCGCGATCCGGAGCGGCGCCAGGGTGTTGGGCGCGGTCAGCACCAGCACGCCGGAGATGACGGCGAGCGTCGCGATCAGCGAGACGATGCCCTGGTAGCTCTGGTTCGCGCCGGGCGCGTTGCCGACGTAGGCGGCGTAGCGGGCGTACTCCGCCGGCGCCGGGGCCAGGGCGATGGCGAACGGCAGCGCCAGCATCGCGGCCCACGCCAGCGCCCGGAGCCAGCCGCGCAGCTGCTGGGCCGGCAGCGGCGTGTCGTCGAAGCGCGGCGGTCCGCCGACGACGCGGAACACCAACGGCACCACCGCCAGGTAGCCGAGGTAGATCAGGTTGGTCGTGGAGTCCTGCTGGCCCAGCAGGAAGCCGCGCTGGTACGTGAACGCGGGCGCGCCGATGGTCAGGTCCAGCAGCAGCGGCAGGCCGAAGAAGAAGTAGAAGACGATCTGGACGAACAGGATCGTGCGCCGGTCGCCGTGCGCGAGCGCGCGCACCGAGCGGATCAGGACGATCGTCAGCCACAGCGCGACGACGACGTGGGCGAAGAGCACCGAGCGGTCGAGCCCCGGGGCCATCTCACGCGCCTCCCGCGAGCAGCGACGCGTGCGCCGCGGCCAGCGTGCGCACCACGCGCACGCCGCTGGCGGCGTCGGTGCGCGGCGTCTCTCCGTCGAGGATGCACGCGATGAAGTGGCGGACCTCGGCCACCAGCGGCTCGGCCATCGGCACCTGCGGGATCGTCACGTCGCCGTTGCGCAAGGTCAGGTACTCGGCGAACGACGCGAACTCGGGCGGGCGATCGTAGCCGCGGTCGTAGATGTGGAGCTTGTCGGGGGCGACGTCGTCGAACTCGACCATCTTCTTCGAGCCGACCACGACCAGCCGCCGCTCCTTGCGCGGGTTGAGCCACGACACGTGCACGTGGGCCAGCGACGGCGCGCCCGGGCGCGGCTCGAAGCCGAGCGTCACGAACACGACGTCGTGGATGCCGGGCTGCAGGAAGCTCTGGCCGCGGGCGGTCACCGACGTGATCGGCGCGCGCACCAGGTAGTCGATCATCGACAGGTCGTGCGGCCCCAGGCTCCACAGCGCGTTCTCGTCGGACCGCAGCCGGCCCAGGTTCACGCGCGTCGACGACAGGTAGTACAGGTCGCCGAGCTCGCCGCCGTCGATCAGCTCGCGCAGGCGCTCGACCACCGGGTGGTAGAGCATCAGGTGGCCGACCAGCAGCACGGTGCCGGCGGTCGCGGCCGCGCGCTCAACCGCGAGCGCGTCCTCGACCGACAGCGCCATCGGCTTCTCGACCAGGACGTGCCGGCCCGAGGCCAGGGCCCGCTGGGCCAGCGCGGCGTGGGTCGACGACGGCGTCGCCACCACCACCGCGTCGACGTCGGGCGCCGCCAGCACGTCGTCGACCCGCTCGGTCAGCCGCGCGCCGGGCGCCATGCCGTGGGCCCGGGCCAGCGCCGCCGGGCTGCGATCGCACACCCAGGTCAGCTCGGCCCGCTCCGCCGCCGCCACCGCCCGGACCAGCGACGAGCCCCAGGCGCCCGCTCCGATCACGCCGATCCGGACCGTCATCGGCAGGGCCCGCGTGCCCGGGCGCTCCTCAGAACGCCGCGCGCGCGCCGAACATCAGCTCGTGGCGGGTGTAGCTCGGATCGTCGGGGAAGCCGCCGGCCGAGTACATGTAGCTGGTCGAGTCGACCGTGCCGATGTACGTGCCGGTCAGGTAGTAGCGATCGGTCAGCACGTACTGCGCCCGCGCGGTCGCGCCGAGGAGCAGATCGTCACGCGACGGGGCGCCGAGCGCCATGTCGATGCCGCGGTAGCCGCGCAGCCGCAGGTCGACGCCCGCGGTCAGCAGCAGCTTGTCCATGAGCTGCTGATCGACCTTCGCGGTGAACCGGTGATCCCGGTAGTAGTTCGCGTTGATCGAGTCCTCGTAGTCGTAGTTGTACTCGAGCACCACCCGGCCGGCCGGCGCGTAGGCGTAGCCGAACTCGAGGTCGAGCAGCGGGCCGTTGTAGCCCTCACCGGCGCCGTACGGGCCGTAGGCCCAGCCGACGTGCGCCTTGACGGTGATCGGCTCGCTCAGCGTCGTCGCGATCCCGGTCAGGCCGCGGATCGGCATCGACGAGTTCTTGGTGAGTGGGCCGCCGCCGGTGCTCGAGCCGATCGCGCCGAAGAACCCGAGGCTGACATCGGCGAAGAAGCGCGTGTACGGCAGCCACTGCCAGTCGCTGCGCACGCCGAGCGTGTGGTTCATGCGGTTGGCGACGGTCGAGTCCTCGAACACGTCGAGCATGTTCTGGTAGCGGATCGTCCCGCTCAGCGTGCGGCCACCGGGCTGGTAGCGCAGGCCCAGGTCGAGCAGGTTGTCGATCCGATTGTTCGAGGAAGGGTCCTCGAAGTTGCGGGGCCGGACGTCGCGCCGCAGGCGATCGTCGGCGATGAACGACCAGGTGCCCTTGGGGTAGGCCTGGAGGTGGGCCTGGGTGTCGAACGCGAGGTTGCGCTGGCCGGTCGCCGACGGGTTGGCGTAGTAGAGGTACTCCTCGTAGCGCAGCCCGCCCGAGGCCCGGAACTCGAGCGTCTGGGGCGCCGGCTCGTTGCCGGGCTCCTCGCCGGGGATCTCCTCGTCGGGCTCGATCTTCTCGGACGCCACCGCGAAGTTGGCCGTCAGGCGCAGCAGGCCCGACGTCACCGTCGTGTCCTGCTCGTAGAAGACGTTGTCGATGACGCCGAGCTCGACGCCGATGTTGGGGTGCAGGACGGTGCCCCGCGACACCTCGACGCCCTTGCCCTCGACGGCCTCTTGCGCGTGCGCCGCGCCGGCCGACAGGGCCATGGCCGCGAACAGCCCCGACGCGGCCGAGGCCGCGATCACGATCTTACGCTTGGTCATTGGCGCGGCTCGTCACAGCGGCGGAGCGAAGGGGCTGGCGTAGGCGGGGTCTTCGAGGGACTGGGTGTACGCGTCCTCGCCGCTCGCGTTGCCGACGTCGCCGTCCGCGGTCGGATCGTGCGGGATCGCCGGGCCATCGACCGTCACGTCGTTCTTGCCGATGAAGTAGAGCTCCTCGCCGATGCAGGCCTGGGCCTCGCCCAGCGCCTCCTTGGACTTCTCGGCGGCGATCGTGATCTGGCCGTACTGGTGGACCTGCTCGCCGCGATCGTCCTGGGCCTTGGCCTCGGTGAAGTCGTTCTTGGCCTGGTCGGCGATGTTGAGGAGCTGCTTGACCGCGAGGAGCTGCTCGTTGACACAGTTGAGCTTGATGACGTCCTTGGCCTTCTGGGCCGCGGCCTTGAGCTCGAGGGTACGGCGGTGGCCGGCCTCCATCTCATCGATCATCCGGCGGCCGTTCTCGTCCATCTCGCGCGGCGACAGGTTGGCGTTCTTCTCCGTCGGCAGCGACAGATCGGGCTCGTCGGAGGGGGCCGGCGCGGGCGCCGCGCTGCCGGGGCCGGGCGGATCGCTCGGCTGGCTGCCAGGTTGCGCGTACAGCACGCCGCCGCCCGCGAACGCGGTGGCGACGATGGCTGCGACGAAGGTGCGTGCTCGCATGATGGGGTTCCTGGCGGGGGGACGGCTGGGAAGCCACGTCGGCGGGACGCCGCGCCGGCGCGGAGGCCGGTGCCCGAGGAGAGTTCGAGGGAGATGCTACGCGGTGTCCCGCGCAGCGTCAACCTTGGGAATTCCCTTCGGGATTGTCGGCATCTGGGAATTGGATACCGGCGGGGGGGCTGGTGTTCAAATCGAGCGGCGGATTTCGAGGGGGTAGGGTGGAGCGCGTCACAGCCCGAGGCGAGTCCGGATGGCGCCCCAGGCCAGGCCGGGCAGGTCGCGCGGCGAGTCATGGATGGCGAGCTTGCGCAGCACCTGAAGCCCCCGGCCTGGCAAGGCGCCGCGGATCAGCTCATGGGTGTCTGGGAACACCTTGAAACTGCTGAAATGTTCGCCTCGGAGCGCCTCGACGTACCCGCGGACCAGGCGATCGGCCCGGCGGAGTCCCCAGACGGCGGCGAGCGTGTCGGTGGGGCCGGCGAGGGCAGCCAGCCGGTCGGCGTCGACGAACGAGATCAGCGCGAGCGAGAACTCGTGCCTGGCCATGTGCGCGAGATGAATCAGGTACTCATGCAGCGGGCGAGGTCGCAGCGTGCCGAGCGCGGCTGGGATCGCGTCGCGCCAGATCTGGTCGAGGTCGATGCGCATCCGGCCGGCCTGGACCATCGACCGGTGTAGATCGATCGCGCTCTCACGCCGGCGAAACGTGACCGCGTGGTTGACCGGTGACCGCTGGTTTCTCTTTCCATCATCATGATACCCAAGGGCTTTCAGACGATCAGCGGCATCGGCGAAGCGGCCGGCGGGGACCATCAGGTCGATGTCGGTCATCGGCCGGAGCGCGGGGTCCTCGTAGAGATCGTCGATGTACGCGATCCCCTTGAGCCGCATGATCGGGATGCCATGCAGGGCTCCGACCGCCTCGGCGAGAAACCCCGCCCGGCGCTCGGCGTGGAGCGCCGCGGCGATGTAGTCGGGCTTGAAGTCTTTGATTCCAGCTTGATAGGCCAGCGGGGCGAGCAGGTGGCGGCGGACCCTCGCAGGGTCGAGACCCGGCGTGGCCGCGAGCGTGCGGCGCTCAAGGATCGCGGCCACCAGCGCCAGCAGCGCACGATCGGACGTGGTGACCGCGCTCGCCATCCCCACACGGTGGTCGGAGTCCCGAAAACGTTCAAGGGCGGCCGAGATGCGCCGACTATGTATATCGGTCGGTATATTTTGTCTTGCGTTCTATGCCGACCGGTATAATGGTAGGAGCATGACGATCCTCGCCGCGCCGCTGACGCTCCCCTCCGGGGCGACCCTGCCCAATCGCCTCGCCAAGTCCGCCATGAGCGAGGTGCTGGGCGATCCGGAGACCGGGGCGCCGACCGCGCAGCTCGATCGGCTGTACGAGCGCTGGGGCCAGGGCGGGACCGGCCTGCTGATCACCGGGCATGTGATCGTCGATCCCGACGGCCGCGGCGAGCCCGGCAACGTCGTGGTCAGCGATCGCCGGCACCTCGCGGGGCTGAAGCGCTGGGCGACCGCGGCGCAGGCCCACGGCGCGCGCTTGTGGATGCAGCTCAACCACGCGGGTCGTCAGGCGCCGCGTCGGGTGGTCAAGCAGCCGGTGGCGCCGTCGGCGATCTCGCTGCGCGGGTTCGCCGGCGCGTTCGCGCGCCCGCGGGCGCTGACCGAGGACGAGATCGTGGCGATCATCGGTCGGTTCGCGACCGCCGCGGCGGTGGCGCAGGAGGCCGGGTTCGCGGGCGTCCAGATCCACGGCGCCCACGGCTACCTCGTCAGCCAGTTCCTGTCGGCGCGCACCAACCAGCGCGACGACGCCTGGGGCGGCGACGCGGTCCGCCGGCGGCGGTTCTTGCTCGAGATCGTCGGCGCGATCCGCGCGGCGGTGGGCCCGACGTTCCCGATCGGCGTGAAGCTCAACTCGGCCGACTTCCAGCGCGGCGGCTTCACGATCGAGGAGGCGATGGACGTGGCGCGCGCGCTCGAGGCCGCCGGCGTCGACCTGCTCGAGGTGTCGGGCGGCAACTACGAGAGCCCGGCGATGGCGGGCAGCGGCGAGCTGCCGGCCGAGCAGCGCGACAGCTCGCGCGACCGCGAGGCCTACTTCCTCGACTACGCGCGCCAGATCCGCGCGGTGACCACGCTGCCCTTGATGCTCACCGGCGGCATGCGCACGCGCGCGACGATGGAGGCGGTGGTCGGCGGCGGCGACGTCGACGTCGTCGGCCTGGCGCGGCCGCTGACGATCGCGCCGGCGCTGTCGGCGGACCTCCTGGCCGGGCGCGTCGCCGGCGCCCCGGCGGTGCGGATCCGCAGCCGGCTGCGCCGCATCGACGACGCGCTGCAGGTGTTCTGGTTCCAGGAGCAGATCCACCGCATGGGCCGCGGCGAGGATCCCGACCTCGCGCTCGGCAAGTTCGGGGCGCTGTGGCGGGGCGTGCGATCGACCTTGTGGCCGCGCGGCGGCGGGCGCGGCCCGACCCTGGCCGCGGCCGAGGCCGGCGCGTGACCGACGAGCGCACCAGCAAGGGCGAGCGCACCCGCGCCAAGCTCACCGCGGCGACCGCGGCGCTCTTGCAGCGGCAGGGCTACCACGCCACCGGCCTGGCCGAGATCGTCGCGGCCTCGGGCGCGCCCCGCGGCTCGCTGTACTTCTACTTCCCCGACGGCAAGGAGGCGCTGGCGTGCGCGGCGCTCGAGGAGAGCGGCCGGGCGTGGCGCGACCGGCTCGAGGGCGTGATCGCGCGGGCGCCGGATCTGGGCGCGGCCATCACCGCGGTGTGCGACGAGCTGGCCGGGGCGCTGGTCGACTCGGACTTCCGCGACGGCTGCCCGCTCGCGACCGTCGCGCTCGAGGCGTCGACCACGTCCGAGGCGGTGCGCGCGACGGTGGCGGCGAGCTACGACGCGTGGCTAGGGTCGATCGCGGCCCGGGTCGCGGCGCTGGGCGTGCCGGCCGAGGTCGCGGCGCGCCTGGCGACGTTCACCCTCGCCGCCATCGAGGGCGCGATGATGCTGGCCAAGGTCCAGCGCTCGGTGGCGCCGCTGATCGAGGTCGCCGAGACGCTGCGCGTGCTGACGGCGATGCTGGCGCCGGGCCGCTGATTGCCGGGGCCGGGGTTCGCGTGTAGCGTTGGCCCATGGCGCGCTACCGACGCAACCCGCAGACCGCCGGCCGCGTCATCGACGGCCAGGCGTTCGTGGTGACGCCCGACGACAACAAGCTGCACACGCTCAACGGCGCGGCGACGCTGCTGTGGCAGCTCACGCAGGCGGGCGCGTCGATCGACGACGCCGCGGCGCTCTTGGTGCGCGAGTACGAGGTCGATCTGCCAACGGCGACCGTCGACGCGGCCGCGTGCCTCGACGATCTGGTCGCGCGCCAGATCCTCGTCGTCGAACCGTGACCGCATGACCGGGCCGCGCGACTGGCGCGCGGTCGCCGCCGGCTACGACGCCGCCGCGGCGGGCTACGACGCGCGCCACGACGACGACGACCGCAGCGCCGCGCGGACCCGCGCGATCGATCGGGTGCTGCTCGACGGCGTGGCCGGGGCCGCGCGCGTGCTCGAGGTCGGCGTCGGCACCGGCCGGCTGCTGGCGCAGGTGCGCGCGCCGGTGCGGCTCGGGCTCGACGTCTCGGCCGGCATGCTCGCGCACGCGCGCGCGCGCGGGCTGGCGGTGGTGCGCGCCGACGGCCACGCGCTGCCGTTCGCCGCCGCCAGCGTCGACGCGGTCGTCGCCGGCAAGGGCGCGCTGCGCTACCTGGCGCCGGCCCGCGCGCTGGTCGAGATCGCGCGCGTGCTCGTGCCCGGCGGCGCGCTCGCGTTCCACCTGTACCCGCGGCGCACCTGGTCGCTGCGACCGGCGCCGGCGCCGGCGCCGGAGCTGTGGCAGCCGGCGTCGCTGGCCGAGCTCGAGGCCACGGTCGCCGCCGCCGGCTTCGCGATCGCGCGGATCGCCGCGTTCCGCTCGATCCGGGTGTGGCCGTACGCGCTGCCGATCGCGCCGTGGCTGGCCGCGCGCGCCCCGCTGTGGAGCCACGTCGCCGTGGTCGCGCGCCGCCGATAGGTCGCGCGCCGACCGCGGCTCCGCTACGCTGTGCGGGTGAAGCTCGGGCTCCTCCTCGCATCGGTGCTGCTGGCGTGCGCGAGCACCAACGACACCTCGATCGACGCCACCGAGGCGGACGCCGCGCGCGGCGACGGCCCGACCGCGCCCGACGCCGCGGTGGCCGCGGACTGTCCCGCGGGCCTGGTCGCGACCAGCATCAGCCCGACCGGCGAGCTCGGGTGCGCGGCCGTCGACGACGCCGCGGCGGTCGCCGTGCGCTCGCGGTGCTCGGTCTACCTGGGGCAGCGCGACAGCTGCACCGGCTGCGCCGATCCGCCGGCGAAGTGGACCATGAGCGGCCCGCTGGCGTGCGCGCCCGGCGTCGGCGCCGGCAACACCTGCCTGACCGCGACGCTCGACGACCCGACGACGCCGGTCGAGCTCGCGGCGCTCGATCTCGACGGCGACGTCAACGGCGACGACAAGCTGTACACGACGCTGCACTGCGTCGCGGTGCCGCGCGCGCCGGTGCCGGCCCCGTGCCAGCAGGGCTGGGCGATCACCGGCCGCTCGGGCACGTCGTGGACGTGCGCGCCGCTGGCGGAGGCGGTGGTCGGGTACGTCCGCTCGCAGTGCTCGATCTACCTCGGCTGGCAGGACAGCTGCGATGGCTGCACGACGCCGCCGAGCAAGTGGGGCCACGCCAACGACGCCGGGTGCACCTCCGGCGCCGGGGCCAACGGCACGTGCACGACCACGATCCTCGGCGGCGAGACGGTGAACCTGTTCGGCCTCAACACCGGCGGCGACGTCGACGGCAACGACAAGCTCCACCTCGGGCTCACCTGCACCCCGCCGACCGCGCCCGGCGAGGCGTCGCGGACCCAGTGCCCCGACGGCCAGTTCGTCGTCGGCACCAACGCCGACGGCTCGTTCGACTGCGCCGATCCGGCGGCCGCCTTCGCGGCCTACGTCGACACCCACTGTGCGCTGTTCCTGGGCTGGCGCGACAGCTGCGACGGCTGCACCCAGGCGCCGACCAAGTGGGGCAAGACCGGGACGAGCGCGTGCACGCCCGGCGTCGGCGCCGACGACACCTGCACCGCGATGACGCTGGGCGGCACGACCGTCCAGATGTTCGGGCTCAACACCGACGGCGACGTCAACAGCGACGACACGCTCTACCTCGGCCTCCGCTGCACGCCGTGACCGCGCGCGGCCGGCGGACCGGGGCGGCGCCTCACGTCCCGAGGATCGTCTTGAACGTGCGGACGGCGCGACGTCGGTAACCCAGGTGCGGGGCCTGCGTCCAAGCCGGGTGACCGCCACTGACTCGTCGAGCCGATCGGGCCGCGGCCTCGCGCTGGTCGGGTGGATCGCGCTGTGCCAGGCCGCCGGCGGCCTCGGCGCGCTGGCGACCAGCGCCGCCTGGTACCGCGCGCTGGACCGGCCGGCGTGGGCCCCGCCCGGCTGGGTGTTCGGTCCGGTCTGGCTCACGCTCTACGCCGCGATGGGGGTGGCGGCCTGGCTGGTGTGGCGCACCCCGTCGGGCGCGGCGCGGACCCGGGCGCTCCGGTGGTTCGGCCTGCAGCTCGGGCTCAACGCGGCGTGGACGCCGGTGTTCTTCGGCCTGCGCTCGCTCGTCGGCGGGCTGGTCGTGATCGTGGCGCTGCTGGCCGCGATCGTCGCGACGATCGTCGCGTTCGCGCCCAGGTCCCGGCCGGCCGCGTGGCTGCTGGCGCCGTACCTGGCCTGGGTCGCGTTCGCGGCCGCGCTCAACGCCGCGCTGTGGTGGCTGGCGCGCTGATCTCGTCGACGCGGCGCGGTGGCGCGACCGGCGGCGGATCGTCGTCGAGCGGGCGCACGCCCGCGACGTCACGGCTGGCCGGGCGCGGTGTCGACGTCGATCCGGGTGACCGCGCCGGTGCGCATGAACACCGCGGCGGAGCGCGCGGCGTCGAGCGTGTCGCCGGGGACCTCGTGGCGCGCGCCGGTGGCGTCGGTGACGATCACGCGGCGCGCGGTGCTGAGGTGATAGATCACCGGCACCTGGCAGTACGTGAACGCCAGGGTGTCCGGCGGCAGCGGGATGCGCAGGCGCTGGCCGTCGACGGCGATCGGCTGGAACAGGTCGGGCTCGGTCAGGAACTCGGCGCGGCGCAGCAGGTGCGGCGCGAAGGTCACGCGGCCGGCCCGGACCCGGACGCCCAGCTCGCCGAGGCGGATCAGGATCTCCTCCTTGACCTGGCCGGTCATGCCGGGCTGGCGGGCGCCGCCGTGGGCCGGCGAGTGCGAGTAGGGATCGAGCGGGAACGCGCCCCACACCGTCGGCGACTTGGCGGTGCCCGACATGCCGGCCCGGACCGCGTGGTAGTGCCGGGCCAGCGCCGCGCGGACGTCGCGATCGGCGCCGGCCGCGGTCGCGTCGAGGAAGCGCTCCTGGATCGCCAGCACCAGCTTGCCGACCATGTGCCAGTACACGCTGCCGAGGCCCTCGTACGCGAACATCGTGCCGCTGCGGCCGGTGAACGCGCGGTGCTCGAACACCTCCTCGTAGACCTCGAGCAGCTCGGCGATCGCCGCGTCGGCGTCGGCGTCCGCGGTCGCCGGCAGCGCGCCCGCGGTCCGCAGCGCGGCCAGGCGCGCGGCGCACGCGTCGGCGTTGGCCAGGTCGGCGTGGAAGCGCAGGGTGCCGTCGGGGTCGCTGACGATCACCCGCGCGGCGGCGTCGGCCGCGAGCCGCCCGATCAGCGGGGCCCGCGCCGCGGCGGCGGGGGCGATGCGGTTCTTGCCGAGGAAGCGCGGCATCGTGCGATCGGGGTAGAGCAGGTAGCTGTGCTGGTCGGCGCGGTACAGCCGGCTGGCCGGCAGCGCGTCGAGGATCGCCAGCGCGGCGCGATCGTCGAGCGCGCGCGTGGCCAGCGCGGCGACCTGGCCCTCGAGCATCTCGGCCAGCGGCGCGAGCCCGAAACGATCGGGGCCGCGCGGGACCAGGACGAGGTAGGCGTGGATCAGGTCGTCGGGCCGGCGGAGCTGGCCGAGCGTGTGGCGCAGGAGCGCGCCGGCGTCCCGCGCCAGGGCCAGCACGTCGGCGACCGCGACCTCGCTCCGACCGGTGAAGCCGCGGGCGTAGACGTCGGCGCGGTACGTGCTCGCGGCGGCGCCGAGCGCGCGCATCACCTGGCCGCGGTCGTCATCGGTGATCTCGGTGGCGGTGGTCAGGGACCGGTGGCGCGCCAGCGCGGCCCGGGTCGCGGCGAGCCAGGTCGCGACCTCGCGCGACAGCGCCACCGGCTGATCGGCGAGGTGGCCCAGCAGGTCGGGCACCAGCGCCAGGTACCGCTCGAGGTAGCACGCGGTCACCGCCGACACGCCGTAGCCGACCAGCGCGTTGTTGGCGTCGTTCCACTCCGGGCGCTGGGTGTTCATCCAGACGCCGCCGCCGGGGACGAAGCTGGCGAGCTTGGCCAGCGCCGGCACCAGCAGCTTCTCGATCAGGTTGACCCGGTACACCCCGGCGGCGTCGTGGACCAGGCGCGCGTCGGAGCCGAGCGCGGCGGCGCGGGCGACGATCTCGGCGTGGCGGGCGGCGTCGAACTCGATCGTCGTGCGCGGATCGGCGACGAGCTGATCGTACGAACGCAGGCGGTACGGGACGTCGGCGTAGGCGAACTCGGGGCGCGTCAGCGACGTCGCCAGCCGGTCGGGGTGGTGCGCGCGCGCGAGCTCGAGCAGGCGCGTCAGGTAGACGATCTGGTGATCGCCCCAGTAGCCGATCGTCGACCACGGGTGATCGGGCTCGGGCACCTCCCAGTCGATCCCGGCCCGGCCGATGCGGTACGGGTTGTGGCCGTCGACGGTCGAGGCGTTGACGAACTTGGCGACCATCTGCTCGAGGAACTCGGGCTGGGCGCAGCCGAGCGCCTCCCAGTTCTGGAAGATGTCGCGCCAGTTGCCCTGGTAGTCGAGCACCAGCTCGCCGCGGTCGTCGCGGACCCGGATGTCGAAGCGGTTCCAGGGGCGGCTGGGATCGCCGTGGCGGCGGCTGAACGTCAGCGGCAGGTACTCGGCGGTCAGGCGCGTGAGGTCGGGATCGCCGAGGGCCTCGAGCCGGGCCTGGTGGTCCGCGCGCGGCGCCAGCGCCGGCAGGGCGTCGAGGAGCGCGCGGTGGCGCTGCCACACGCCGGCGTTGGCCTGACGCACGAACGCCGCGAAGTCGGGGCCCGGGACGCTGGGCACCGTACGCGAACACGCCGCCGCGCATGTCGTTGAACAGCACGTTGGCGACGTGGTGGGCCGAGGCCAGGCGGTCGGCGGTGCGCTGCAGCCCGTCGGTCGCCGCGACGATCTGCGCGAGCCGGGCGGTGCCGCGGGCGACGTCGGCGCGGACCTCGGTCACCAGCGCCTCGGGCCCCCGCAGGCGCGCGACCAGCGCCGCGACGTCGGGCTGGGTCTGGGCGACGTCGGCGACGATCACCCAGGCGTGGTCGGCCCCGGGCGCCAGGGTCACCTCGGCCTGCACCAGGTACGCGCCGCGGCGGCCGCGCACGACCTCGGCGCGGTCCGGCTGGCGCCCGTGCGCGAACGCCTCGCCGCCGTCGTCGATCAGGATCACGTCGGCGCGCGGCAGGCCGTGGCTCCAGACCGTGGTCGCGTGGAGCGCCTCCATCGGCTCGGCCCGATCGATGACCTGGGCCGCGAGCGTGTACAGCGCCAGGGTCGTGTCGGGCACGCGCTCGTTCAGCTTGAACGCGTCGATGAGGCAGCTCGCCGACTGCTGCAGCGGCTCGCTGACGTCGCCCGGCAGCAGGTTGAGCAGGCCGTCGCGCACGCGCACGATCGCCGGGGTCGCGGCGCGGTTCACGATCGTCGAGGTGCGGACGAACCCGAACCGGGCGCTGGTCTGCCACGCCGCCCGGAAGCACAGCCCGAGCGCGTGGTTGTCCTCCTCGAACACCAGCAGGTTGCCGAGCACGTTCTTGTACAGCCGGCGGGTGATCGGGTAGGCGAGGCGATCGGCGTCGAGGAGCGGGCGCCACAGCGCGGGCGGCGCCCCGTCGCGGGTGACGACCAGCGCGGTCACCGGCCCGGTCACGCCCACGGCGTCGTAGATCTTGTCCTCGGTGACGTACGGGAACAGCGCGGTCGCCGGCCCGCCGCGCCCGGCGGTCAGCGGGCCGGTGCTGGCGGCGAACAGCCAGTGGTCGGTGTCGCTGACCACGCTGGTGAGGAACGGCGCCAGCGCCTGGACGTCGTCGATGACGTAGCACTCGTCGCCGAACGCCGGCGTCAGGCGCCCCGCCGCGCCGGGCGCCGCGACCGGCACCGGCGTACGTCCAAACACCAGCGTGGGGTGGTCCATCGGTGGGGGCTCCGGCGCAGGTTCGCACGCGGTCGGCGTGGTCGCGCCGATCGGGGCGGGTGGGGCGATGGTGCTTGACATCGGGCGGTTGATGAGTCGTACTTAGTTTGTTCGCTCACAGAACAAAGTCAAGAGCCGACGCGCCCGCGTGCTCGCCTGCGCCTGACCCTGACCCCGGAGGCACGATCATGAACGCCCCTCGAATTTGGCTCCCGAAGCTCGCGACCGTCGCGTTGACCGTGCTCGCCGTGGGGTGCTTCGACGATCCGTCCGACAGCTCCAGCATCGTGTTCGCCGACGACTACGCCGCCGGGGTGGGCTACCAGGCGTTCGCGCAGTCGAAGCTCGACGCGGCCGTCCGCGACACCACCGAGCACTACGTCGGCAGCGCCTCGCTCGGCTACCGCGTGCCGACGCCGGGTGAGCCCGGCGCCGGCGAGTTCAACTTCTCGGGGGGCGCGTTCACCTCGGACCGGGCGCGCGACCTGTCGCGCTACACCGCGCTGACGTTCTACGCCAAGGCCAGCCGCCCGGTCGCGGTCGGCGCGATCGGCATCGGCAACGACAACACCGGCACGTCGCGCTTCCAGACCGAGACCTCGGACCTGGCCCTGACCGCCGAGTGGGCGCGCTACGTCCTGCCGATCCCGGCGCCGAGCAAGATGACGACCGAGCGCGGCCTGTTCTGGCTCGCGGCCGGGGCCGCCGGCATGCCGCCGACCGGCTACCAGATCTGGTTCGACGAGATCCAGTTCGAGGACCTCGACGCGGCGACCTGGAACCCGCGGCCGACGCTGACGCCGACCAACGCGGGGCTCGACGTCGGCGCGACCGCGCAGATCGACGGCACCGCGGCCACGTACACGATCGACGGCGCCGACATCCGGGTCGGGGTCCTGCCCGCGACCTTCGACTACACCGGCTCGGATCCGGCGGTCGCGACCGTCAGCGCCGGCGGCGTGATCACCGCCACCGGCAACGGCACGGCGACGATCTCGGCCACGCTGGCCGGGGTCGCGGTGCCCGAGACGATCGCGGTCACGGTGCCCGCGCCCGAGCTCACCCAGATGGATCTGCCGGTGACGTTCGACTCGGCCACCGTCGACTACGGCCTCCTGGGCTTCGGCGGCGCCGAGGACTCGTCGATCGTGATCGATCCGGCCGGCGGGCCCAACCGGGTCGCGCGGGTCGTGCGCTCCGCCACCGCCGAGGTGTTCGCGGGCACCACGCTCACGGCCCCGGCCATGCTCGGCTTCGCGAACAAGGTGCCGTTCACCGCGACCGAGACGTCGATGACCGTGCGCGTGTTCACGCCCGCGGCCAACATCCCCGTCCGGCTCAAGGTCGAGGACCACGCCAACTCCGGCGTCTCGGTCGAGACCGAGGCGCGCACGACGATGGCGAACACCTGGGAGACGCTGACGTTCAACTTCGCCAACCAGGTCGTGGGCACCGCGGCGCTCAACCTGGCCAGCACGTACGACAAGGCGACGGTGTTCTTCGACTTCGGCGCCGGCGGCGCGACGGTCGGCGCGCGCACCTACTACTTCGACGACGTCGCGTTCGGCGGCGGCACCACGACGATGCTCCAGATGGATCTGCCGGTGACGTTCGACGCGGCCGACGTGCAGTACGGGCTGCTCGGCTTCGGCGGCGCCGAGGACTCGACGATCGTGGTCGACCCGGCCGGCGGCACCAACCAGGTGGCGCGGGTGCTCAAGGGCGCGACCGCGGAGCTGTGGGCCGGGACGACGCTGACGGCCGACGGCACCAACGGGTTCGCGACCCGGATCCCGTTCGCGGCGGGCGCGACCAGCCTGACGGTGCGGGTGTGGTCGCCGGACGCCGGGATCCCGGTGCGGCTCAAGGTCGAGGACCACGGCGACCCGACGGTGTCGGTCGAGACCGAGGCGACGACGACCGTGGCCAACGCCTGGGAGACGCTGACGTTCGACTTCGCCAACCAGGCCACGGGCACGGCGGCGCTGAACCTGGCGAGCACCTACGACAAGGCCAGCATCTTCTTCAACTTCGGCACGACCGGCGCGACGGCCGGCGCGAAGACCTACTACTTCGACGACGTGGCGTTCGGCGGCGGCGGCGGCATGCTCCAGATGGATCTGCCGGTGACGTTCGACGCGGCCAACGTCGAGTACGGGCTGCTCGGCTTCGGCGGCGCCGAGGACTCGACGATCGTGGTCGACCCGGCCGGCGGCACCAACCAGGTGGCGCGGGTGCTCAAGAGCGCGACCGCGGAGCTGTGGGCCGGGACGACGCTGACGGCCGACGGCACCAACGGGTTCGCGACCCGGATCCCGTTCGCGGCGGGCGCGACCAGCCTGACGGTGCGGGTGTGGTCGCCCGACGCCGGCATCCCGGTGCGGCTCAAGGTCGAGGACCACGGCGACCCGACGGTGTCGGTCGAGACCGAGGCGACGACGACCGTGGCCAACGCCTGGGAGACGCTGACGTTCGACTTCGCCAACCAGGCCACGGGCACGGCGGCGCTGAACCTGGCGAGCACCTACGACAAGGCCAGCATCTTCTTCAACTTCGGCACGACCGGCGCGACGGCCGGCGCGAAGACCTACTACTTCGACGACGTCGCGTTCGGCGGCGGCGGCGGCATGCTCCAGATGGATCTGCCGGTGACGTTCGACGCGGCCAACGTCGAGTACGGGCTGCTCGGCTTCGGCGGCGCCGAGGACTCGACGATCGTGGTCGACCCGGCCGGCGGCACGAACCAGGTGGCGCGGGTGCTCAAGGGCGCGACCGCGGAGCTGTGGGCCGGGACGACGCTGACGTCCGACGGCACCAACGGGTTCGCGACCCGGATCCCGTTCGCGGCGGGCGCGACCAGCCTGACGGTGCGGGTGTGGTCGCCGGACGCCGGGATCCCGGTGCGGCTCAAGGTCGAGGACCACGGCGACCCGACGGTGTCGGTCGAGACCGAGGCGATGACGACCGTGGCCAACGCCTGGGAGACGCTGACGTTCGACTTCGCCAACCAGGCCACAGGCACGGCGGCGCTGAACCTGGCGAGCACCTACGACAAGGCCAGCATCTTCTTCAACTTCGGCACGACCGGCGCGACGGCCGGCGCGAAGACCTACTACTTCGACGACGTGGCGTTCGGCGGCGGCGCGCCGCCGCCGGCGTTCGCGCCGATCACGTTCGACGACGCGGCGGTCATGTACGCGCTGACCGGCTTCGGCGGCGCCGAGGACTCGACCGTCGTGGTCGACCCGACCGGCGGGCCGAACCAGGTGGCGCGCGTGGTCAAGAGCGCGACCGCGGAGCTGTGGGCCGGCACGACGGTGTCGACCGGCGCCAACACCTCGATCCCGCGGATCCCGCTCGCGGCCGGCGCGACGCGCATGACCGTGCGGGTGTGGTCGCCCGACGCCGGCATTCCGGTGCGGCTCAAGATCGAGGACGCGACCGACCCGACCCACTCGTGCGAGACCGAGGCGATGACGACCGCGGCCAGCGCCTGGCAGACGCTGACGTTCGACTTCGCGAACCAGGCCACGGGCACCGCGGCGCTCAACCTCACCTACAACTTCACCCGGGCCAGCATCTTCTTCAACTTCGGCACGACCGGCGCGACGGCCGGGGCGAAGACCTACTACTTCGACGATATGGCGTTCGGCGGCAGCGCGCCGCCGCCGGCGTTCGCGCCGATCACGTTCGACGACGCGGCGGTCATGTACGCGCTGACCGGCTTCGGCGGCGCCGAGGACTCGACCGTCGTGGTCGACCCGACCGGCGGGCCGAACCAGGTGGCGCGCGTGGTCAAGAGCGCGACCGCGGAGCTGTGGGCCGGCACGACGTTGTCGACCGGCGCCAACACCTCGATCCCGCGGATCCCGCTCGCGGCCGGCGCGACGCGCATGACCGTGCGGGTGTGGTCGCCCGACGCCGGCATCCCGGTGCGGCTCAAGATCGAGGACGCGACCGACCCGACCCGCTCGTGCGAGACCGAGGCGACCGTGACGACGGCGAGCGGTTGGCAGACCCTGACGTTCGACTTCGCGAACCAGGCCACGGGCACCGCGGCGCTCAACCTCACCTACAACTTCACCCGGGCCAGCATCTTCTTCAACTTCGGCACGACCGGCGCGATGGCCGGGGCGAAGACCTACTACTTCGACGACGTGGCCGTCGCGCCGTGACCGAGGGGCAGCCTTGACAGGCGCCCGCCCGAGTCGCTACTTTGTTTGATAGGAAAACAAAGTCCGCTTCCAACCCACCAGGTCGGAGCGTACACCGAACGCGCGGGCCGGCGTCAACCGACGCGCGCGCAGGGCCCTGGCGAACCGAGACGCGGACCACGATGGCCAAGACCGCAACCACCACCCGATCACACGCGCCGGCGCCGCTGGCGCCGAGCCCGAGCATGCCGGGCGTGCTGCGCCTGATCTGGCACGAGCGCCAGATCTCCCGGGCCGACATCGCCCGGCACACCGGCCTGTCGCGCTCGACGGTGTCCGAGATCGTGAGCGAGCTGCTCCCGACGGGGCTCCTGGCCGAGGTCGGGGTCGGCGCGTCGAGCGGCGGACGCCGACCGATCGTGCTGCAGTTCCAGGACGACGCGCTCGGCGTGATCGGCGTCGACGTCGGCGCGGCCCACGTCTCGGTCGCGGTCACCGACCTGCGTGGGCAGGTGCTCGCGTGGGAGAGCCGGAGCCATGCGGTGCGCACCGACCCGACCGGGACGATCGCGCTCATGACCGAGCTCACCACCCGGTGCGTGCGCGCGTGGGGGCGCAAGCCCGAGCGCCTGCTCGGCATCGGCGTCGCGGTGCCGAGCCCGGTCGATCTGACCCGCCCCGACGAGCTGTGCGACGTGATCCTGCCGGCGTGGCGGGGCGTGGCGGTCGGCGCGGCGCTGCGCAAGCGCTTCCGCGTGCCGGTGCTGATCGACAACGACGCCAACCTGGCGGCCCTGGCCGAGCGCTGGTGGGGCGTGGGCCAGGGCATCGACGAGGCGGCGTACATCAAGATCGCGACCGGCGTCGGCGCGGGCCACATCATCGGCGGCCGGATCCACCGCGGCGCGCGCGGGCTGGCCGGCGAGATCGGCCACCTGGCGATCGATCCGCGCGGCGCCGAGTGCGTGTGCGGTCTGCGCGGCTGCCTGACCACGCTCGTCGGCGCGCAGGCCCTCGCCACCCGCGCGCAGGCGCTGGCCCCGGCCTACCCCGACACGCAGCTGACCAAGGCCGGCTTCACGCTCAGCGCGATCGAGGACGCGGCGCTGGCCGGCGATCCGCTGGCGCTGCGGGTGGTCGACGAGGCCGCCGATCACCTCGGCATCGCGATCGCCAACCTGCTCAACCTGCTCAACCCGGCGATCGTGATCATCGGCGGCAGCATCGCCCGCCTGGGCGAGGTCCTGCTCGCGCCGCTGCGGCGCGCGGTCGATCGCCGCACGTTGATCACGTCGGTGCGCGCCGCGCGGATCGTGACCAGCAGCCTGGGCGCCCAGGCGGTCGCGGTCGGCGCGGCGACGATGATGCTCGAGCGCGCGTTCACCGATCCGACGCTGTTTCCAACCGCGGCCACGGGCCAGTGAAGGACCAGTCGATGGCGATCCATCCAACCCCGACCGGCGTCGCGCTCGCGCTCGCGGGCGTACTCGTCGCGGGCGGTTGCGGCGCGCCGGCGTACGAGGAGGTGTGGGCCGACGAGTTCACCGGCGCGGTCGGCGCCGCGCCCGACCCGGCCAGCTGGGGCTTCGACATCGGCACCGGCGCGGCCGGCTGGGGCAACGGCGAGCTGCAGTACTACCGGCGCGAGAACGCCGCGCTCGACGGCGACGGCCACCTCGTGATCACCGCGCGCGAGGAGGACTTCGCCGGCCAGCGCTACACCTCGGCCCGGCTGCTGACCAAGGGCCTGCGCGAGTTCACGCACGGCCGGTTCGAGGCGCGCATCCAGGTGCCGCGCGGGCAGGGCATCTGGCCGGCGTTCTGGCTGCTCGGCGCCAACATCGACACGGTGTCCTGGCCCGACTGCGGCGAGATCGACGCGATGGAGCTGCGCGGCCAGGCGCCGGATCGCGTGCTCGGCAGCCTGCACGGCCCCGGCTACGCTGGCGCCGGCGCGGTCACCGACACGTTCGTCCGCCCGGGCGGGCTCGGCTTCGACGACGACTTCCACGTGTTCGCGATCGAGTGGGACGAGCGCTACGTCGCGTGGGAGGTCGACGGTGAGACCTACCAGGTCGTGACCCCGTCCCAGCTCCCGGGCGGCGCCCCCTGGGTGTTCGACCACGACTTCTTCATCCTCCTGAACGTCGCGGTCGGCGGCAACTTCGTCGGGCCCCCCGACGCCACCACCCGGTTCCCGCAGGCGATGGTCGTCGACTACGTCCGCGTCACCCAGGCGGCGCGGTGACCACGCGCGGGCGCGCCGGCGGTCGGATCGTGGCGCTGGCCATGACCGTGGCCACGCTCGCGTGCGTGCGCGAGCGCTCGGACCCGCCGCCGGGCGTGCTGACCGTGTCGGTCGAGCAAGAGGCGTCGTGGGTGCGCAACTTCAACCCGCTCACCACCGCGACCGCGCCGCGCTGGCCGACGCTGGCGGGCATCTACGAGCCGCTGTACGTGTTCAACAGCGTCCGCGGCGAGCAGGTGCCGTGGCTGGCGACCGGGTACACGTGGCGCGACGACTACCAGGTGCTGAGCCTGACCACCCGCGCCGGCGTGCTGTGGTCCGACGGGACCCCGTTCACCGCCGCCGACGTGGCGTTCACGTTCACCCTGCTCAAGCAGTTCCCGGCGCTCGATCGCCGCGGCCTGTGGAGCTTCCTGGCCGGGGTCACCGCCGTCGACGACACCACCGTCGAGTTCCAGTTCAGCCGGCGGTTCCTGCCCGGCCTGGACGACGTGCTGGCCCAGCTGATCGTGCCGGCCCACGTCTGGCGCACGGTCAAGGATCCGATCGCGTTCGCCAACGAGCACCCGGTCGCGACCGGGCCGTTCACCGAGGTCCGGGTGTTCCGCAACCAGATCTACGAGCTCGGCCGCAACCCGCACTACTGGCAGCCGGGCAAGCCCAAGCTCGAGGCCCTGCGCTTCCCGGCCTACCCGAGCAACGACCGCGCCAACCTCGCGCTGATCTTCGATGAGGTCGACTGGGCCGGCAACTTCGTGCCGGCGATCGACCGGGTGTTCGTCGCCCGCGCGCCCGCCCACCACGCGTACTGGTTCCCGCTGACCGGCTCGACGATCTTCCTGTACGCCAACACCAAGCGGCCGCCGTTCGACGATCCGCGCGTGCGCAAGGCGCTGAGCATGGCGATCGATCGTGACCTCGTGGTCGCGGTCGCGCTGTACAACTACTCGCGCCCGGCCGACGCCACCGGGCTGTCGGACGCCTACGCGACCTGGCGCGACCCCGCGGCCGCCGCCGCCGGCTGGACCCACCACGACGTCGCGGCCGCGAACGCGCTCCTCGACGAGGCCGGCTTCCGCCGCGACGGCGACGGCCACCGCCGCATGCCCGACGGCAAGCGCTGGCGCTACGAGATCATGGCGGTGTCGGGCTGGTCCGACTGGGTCCGCGCCGCCCAGGTCATCGCGCGCGGCCTGCGCGAGGTCGGCATCGACGCGTCGGTGCGCACGTTCGACTTCGGCGCGTGGTCGCAGCGGGTGCAGGAGGGCAAGTTCGATCTGACCCTGGGCTGGTCGTTCGAGGGGCCGACGCCGTACACGTTCTATCGCTGGCTGATGGCGTCGGCCACGATCAAGCCCGAGGGCACGGTGTCGATGTCGAACTGGCACCGCTACGGCAGCGCCCGCGCCGACGAGCTCCTGGCCGCG
Source organism: Myxococcales bacterium (assembly GCA_016717005.1). Lineage (NCBI taxonomy): Bacteria > Pseudomonadati > Myxococcota > Myxococcia > Myxococcales > Myxococcales bacterium. The sequence continues at coordinate 292,535 of JADJUF010000037.1, read as the reverse complement.
TTCGAGGTCGAGGCCGATCCCGCGGGCCAGCGGCGCCTGAGCGCCGAGCTGCAGCGCACCTTCGCGGCCGAGGCCCCGGCGATCCCGCTGTACCCCAACCCGTCGTGGGGCGAGTTCAACACCCGCCGCTTCACCGGGTTTCCCTCGGCCGCCGACCCCTACGCCGACCCGTCGCCCAACAAGACCGATCGGGCCGAGACCTTGCTCTTGCTCACGACGATCGAGCCGCGCCCGATCGCGCCGCGAACGGAGCCCCGCTGATGCGCTACCTCCTCCGACGCCTCGGGTTCTACCTGGTCGCGGCCTGGGCCGCGCTGACGATCAACTTCTTCCTGCCGCGGCTGATGCCGGGCGATCCGGCGACCGCGCTGTTCGCGCGCTTCAAGGGCCGGCTCAGCCCCGAGGCCATGGCCGGCCTGCGCGAGGCGTTCGGCCTGACCGACGCGCCGCTGATCACCCAGTACTTCACCTACCTCGGCCACGTGCTCCAGGGCGACTTCGGCACGTCGGTGACCTACTACCCGCAGCCGGTGTCCCAGGTGATCGTCACCGGCCTGCTGTGGACGCTGCTGCTGGCCGGCACCGCGGTGATCGTCAGCTTCGCGCTCGGCTCGATCCTGGGCGTGATCGTGGCGTGGTGGCGCGGCGGCTGGGCCGACACGGTCCTGCCGGCCACGTTCGCGTTCCTCGGCGCGTTCCCGTACTTCTGGCTGGCGATGCTGGCGCTGTACGTGCTCGGGTTCCGGTGGGGCCTGTTCCCGCTCGGCCACGCCTACAGCGACGACCTGAGCCCGGCCTGGACGTGGACGTTCATCGTCGACGTCGCCCAGCACGCGGCGCTGCCGATCGCGACGGTCGTGATCGCGACCCTCGGCGGCTGGATGCTGGGCATGCGCAACGCGATGATCTCGGTGCTGGGCTCGGACTACGTCGCCCTGGCCCGGGCCAAGGGGCTGCCGCCGCGCCGGGTCGTGCTGCGCTACGCCGCGCGCAACGCGCTCTTGCCCAACGTGACCGCGTTCGGCATGGCCATCGGCTTCGCGCTGTCGGGCTCGCTGCTCACCGAGATCGTGTTCTCGTACCCGGGCCAGGGCTACCTGCTGGTACAGGCCGTGCGCAACCAGGACTACCCGCTCATGCAAGGCATCTTCCTGGTGTTCACGCTGGCGGTGCTGGGGGCGAACTTCCTCGTCGACCTGGTCTACTTCTGGCTCGATCCGCGCACGCGCGAGGTGGGCTCGTGAGCGCCGGGGTGTCCGCCCGCGCCACCGGCGTGGCGGTGTGGTGGGAGGCGATCCGCCGGGACCGCAAGGCCACGATCGGCTTCGCGCTGATCGCCGGCTTCGTGCTGATGGGCGTGGTCGGCTCGTGGCTGGTCGGCGATCCCGACGCCATGGTCGGCGTGCCGCTGCAGCCGCCGTCGAGCGCGCACTGGCTCGGCACCACCGGCCAGGGCCAGGACGTCGTGGCCCAGACCGTCGTCGGCACGCGGGTGTCGCTGCTGATCGGCTTCGGGGTCGGCCTGATGGTCGTGACGATCGGCGCGCTCATGGGCGTGGCCGCGGGCTACTTCGGCGGCGTCGTCGACAGCGTGCTGTCGCTGATCATCAACGTGTTCCTGGTGCTGCCGGGCCTGCCGCTCGCGATCGTGATCGCCGCGTACCTGCCGGCCGGGCCGATGACGGTGGCGTTCGTGCTGGTGGTCACCGGCTGGGCCTGGAACGCGCGGGTGCGGCGATGGCCGACGCTGATGCTGCGCCAGCGCGACTTCATCGCCGCGGCGCTGGTCAGCGGCGAGAGCCACGTGCGGATCATCACCCGCGAGCTCTTGCCCAACATGACGTCGGTCCTGGTGGCGCAGCTGATCGGCAGCGCGATCTACGCGATCGGCGCGCAGGTCGGCCTCGAGTTCCTCGGCCTCGGCGACGTGTCGGCGGTGACCTGGGGCACCAACCTGTACTGGGCCACCAACGACTCGGCGCTCCTGACCGGCGCGTGGTGGACGTTCGTGCCGACCGGCCTGTGCGTCGCGCTGGTCGGCTTCGGCCTGGTGATGCTCAACTCGGGCTTCGACGAGGTCACCAACCCGCGGCTGCAGCAGGAGCGGGCCTGGCGCGCGTTCCTGATCGGCGGCGGTCACGCCGTGACCCGGTCGACGCCGGTGGTGGTGCCGCGTGACTGAGCCGGCGCGCGACGCGGCCGCGCCGGTGCTGTCGGTGCGCGACCTGTGCGTCGACTACGTGACGCCGACCGGGCCGGTGCGCGCGGTCGAGCGGGTGTCGTTCGATCTGGCCCGCGGCGAGATCCTCGGCATCGCCGGCGAGTCCGGCAGCGGCAAGTCGACCGTGGCCCAGGCGGTGCTGCGGATCCTGCCGGCGCCGGCGGTGATCACCGGCGGCCAGGCGCTGCTCGAGGGCGCCGACCTGTTCCGGATGACCGAGGCCGAGCTGCGCGCGGTGCGCTGGCGGCGCATGTCGATGGTGTTCCAGAGCGCGATGGACGCGCTCAACCCGGTGCTGACGATCCGCGAGCAGCTCGAGGACACGCTGCAGGCCCACCCGAGCGTCGAGATCGGCCGGCGGCCGGGGCGGCCCGAGGAGCTCCTGGCGCTGGTCGGCATCGCCGCCGACCGGCTCGACAGCTACCCGCACCAGCTGTCGGGCGGCATGCGCCAGCGGGTCGGCATCGCGATCGCGCTGGCGCTCGAGCCGGCGCTGGTCGTGCTCGACGAGCCGACCACCGCCCTCGACGTGATCGTCGAGGGCGAGATCCTGCGCAAGCTGCTCGAGCTGCGCCGCCGGTTCGGGTTCTCGGTCATCTTCATCACCCACGACCTGACCCGCATGTTGCAGCTCTGCGACCGGGTCGCGATCTTCTACGCCGGCCGGCTGGTCGAGCTGGCGCCGGCCGCGGCCCTGCGCGCGACCCCGCGCCACCCCTACACCCAGGGCCTGCTGCGGGCGTTCCCGTCGGTCCACGGCACCGAGGACGAGCTGGTCGGGATCCCGGGCGCGCCGCCGAGCCTGCGCGATCCGCCGCCGGGCTGCCGGTTCCACCCGCGCTGCGATCAGGTGATCGACCGCTGCCGCACCGAGGCGCCGCAGCTCGTGACGATCGGCGCCGGCCGGCAGGTGGCGTGCCACGTCGCGGCCGCGGCCGCTGAGGCCGCGCCCGCCGCGCCGCCCGCCGCGCCGCCGCCGTCGAGTTGAGCGCGCGCCGCGGGGCTGGGGAAGTTCAAGCCGGGTGATCTCGGGCTTCTGAGTGGCGCGGGCGGTCTTCTCGCCCATGCCGTTGCACAGCACGGGCAGAGCGACCGTCGGCGCCGTGCCGCCGATCCGGCACCTCGACGGCGACCCGATCAGCGACCGACCGTCCCGGTCACAGCGCCCAGCGCATCGGCGCGTGGCCGGCGCGGACCAGCGCGTCGTCGATGGCCGTGAACGGCCGCGTGCCCAGGAACCGCCACGCCGACAGCGGCGACGGGTGCGCGGCGGTGACGACGACGTGCCGCGCGGGGTCGACGCGCGCGCCCTTCTTCTGGGCGTAGTTGCCCCACAGCGCGAACACCACCGGGCGCGGGCGCGCGGCCAGCGCGTCGATCACGTGGTCGGTGAACGTCTCCCAGCCCCGGCCCTTGTGCGAGTTGGCCGCGTGGGCGCGCACCGTCAGCACCGCGTTGAGCAAGAGCGCGCCCTGCTGGGCCCAGCCGGTCAGGCTCCCGTGGCCCGGCGGCGCGACGCCGAGATCGGTCGCGAGCTCCTTGAACATGTTCTTGAGCGACGGCGGCGGCGGCACGCCCGGCGGCACCGAGAAGCACAGGCCGTGGGCCTGGCCGTCGTCGTGGTACGGGTCCTGGCCCAGCAGCACCAGCTTGACCTGGTCGAAGGGCGCGTGCGCGAACGCGGCGAACACGTCGTCCTCGGGCGGGAACACCGGCCCGGCGGCGCGCTCGGCCTGGACGAACCCCCACAGCGCGCGGAACCACGGCGACTCCAGGTGCGGGCCCAGCACCGCGTCCCAGCCGCCCGGCAGCTGGGGCAGCGGGTCCGTCCACGGCGGCGCGGCGTCGATCATCGCGCGGACGATAGCGCGGCGGGAGACGGCGGGCGCCTGGTCGATCCAGCGATGGACACCGACGTCGTCGTCGCGGCGCGTCGATCTTTGGGGACCGCCGCCGTGCCCGGCCCGAAGTCGCGGCCGCCAGCGCCGCGAGGGCGCGCCTCAGGGCTGTCGCCGGGGAGCCGCGATAGCGCCGCCTGGCCTCCCCGGGCCCAGGTCGCAGAGGTCCTCGCTGATGAACTGCTGAGGATTCTCGGCGAGCGGACCGCACGCGCAGTCCCAGCGCCCCGTCATGCCGCCGCAGTACACCGCGCGCTCCGGCACCGTGAAAATGTTCACCTGGCACGGCGGGCGGGGCCCGCGCCCCGCCCCGCCCCGGCCGCCGCGCCCGCGCGCCGCCCGGCGGCGCGGCGCGCGGCCCCCGCCGGGCCGGTGCAGCGTGCCGCCCGGCCGGCCGAGGCCCGTGGGCGTCTGCGCGAGGCCGCCCGCGAGGCTCGGGCCCCCGGCCGTCCCCCCCCGGGCCGGCCCGGGGCCGGCCGCCCCGGGCCCGGGGGGCCCCCCGGGGCCGGGCCGGCGCCGGGCCCGCGCCCGGCCGCCGCGGGCCCCCCCCGGGGCCCCCCCCCGGGGCCCCCCCCCGGGGGCCCCCCGGGGGCCCCCCCGGGGGCCCCCCCCGGGGAACCCCCCCCGGGCCCCCCCCCGGAACCCCCCCGGGGGCCCCCTAGCGCCCCGGGGGGGGGCCGCCCCGCCGGCGGCCGGGCCCGCCCGCCGGGGGGGGCGGCCCCCCGCCGCGGGGGCCCCGGGCCGCGCCCGGGCGGGCCCGCGCGGCGGCGCCGGGCGCGGGTGTCACCCGGGGGCGGGCGGCGCCATGCCGCCGCGTCCGCCACGCCCCGGGCCGGCCGCGGCGCCGTTGTTGCGCCAGGACCATTGGCGGGCGCGCCACGACTGCCGCCCCCGCTGCCCGCCGACGACCACCTGCGGCGCCCGGCGCGGGCCCAGGGCGCATCATCGCGCCGCGACCGGCGGCCCCGCGCGCCGCAGGCGCTCTCACCCGACCAGCGGCCTGGCTTTCGGGTGCCGCTCGGGCTCAGGGTCCGCGACCGCGGCCTTGGGCGTGCGGTCGGCGCGGTACAGGCCCCAGTGCTTCTCGACCTCGTCGGGGTGCGGGCCGCCCTTCCAGTTCTCGTCGAAGGCCTCGAAGTAGGTGCTGGGGATCCGCGCGTCGGTGACCCAGGCGGTGAACGCGTCGAAGAACACGCGCTGTTCGGCCTCGCCGGCGGCGCCCTTGATGAGCGTGGCCTGCTCGCCCTCGTCGTGGCGCTGGGTGGCCCAGCCGGCCTCGCCCAGGATCACCGGCACGCGCGGGTGGCGCGCGACGACCTCGCGGTACTTTCCCTGCGTGAAGGCCAGCGCGTCGTCGAGCTGCTGGCCGTTCCACATCGGGTGGACGTGCAGCACGATCGCGTCGAGCTCGGGCACCAGCGGCGCGATGGCCGGATCGAGCCAGGCCGCGAAGTCGTCGGCGACGGTGACCGGCACCGTGGTGGCGCGGCGGACCGCGCGCACGTAGCCGATCAGCTCGTCGAGGGGCACGCGGTGATCGGACCACGACACCTGGGTCTCGTTGCCGACGACGACCGCGATCACGACGTCGGGGTAGGCGTTGGCCAGCGCGATCGCGGCGTCGACCTCGCCCTGGTTGGCGGCGGCCGCGTCCGGTGCGATCCACACGCCGAGCAGCACCGTGAGCGGCAGGCGATCGCCGCGGATGACCTCGAGGATCCGCGGCGCGGGATCGACGGCGCCGTAGATGCGGATGAGCCCCCAGCGCGGCGCCAGCAGCTGCAGATCCTCGCGCAGCTCCGCCGTCGTCGGGGCCGCGCCGCCGGGGCGCTGGCCGTCGCGGTGGGGGCCGTAGCAGACGCCGGCGCCGAGCCAGCGTCCGTCGCTGGTGAGCGCGAGCGGTCGATGGCGGGCGCCGGCGCCGCCGCACGCCGTGAGCGCGACCAGCGCCGCGACGATCAGCGCGCGGACCGAGCTGGTCACAGCGCGACGTTCAGGTAGGTGCGGATCTCGTACTCGTGGCCCCACCGCGTCGGATCGGTCGGGTCGGGCACGAACCGCGCCCCCGAGTAGCCGTTGAGGTAGCGGCTCATCACGCGCACGCCGAAGCGGGTCTGGCGCTGCCACAGCCACCGCACCGGCCCGGCGGTGTACGCGACGTCGCCCATCAGCTGCAGCGGCAGCGTGCTGTTGAAGTCGCGGTAGTAGTCGAACGGGCCCCAGTCGTTGAACTTCGCGAAGCCCGCGAACATCAGCGAGCGCCAGGTGACGCGGCCCTCGGCGCCGTAGCGGTTGGGCTGGCGCCCGTCCTGGCCGAACGCCTGCGGGTTGCCGGCGTAGGCCAGCGCGGTGAGGCGCAGGTCCGGGCGCGGCGCGCCGACCAGCCGCAGCTTGGCCTCCCACACGTCGGCCGCGGGCACGCCGCGATCCCACGCGAACCGGGTGACGCCGTCGCCGGCGAACCAGAAGCCGGCGTCGAGCGTGGTCGGCTGGTGCCGGAACGCGACGTCGAGGCTGGCCGCGAACGACGCGTCCTCGCGCAGGTCGTTGTCCCAGGCCCACATCCACGTCGCCGGGGTCGGGTCGTAGACCAGCATCAGCTCGCCGCCGACGGTCTCGCGGTTGCCGCGGACCGCGAACGGATCGTCCTCGATGTTGCGGGCCGAGTTGCCGCCGATGCTCGGGCCGGGCCCGACCAGCGGCCGCTGCCACATCAGGTTGGGCGCGATCTGGAAGTCGCCGTGGCTCAGCGCGAACCCGGTCAGCACGTTGACCTGGTTGCCCGAGCCCGAGTCCTTGAGCGTCCAGCCGGTGAAGGTCAGGCGCGCGTCGGGGCCGGCGTCGGCGACCAGGCCCATGTACGCGGCCTGCGCGTACCAGTGGAGCGGGCCGCGCTCGTAGGTGATCTTGGCCTTGGCGCCGAGGCTGTCGGTGCCGAGCACGGTCTCGACCGAGCCGTCCTCGGCCAGGTACGGATCGTCGACGCGGGTCGAGCCGGCCCAGATGCCGGCCAGCTCCAGGCCGATCGAGCCGAGCTTGCGCTCGAGCGCGAGCGTGGTCTTGCGGGTCGAGCGCTCGGGCACCGCGGCCGAGGTGCCGCTCGCGGTCGCCTGGGCCAGGTCCTCCTGGTGGACCGCGGTCACGTCGAAGCCGCGCAGGTGGCGTCGGTACTTCACCAGCAGCGCCGGGTTGGCGCCCCACCACAGCTGCGGCCCGAGCGCGAGCTTGAGCCCGTCGAGCTCGCGCTTGCCGGTCAGCTCGACGCCGGCCGGCGCGTCGGCGTCGTAGACGTCGACGTTGGTGCCGTAGTTGGCCTCGCGGTACAGGCCGAACAGATCGCCCTCGGCGGCCCAGTGGTAGTGGCCGCTGCGGAAGAAGCCGTCGAGCCGGAACCGGTCGTCGTCCCAGGTCGCGGCCGACTTGTAGATCCGGATGCGGTCGAGGCCCGACAGGGTCTTGGTGCCGGTGGTGACGACGGTGCCGTCGGGCGCGGTCGTGACGTCGGTGACGACGTCGACCGCGCGGCCGCGGCGCTCGTAGAAGATCTCGTCGATCGGGTTGGCGGCGACGTGGCCCAGCAGGTTGAGCTCGACGGTGCCGACGATCTTGTCGGTCGGCTGGACCTGGATCGTGGCGTTGAGCGTCTCGGTGTGGTCGAAGCCCTCGCCGCCGCCGGCGACGTCGGGGCGGGCCCAGCGCTTGTCGCCGCCGGTCTGGTAGGTCTCGAGCACGAGGTACGCGTCGAGCAGCCGGACCCGGGCGAGCTCGGCGGTGCGCGCCGCCGCCTGGTCGGCCTTGTAGTAGTGGGTCAGCTCGGCCAGGTCGATCCCGTCGAAGTGCATCGCGACCGCGGCCGGGGTCGTGGTCGGCGCGTACGGCGCCAGGCGGTAGGCCTGCTTGAGCGCGTAGAACGCGGTCCGCGGCTGCAGCTCGTACAGGCCACGGGCGTCGGGTTGGCCCTTGGCGCACAGCCCCCACCACTCCTCGTTCATGTTGAAGCCGCCCTCGACGAAGTCGTCGGGGTAGCCGCGGTTGGGCCACGACGCGTTGGTGTCGTGGCGGTCGAGGTTGATCTCCTGCTTGTACTTCCACCAGCCGTCGCTCCACTGGAACACCAGCCCGCCGATGGCGTTGCCGGTCAGGCCCTGGCCGGCGAGGTGCTCGTAGATCTCGCGCCACTGCGCCAGCAGGTAGGTCGCCTGGGTCAGATCGTCCTCGCGGCCGCGCCGCGCGTCGAACGCGTCGGCGCCGAACTCGGTGAACATGACCGGCAGGTCGAGCTTGGCCTTGACCACGTCGTAGAGGTCGCCCATCGACTTGCCGCGGTAGACGTTCGCGCCGAACACGTCGAGGCCCTGGCACTCCTGGGCGATCACGTCGATGTACTGCAGGTCGCCGTTGGCGATCGCGACCGGGTGCTCGGGGTCGCGGGCCTTGGTGTCGCGGATGATCTCGCCGAGGAGCGAGTACAGGAACCGGGCGCGGGCGGCGTCGCGCTCGCCGGCGGGCAGCGCCTCGATCTCGAACGAGCTCCACGACAGGCCGTAGTTGTTCTCGTTGCCGTAGAGCCACATCAGCAGCCCCGGCGTGCCCTTGTAGTTGTCGACCAGCGCGGCGATCTCGCGCTTGACCGCGGCCCGGAATTTCGGGCTCGAGTAGTCGACGTTCGCGACCCACGCGCCGTCGAGGGTGTAGCCGTAGCGGCCGACGGTGTGGTTGAGCACGGTGTAGATGCCGTACTGGTCGTGGATGTACTGGATCCAGCGCCGCGGGATGCCGGCGTAGACCCGGATCGCGTTGACGCCCATGCGCTTGAGCAGCGTCATCTCGTTGGCCAGCGCCGCGACGATGACGTCGTCGGGCTGGGTCCACAGGCTGTAGTTGTAGTTCGTGCCGATCGGGAAGTAGTCCCAGTTCACGCCCTGCACCAGGAACGGCCGGCCCTCGACCAGGAGCCGGACGCCGTCCTCGGCGCGCGCGACCTCGACCGCCCGGGTGGCGACGGGCGGCGGCGGCGGTCCGGGCTCGTCGAGCGGGATCGCCGACCCCGGCGTCGGGATCGCCGGCGACAGCGGCGGCGCGGTCGGCTCGGGCGTCGGGGCCTGGGCGCGGGCCGAGGTCGACGCCAGCGCGAGCGCGGCGGTCGCGACGAGCCGGGCCAGCCAGCGGGAGCGTGCAGCAGAGCGAGTGGTCATGAGGGCCTCACGGTGACGGCTCGGGTTCGACCGCGTTCGCGGCCACGATCGAGCGGTAGACGTGCGCGCTCGCCCGGGGCGTGCGGCGCTGGGTGGTGAAGTCGACGTGGACCAGGCCGAAGCGCTTGGTGTAGCCGTAGGACCACTCGAAGTTGTCGAGCAAGGACCAGTGGAAGTAGCCGGCCACCGGCGCGCCGTCGGCGAGCGCGCGCGCGGTCGCGATCAGGTGGCCGCGCAGGTACGCGACGCGCCGGGCGTCGGCGATGTGGCCGCCGGCGTCGATCGGGTCGTCGTAGGCGGCGCCGTTCTCGGTGACGTAGATCCGCGCCGGGCGGTAGTCGCGGTGGATCCGCATCAGCAGCGTGTGCAGCCCGCCCGGCACGACCTCCCAGCCCATGTCGGTGCGGGGCGCGCCGGTCGCGACCTCGATCACCCGGTGGCCGTCGGCGGGATCGGCGCGGACGACCGTCGGGTTGTAGTAGTTCACCCCGAGGAAGTCGGTGCGCGCCGCGATCACCGCGAGGTCGCCGTCGACGACGAACGGCAGGTCGGCGCGCGCGAGGTGACCCCGGGCCACGCGATCGGCGATCGCGTCCGCGGGGTAGCCGCGGCCGTAGAGCGGGTCGAGGAACCAGCGGTTGAAGAAGCCGTCGAACCAGCGCGCGGCGTCGTGGTCCGCGGCGGCCGTGGTGGCGGGCGTGGCCGGCACCAGGTTGACGACGATGCCGACCTCGGCGCCGGGGACGCTGGCCCGGACGATCGGCACGGCGCGACCGTGGGCGAGCAGCGCGTGGTGCGCGGCGCGCAGGCCCAGCGCCGGATCGCGGTGGCCGGGCGCGTGGGCGCCCTGCTCGTGGCCGAGCACCGCGACGCACCAGGGCTCGTTGATCGTCATCCAGCGGCGGACCCGATCGCCCAGGCGCCGGGTCACGACGTCGGCGTAGTCGGCGAACGCGTCGACGGTGGCGCGCGCGCCCCAGCCGCCGGCGTCCTCGAGCGCCTGCGGCAGGTCCCAGTGGTACAGGGTCGCGCACGGCGCGATGCCGGCGGCGAGCAGGCCGTCGACCAGCCGGTCGTAGAAGTCGAGGCCGGCCGGGTTGGTCGGCCCACGCCCGGCCGGCACCACCCGCGGCCACGCGATCGAGAACCGGTAGGCGCCGAGGCCGAGCCGCTGCATCAGCGCGACGTCCTCGGGCCAGTGGTGGTAGTGGTCGCACGCGTCGGCGCCATCGCGGCCGTCCTCGATCCGACCGGGCGTGGCCGCGAACCGATCCCAGATCGACTCGCCGCGGCCGTCGGCGGTGGTCGCGCCCTCGATCTGGAACGCCGAGGTCGCCGCGCCCCAGACGAAGCCGGGGGGGAACGCCAGCGCGGTCACGGCCTCGCCTCGGCCGGCGTCGGCGCGGGCGGCGTCTCCGGGTAGAGGTGGCAGCGGACCCGGCGGTCGTCGGCCAGCGTGCGCGCGGCCGGCTCCTCGGCGCGGCACCGATCGTGGACGTCGGGGCACCGTCCGGCGAACGGACAGCCGCCGGAGCCGACGGTGACCGCGGCCGGCGGCGCGGCGGCCGGGGCCTCGAGGCCCGCGCCGGCGTCGGCGATCGACGCCAGCAGCGCGCGGGTGTACGGGTGGGCCGGGCTCGCGACGACCGCGCGGCTGGGGCCGTCCTCGACGATCCGGCCGCGGTACAGCACCAGGATCCGGTCGGCGAGGTACCGGGCCGAGGCGAGGTCGTGGGTGATGAGGATGATGCCGAGGCCGTGATCGCGCTTGAGGCCGCGCAGCAGGTTCATCACGCCGATGCGGATCGATACGTCGAGCATCGAGGTCGGCTCGTCGGCGACCAGCAGGTCGGGCTGGACCGCCAGCGCCCGGGCGATCGCGACGCGCTGCCGCTGGCCGCCCGACAGCTCGTACGGGTGCCGGACCAGCATCTCCTCGGCTGGCTCGAGCCCGACGGTGCGGAGCAGCTCGACCATGCGCGCGTGCAGGGCGTCGCGGCCGCTCGTCGCGGCGCGCTCGATCGGGCCGGCCAGGTGCTCGGCGACCTTCCGGGTCGGGTTGAGCGCGCCGGTGCGGCCGTGGCGGACCAGCGGCCGCTCGAGGTGGTGGGCGACGCTGTGGACCGGGTTGAGCGAGCCGAACGGATCCTGGAACACCATCTGGACCCGGCCGCGGTACGCCAGCGACGCGCCGCGCGGCTCGCGCGCCAGCACGTCGACCCCGTCGAGGCGGATCTCGCCGCCGTCGGGCTTGGCCAGGCGCACCAGCATCCGGGCGATCGTGCTCTTGCCGCTGCCCGACTCGCCCACCAGCGCCACCGCCTCGCCGCGGCCGACGGTGAACGACACGTCATGGACCGCGACCACGCGCTTGGCGCGCCCGAACATGCGGCCGCTGACGAACTCCTTGCGGAGCTTGCGCACGTCGAGCAGCGGCGCGTCGTTGGCGGTCATCGCCACCCTCGGGCCGTCGCGGTCGCGGTGTCGTGTCGAGGCTGCTGCATGGTCCGCCCCCCCCCCCCCCCCCCCCCCCCCCCCCCCGCCCGTCCGGCGGACACTTTGTTGGCGCCCGTGATGGCGAACGTCAAAGTGTCCGGATCCGGCCTGCCGGTATCGAACCGATGTCATGTTGTGGTCGTGCAGGCCCCCGGCGGGGCTGGCCGGGTCTGGCGCTCAGCGCCGGTTCCCGATCGGCGGGTCTGCGGGCCTTGTGAGCGCCCGCTGCCGCGCACATCGTGCGCCATCGAGGCCGGGCTCGCACCTCCGGCCGCTGGCGCAGGAACATCAGCGCCGCGGTCGCGTAGATCGAGCGGTCGGCCGGGTTGTAGGCCCGGCCGAGCTTGCGCGCGCCGTAGCGATCGAGCCACTCGCTGTGACCGCCGAGCAGGCCCGTCCGGATCGTGGCCGAGTTGGCCTCGTCGAACGCGATCCGGAAGCCGTCGCCGACCACGAGCTTGGGCACCTCGAACTCCTCGACGCGCTTGTCGCTGCCGAGGAAGTAGGCGCGGGTCGCGTCGTTGAGCCCCTCGTCGGACTCGAGCTCGACGTAGTCGACCGTCGGCTCGCCGGCGAGGTCGCCGTCCAGCGGCGTGTCGAGGAAGATCTCGAGCACGCCCCGGGTCGTCGTCTTGGTCATGAAGCCGAGGCCGCTGGCCGACAGCGACTCGGTGTTGGTCCGGCGCTCGACCGGCATGCGGGCCCAACCCGCGCCGAGGGCGCCCTGGAGCGCGGCCTGGTGCTCGGGCGGGAGCTTGGTCAGATCGGTCAGGTCGGGACGCACCTGCAGGTAGGCGCGGATGCTCTGGGCCTGGCCCATCGTGAGGCGGCCGGCGCGGAACATCCCGTCGAGGGTCTGGGGGCCGATCGCGAAGTCGACGCCGTGCTGGTGCTGCGCCGACGCGCTCATCCAGCCCTCGACCGTCGCCCCGTGCTGGATGGCGGTCGCCTCGTCGGCGGTGGCGCTGATCCCGTCGTACAGGGCCTGCAGCGCCGGCCACTTCGTCGCGTCGGCCGCGGTCGCCAGCCCGCTGAGGCTGCCGGCCAGGGCGCGCGACTCGGCGGCGGTGGTCTTGTCGATGTCGTCCTCGAGCGCCTCGCTGTAGACGATGCGGCCGTCGCCGCTGCCGCTGTGCATGGCCTTGGCGACCGCGGCGCTCGCGACCGACTTGGCGACGTTCTTGCCCATGTCGATGCTGGCGGCGACCCCGGCCCGCAGCGTCGAGCTCGCGGCCGCCTTCACGATCCGCGCCGTCAGGACCGCGCCCCAGCCCGCGACGCCGGCGGCGGCCGCGAACCCGACGGCGTTGATCAGGATGTCGCGCCACACCGGCGGCGGGTCGTCCTTGCCCGCCTCCTTGTACCAGCGCTCGACGCCGCGGTACTTCTTCCAGCCGACGCCGGTGCTGACGCCGGTGTAGAGCGTGTTGATGGCGCCGACCGCGCTGGCCCAGTCGGTGACCAGGTGACCGTCGCCGTCGCGCAGGGCCCGGTCGTCGCACTGGTCCGCGCGCGGGGGCGCCTCCTCGGGCGCACGCTGCACCGCGCTCGCGCCGCCGCGCGCGGGGCTCAGCAGATCGGCGGCGGACAGGCCCGCGACCACGCGATCGGCGACGGCGTCGGCGTGCTGCTCGTAGACATCGCCGGCCTGGCCGACACCGCCGCTGAGGTGGACGCCGGCGCGCTGCTGCACCACGTGCGCGGCCTCGTGGGCGGCGAGGTGCAGGCTCGGCGCCGCGCGGAACGCGACGTGCTCGCCGACCGCGAACCCGGCCGCGCCCAGCTCGATCGCCGCCGCCGCCGCCGCGCCGCCGACGTGGGCCTGGATCGCCGACACGTCGTGCTCGGGCCCGAACGCGCGCTGGATCGCCTCGCCGTGGGGCAGGGCCATCGCCGCGCCGCTGACGCCGGCCTGGGCCGCGCCGGCGACGTCGACGCCCGCCGGGACGTCGCCGCGATCGCACTGCACCGCCGTGCCGGAGAAGTCGAACGGATCGGGCAGCCGCGCCAGCTGCACCGGGCTCGCTGCGCTCGGCGGCGGCGTCGTCCCCACCGCGCGCGCCGCCGGCAGCCCCTGCGACAGCGTCCGCTTGCCCGGCGCCAGGCCGGCGCCGCGGGTGGTGCCGCCGTCGTCGAGATCGCGGTGCAGCCGCGCCAGGTCGTTGGTCATGCCGGCTGCGATTGCACCCACCGCGCCAGGCGCGACGCGCCCGCCGCGGGCCGTGCGCGCCGATCGGCTGAGCACCCGTCGCTCACGCCCGCGCCGGTGGGCAGACTTTGCTCACGGCGCGTGTCACGGCGCCCGTGCGCGCTACCCGGCGACGGCCGAGTCGCCGGTGCGGCGACCGCGCCAGAGCCACCAGCGCGGGCCGAGGCCGACGACGAGGGCGGGGACGAGCGGCCAGGCGACGATGAACCAGATCGGCTGGCGGAGCAGGCCGACGGCGAGCCCGAGGGCGACGAGCGCGAGCATCGCGATGCGGCCGCGGGCGTAGCGGGTGCGCAGGTGCATCGGGCCGACGACGAGCAGCAGGTCGAGCGGCACGAGCACGAGGCAGGACTCGTTCCAGCGCACGTACGACAGCGGGCTGATGATCGCGAGCGTCCACAGCACGAGGCCGAGCACGAGCTGCGGCACCAGCGCGAACCACAGCCCGGTGCGCTGGAAGCGGCCGCGCCAGCGCGCGAGCCAGGCCGGCGCGGTCAGCGCCAGCACGATCAGCAAGAACAGCACGCGCCCGCTGGGGCCGTCGCCCTGCGGCGGTGGGCCGTGGCGGCGGTACACGGCGATCGGCTCGACGCCCCACAGGCGGGTCACGGCCTCGCGCAGGTAGTCGGGCAAGAACATGCGGTCGTAGTAGCTGGGCACGCGATCGGCGGCGCGGCCCATGGCGATGTCGGTGATGAGCAGCGCGACCCGCATGCCGTAGAAGCCCTTGCGCGCCAGGTCGCGATAGGTGAGCCCGTCGGACGGCTCCCGCATCGCGCGCAGCTTGCCGCCGGTGGCCTCGTCGATGGCGTCGCGGACCCGGGTCGAGCAATTGTCGGCGAGGTGGTCGTACGAGTAGTGCTTGTGGGCGTCCTCGACGTCGTGCTCGAGCCGCGCCAAGAGCGTGCGCTTCTCGTCGGCGGTCAGCGGCAGCGGCTGCGCCCAGACGTCGCGATCGGCCGCCTGGTAGATCGTGACCAGCACGCTCGGCGACTGGCGCCCGACCCAGAAGCTGTCGTCGGCGCGGAAGAAGCCCCAGCCCATCGACAGCGGGTGCTGGAAGTCGCCGAGGCCGTAGTTGTAGCAAGTGTTCCGGCGCGGATCGCGCTCGCGCACGCACAGCGCGATGTGGCCGTGGCGCTCCCAGATGCGCGCGCCGACGCCCATCGTCACCAGCTCGATCACCGGGAAGTCGACCGGCGGCGGCTTGCCCACGGGCACCGAGGGCACTGGCTGCGGCGGAACCGGTGCCGCGGTCGGATCCGCGATGGCGGTCGGCGCCGGCGGCGCGGTCGGATCAGCGACCTGGGCTTGCGCTGGCGGCGCGGTCGGCGCTGGAACCGGCGCCGGCGGCGCGGTCGGATCCGTGGTCGGCGCGGCGGTCGGAACCGGGGCCGGCTTCTGCTGGGCGTGCGCGACCCGCGCGCTGGCCAGCGCCGCCACGAGCATCACCACCGACAAGCCCACCGCGTGGGCGCAAACACGATCGGGACGACGCATGCCGGCAACATTGCCCCGACTGCGTGGCCGGCACAACGGGACAGTGGTCACCGCGCGGCGTGCGGGCGATCGCGCAACCGCTGGCCGCGGCGGTCGATAGGTGGGCAGGGCCGCCCCAGCAGGGCGGCGCGTTGGCACAGTCGCATCAGAGGGTTCCATGGGCTTCGACATGTACTGGTCACTGCATCGCGCGCACCCGCTCGACGCGGGCGAGCGCGCCCAGGCGGCGGCGCACGTCGCGCGCTGGCGCGCGGTGATCGACGGCTACGATCTGCAGCTGCCCGAGGGCGACGGCCCGGGCGAGGGCGATCTGATCGGGTGGGACTCGCTCCGGCCGTCCCATGGCGATCCTCGGCGCGGTGACCAGGGCGGCTACTTGCTCTCGGTCATGGGCCGGGTGTTCGACGCGCTGGCCGAGCTGCGGAGCTTGGTCCCGACCGCCGAGCTCGCGCTGGCCGACGACTTCGGCACGTACGCCTGGGCCGGCGACGGCTGGGAGCCGCACGCGCGCAACGCCCGCGAGGTGGTCTCGCCGGAGCGTCGCGACGGCTGGGTCGCGGCGGGCACGCTGACCCCAGCCCCCCAGGCGCTGCCGACGGCAGCGGCGCCGCTGGTGACCGTCGAGCCCGCGCCGCAGCAGATCGCGGCGGCGCTCGCCGCGTGCGCCACGGTGTCGGGCCCGCTCGCGGTCGCCGGCTGGGCCGACGCGCTCGCCGCGCGGCTCGCCCTCGACGGGTGGACGTCTCGGCCGTGGACCGCCGAGGTGGTGCGAACGATCGCGACCATCGGGGGACGCTCGGCGTGGCGCGCGGTCGCGCTCGCCGCCGACGCGGGCCTGCCCGACTCCGCGGGCGCGCTGGCGCAGCTGGTCGACTACCGCGCGTGCGCGACGCTGGCGGCTGGCGGACACCCGGCGTGGCGGCGGTTCGGCGAGCTCGGGGGCTTCCTGTCGGGCACCGACCCGATCGCCGACGACGCGCAGGCCGCGATCCGCGCGCTCGGCGACGCCGGCAGCAGCCTGCAAGGCGTGGGGCGCTGGGACGACGACGACGACGACCGATCGTCGGAGATCCCGGCGGCGGCGCGCGCCGCGATCGCGGCGTTCTCGGCGGCGGCGGCGGAGCTGTCCCTGCCGGTCGATGAGGAGACCCAGCCGCTGCTCGAGCCGACGGGGGACGAGACGATCGATGAGCTCGACGACGCGTTCGTCGCGGTGGCGGTGGCGTTCGCGGAGCGGCTGGCGCCGGCGCTGGTCGGTGCGCTGACGTCCGCCGACCGCGAGGCCTGGCGCGCCGCCGCGCTCGCGGTGGCGGCAGCGCCGCGCGAGCCGCTGGCCGAGGAGGCGGCGGCGGCATCGTTGTCGGCAGCGGCGGCGGCATCGTCGTCGGCAGCGTCGTCGGCAGCGTCGGCGGGGTCGTCGTCGTCGTCGTCATCGTCGTCGCCAGCGCCGACCGGCCTGGCCGCGGGGCTGGCCCGTCTCGATGCGGCCGCCCAGGTCGCGACCACGCCGGCGCCGCGGCCGGCCGAGGTCGAGCTCGCCGACGGTCTCCTGTCCATGCTGGCGAAGGTCGCCGACCCGCCGTCCGCCGCGCGGGTCGCGGAGCTGGGGCTGCCGGCGAGCTACGTCGGCGCCAGTCGATCGGATCGCGCCGACCACCTCGAGCAACGCCTTGGCACCCTCGACGCCGCGCTCGTCGTGACGCAGCTGCTCGCCCGACCCGAGCAGGTGGTCGAGGTCTACGAGCTGGGTCGGGTGTTCACGGCCCGGCTGGGGTGCGTCGGGCGCGACCCGGCGTTGATGGACCAGGTCCTCGACCTCTGGCACCGGTCGGTGGTGGAGCGCTGGCGCGGCGCTGCGGGCTGGGCGCGGTTGCTCGCGCCGCTCGCGAGCGCGGCGCCGGTGTTCGCGCAGGCGCTCGACGTGGTCGCCGGGCCTGATCGCGATCGGTCGTGGGAGGCGGTCGGCGGCGGCTTCGACCTGCTGGGCTTCGCGACCGGCCGCAAGGACGACGCCACGGCGGCGCTGGTCGCGCGCCTGCACGCGGACCGGGGCAACCCGCGCGACACCTGGCGACACCTGGGCTACCAGGCGCTGCACGAGCTCGGCTCGGTGGCTGCGGTCCCGACGGCGATCCTCGAGCTGACCGCGCCCGAGCGGGTCCGTGAGGCCGCGCGCTTGCTCCCGCTCATCGGGCGCGACCCCGACCGCGGCGTGGCGGTGCTCGAACGCGCGCTCGACCTCCCTGACCTCGCGGTCGAGGCGACCCGCGCGATCTGCCGGTGCGCCGCCGCGGCCGCGCTGGCGCCGCGCCTCCTGGGCCATCCGTCGTGGACGATCCGACTCGAGGCGGCGCGGAAGATCAGCGACGGCGATCTGCGGCGCGCCCACCTGATCGCGGTGTGGAAGGCCATCGACGCGGCGCGGATCCCGATGTCGAGCGAGGAGCGGTCGCGCGATCAGGAGTCGGGGCCCGTCGGCGCGCCGGTGACGCTGCCGCCGCTGCCCGACCCGGTCGAGGGCCTGACGTCGACGTGCGCGGACCACCGCCACGCCGCGCTGCGGGTGGTCGACGAGCGCCACGACCCTGCGGACGCGGTCGCGCTGGTGTGGGGCGACGAGCTCGATCTCGCGCTGCAGCGGCGCGGGCATCGTCGCAGCGCGCCGCGGTGGCTGGGCTGGAAGCCGGTCGTGCCGGAGCTGGCCCGCGGCCGGACCGCGCGCCTCGCGTGGGTCCGCGCGGCGACGTCGACGCTGCCCGAGCCGCTGCGGCGCGTCCGCGACGAGGGCGCCGCCGCTGTCGCCGCCACCTGGCCGCCGCCGTACCTGGTGCTGAGCGCCGACGAGCAGGCGGCCCTGCGCGCGGCCGAGCAGCCGCTGGTCGAGCGCGGCGCGGCGCTGCTGTGGGGCGACTGAGGAGACCGCGCTCGGTCGGGTGCGTCCGTCAGAACGGTGAGCTGGACACCGTCGCGCACCCGACCACGGGCGCGCCGTCGGTGGCCGGTCGCGGGCGAGATACTATATCTACCATAATCAAATGCGCGCGCCACGACGCCATCACACGCCGATCTAGCCTGATCTGGCCTGATCTGGCCTGATCTGGCCTGATCTGGCCTGATCTGGCCTGATCTCTGGCCTGATCTGGCCTGATCTAGCCTCGGCACCTGGTCGCCCGCGCCTGGTGCCGCGTGCTCTGGGCCTGCTGGCAGAAGCGCGTCGCCTACGATCCCGGCAAGCACGCCGCCGCGCTCAAGTTCACCCCTCGCATCGTCGACCAGGAGGCCGCGTGACGCGAACGAGGTTGACACACGGTGTCCCACGGCGGTCGGGCGTACCTTCGGGGCAGGCGGGGCGGCGCCGAGCGCGCTATCGTCGGGGCGTGATCAAGGTACCCGCGGTCCTGGTTGTGCTCGCGCTGAGCGCGGCGGCGTGCACGTCGGCGTGGACCAAGCAGACCCACGGGCGGTGCGGTCCGGAACCGGTCGTGGCGCCGGCGCCGGCGGGTCGGTGGGACGAGGGGCTTCAATGCGTGATCACCGCCGAGGTCGAGCGCGACTGCGCGGCGCGGCCGCCGGCCGAGGCGGCGACGATCGTCAACGGGCACTTCGGCGGGGGCGCGCTGCCGTCCGAGTGCGACGGCCACCGCAGCCGGTACGCGTCCGAGCACGGCGAGCGACTTGCGTGCGCGTGCATGACGGCGGAGGAGATCAAGCGCGAGTCGACGCGCCCGTGATCGACCGACGCTGAGGCGTGGCCGCGCGCGGCGGTCGCCCGGCCCGCCGCTCGGTCACCCCGCGCCGTCAGAACGGCGAGCTGTACAAGGTCGAGCTCCAGCTCCCGACCACGGGCGCGCCGTCGGTGGCGCCGGCGCCCTGGGTGAAGCTGACCGTGCCGCCGATCAGCACGCCGACGATCGCGCCGGTGCCGGCGACGGGGTTGAAGCGGAACACGAACGCCGAGAAGATCGGGATGGGCACGGTCGCGCCGGCGGTGACCTGGGCCGGCGGCAGGTTGATCACCGCGACGAGCACGTCGCTGCCGGTGATCAGCCCGAACACCTGGATCGCGACCTGGCCGCCGTCGGCGGGCGCGGCGTTGGTGCCGACCCGCGTCGGCGTGATCGGCACGCCCTCGATCGAGCCGGTCAGCGTGCCGGCGCCGGCCGTGAACACGTCGGGCGGATCGACGGCCTTGAACGTGGTCGCGAAGGTCGCCTGGATCGGACCCAGCTCGACGAAGCAGAACGACGCGCGCAGCGGCCGGTCCCAGGTCGGCGGCGCGGCCAGGGTCGGCGCGATCCGCGCGGCCCGGGTCTGCACGAACGCGCGGACGCCGGCGATCTCGGCGGTGACATCGACGCCGACCGCGAACGGATCGCGTGGCAGGTACGGCGCGATCAGCGCGGCGTCGCGGTCGAGGTCGGCGAGGATCGCGGGCACGTCCCAGGCGCCGGCGAGCAGCGCCTGCATGCGCGCGACGTAGCGGGCCCGGGTCTCGGGCAGGAGGTACAGCCGGCGCGCCAGCAGGCCGTTGGCCATCATCACCGACGCCGGCGGATCGACGCCGGGCGCGCCGGCGACGCTGTCGGTGCCCCAGGGCAAGAACTGGAGCTGGCCCGAGGTCGGATCGGCGTAGACGAAGTAGTTGTTGGTGTTGTTGGCATAGCCGTCGCCGTGCTCGAGCAGGGTCTCCATCGCCCAGAACGTGAGGAAGCGCTCGACGTCGACCGCCGGCGCCAGCGCGGCCAGGAGCTGCGGGTCGGGCGCGGTCAGCGCGGTGGCGACGGCCTCGAGATCGCTGCGGTCGGGGTTGGCCTCGTCGGTCTTGGGCTCGAACGTCGCCAGCCAGCCGGGCCGGAAGTCGGCGAGCGTGCCCTCGTAGAGCCGGCCGGCGTCGCTGGCGAAGTGCCTCGCGAGGAACCGCTTGTTGACGCCCTCGACGTTGGTGAACACGCCGAGGTCGAGGCCGTTGACGGTGACGTGGGCGTAGTTGCAGCGTGGCGCTGGGATCCCGGCCGCGGCGAACCGGCGGTAGGCCAGGCACTGGCGCACCACGCTGGGGTCCTGCTTGTTGTTGTTGAGCGTCAGGCCGCGCACGCCCGCGACCTCCTGCCCGACCACGACCTCGTCGAACTTGAGCTTGAGCGACGGCTTGGTGTCGTCGAGCGAGCCCAGGAACCCCTTCTTCCGCACCGCGACCTGCTCGAGGCGGACGCCGTCGACCGTGACCGTGCCGAGGTGCGACGTGAACGGGCTGCCGAACGGCCGGTCCTGGCAGTCGGCGCCGAACAGCACGTCGGCCGGGCGTTGCTGCGAGCGGATGTCGTCCCAGGCGGCGACCGGCAGCTCGATCGCGACCTCGACCACGTGGGCCGGGTCGTAGATCGCCGCGGTCGGGTCGGGCGCGTCGGGGCCGGCGTCGATCAGCCCGCCGTCGGGATCCGCCGCCGCGTCGTCGCCGCCGCAACCCGCCGCGAGCGCCGTCACCGCGAGTCCGAGCACCGCGAGCCAGGGTCCACGACCGGAGAGCGTCATCGGGGCAGATTCAGCAAGCGCTGTGCCGCGACGAACCTCGCGCGATCAGTGGGTTGGCGGATCGCGGGCTGTCGGAATCGACCACAGATGGGGTGGTCCTCTACGCCCGTAGAGCCGTGTTTCGTCACCCGATCTTCGCAATTCTGACGCGCCAGGTCAGAGTTCGGCTTTGATTTCGGATGTTTGAGGCCCAGGATTCGGTCCCCAAGCTGACGCGCCAGGTCAGAGTTCGGCTTTGATTTCGGATGTTTGAGGCCCAGGATTCGGTCCCCAAGCTGACGCGCCAGGTCAGAGTTCGGCTTTGATTTCGGATGTTTGAGGCCCAGGATTCGGTCCCCAAGCTGACGCGCCAGGTCAGAGTTCGGCTTTGATTTCGGATGTTTGAGACCCAGGATCCGGTCCCCAAGGCTGACGCGCTGGGTCGGAATTCGGCATTGATTTCGGATGTTTGAGACCCAGGATCCGGTCCCCATCGCGGAAGCGGGAACCGGAGCCGGGAACGGAGCCCAGAATCGCGACCCCTGAACGGATATCCACCGAAGTGCACTAACCTCTGGTGGTGGCTCGTTTTCTGTTCGCAGGTCTGCCGATCGAGGTGCGCGCCGCGCACCCCGGCGCGATCGACGACCTCGCGCCGATCTACCAGGCGTTCGCGACCACCGAGGCGCCGCGCCTGACCGTGACCGTGAGTCGGGTCGACGGCTTCGATCGCGAGCGCGCCCCGGAGTACCCGGCGTTC
Organism: Myxococcales bacterium; assembly: GCA_016717005.1. NCBI lineage: Bacteria > Pseudomonadati > Myxococcota > Myxococcia > Myxococcales > Myxococcales bacterium. The sequence continues at coordinate 270,745 of JADJUF010000037.1, read as the reverse complement.
CAGCGCCGGGCGCTGCCCGACGGCCGGCTCCACGTCGAGCGCTTCGACGCCGAGGGCGAGGTCGACGTCGGCGAGCTGCCGCTGACCGCGCAGTTCCGCGTCGGCCCGAGCGCCAACAGCCTCGAGGCGTGCCTGCGCATCGCCGCGTCGCTGGCGCTGCCGCGCGACGGCGCGCTGTTCCTGCACTCGTCGGCGGTGGTCCACGCCGGGCGCGCGCTGGTGTTCTCCGGGGTCAGCGGCGCCGGCAAGTCGACGATCTCGGCGCTGCTGGCCGACGCGTACCCGAGCTGCACCAAGATCGCCGACGAGCTGCTGGTGATCCGCGCGACCGCCGCCGGCTGGCAGGTCGTGGTGCCGCCGTACCTGGGACCGGCCGGCATCGCCCACGGCGCGAGCGCGCCCCTGGCCGGCGTCCACTTCCTGGCCCAGGCGCCGTTCGATCGCCGCGACCCGTTGACGCCCGCGGCGGCGCTGCCGGAGCTCCTGCGCCACGTGCTGGTCTACGTCGCCGAGCCCGGCACCGCCGAGCGCGTCCTCGACCTCGCCGCCACCGTCACCGCCACCACGCCGTGCTACCGCCTGCACTTCCGGAAGGATCCCCATGTCGGCACCGTGCTCGAGATCGCAGCCCCGCCCGCCGACCTCACCCCGAGTTGATGTGACTCCGGCGGGGGGCTATCCTGGAGCGCCCCCGCGGTCCGGGGGACCGACACCATGAAACCTCTGCGCGGAGCCGCCGATCTGCTCGCCGCGCGCGCCCAGCGCGAGGGCTGGCCCGTGACCGTGACCTTCCAGGTCACCGACCGCTGCAACTACGAGTGCGTGCACTGCTACCAGGAGCACGACGCCCACGACGACGAGCTGTCGTTCGCCGAGATCGAGCGCGTCCTCGACGAGATCGCCGCGATGGGCGTGCTGTTCCTGACCTTCATGGGCGGCGAGTTCTTCATGCGCAAGGACGCCGACCAGATCCTGGCGGCGGCCCACGCCAAGGGCTTCGCGCTCAAGGTCCTGACCACCGGCCACCACATCAGCGACAAGCGCGCCGACTTCCTCGCGACCTTGCGGCCGATCCAGTTCGACCTGTCGCTCTACGCCGGCCACAAGGGCAAGCACGAGGAGATCACCCGGATGCCGGGCTCGTGGGACCGCACGGTCGCCGCGGCCCGGCGCCTGCTCGCGCGCAAGATGGCCGTGCTGCTCAAGGCCCCGGTCATGGAGACCAACGCCGCCGACGTCGCCGGCATGGCCGAGCTGGCCAAGGAGATGGGCGCCGAGTTCACGTTCGATCCCAAGATCACGGCGATCGAGACCGGCGACAAGGCGCCGCTGGCGCTGCGCATGAAGGCCGAGACGCTCAAGCGCTTCTACGAGACCACGATGGCCGACAACCTGGCGCGCACGTTCATCGGCCCCGAGTCGATGAAGGCCGCCGGCGAGGAGCTGCGGCCGCTGCACCACGCGCCGTGCCGCGCCGGCCAGCAGTCGGTGTCGATCGCGCCCAACGGCGAGGTCTGGCCGTGCAACGCGCTGCCGATGCCGTGCGGCGACCTGCGCCAGCAGAGCTTCGCCGAGATCTGGGCCGGCTCGACCCAGCTCGAGGCCGTGCGCGCGCTGCGCTGGGCGACGCTGGCCGAGTGCAACCGCTGCAGCCTCCGGCCGTACTGCCAGCGCTGCCACGGCATGGCCCTGGTCGAGCACGGCGAGGTCGCGGGGCCGTCGCTCGAGGCCTGCCGCCACGCCGTCCAGATCCGCGACTCGCTGCGCGACCGCGGCCTGGTGCCCGCCACCGAGACGGCGCTGCCGCCGACGTGGGATCGTGTCGACGCCGATGGTCAGCACCAGCGGAAGGCGGCCGAGGCGACCGGACGGCGGCGCGTCGCCGCGCTGCGGGTGCTGAGCTGACTCCGACGACCGTCACCGTCACTGACTGACTTGCGCGAAGGATCCGTCCCATGAATTCGTCCCTGTTCCGCATGCTCGGGCGTAGCCTGGTCGCCACCTGCGCGGTGCTCACCGCCGCGGCCGGGTGCGGCGATGGTCCGATCTGCCAGGTCGAGAGCCTGGTCTACATCACCTCGCCGCAGGGGCCGATCATCGCCGACAGCGATCCGGGCACCGACGGGGTCCAGACCGACGTGACGGTGCGGTCGACGTTCGGGCGCGGCACCGAGGTGACGCTGACGGTCCACGACGAGACCGACGCGGTCGTCGCGACCTTGACCGCGGCCACCAACGCCGACGGCGACGCCACGTTCGCGGACGTCACGATCCCGAGCGCGGGCGCGACGCTGCGGGTCGAGGCCGACGCCGGCCAGTGCGGGTCGGACTCCGACGAGGTGGTCGTCTCGCTCGTCGGCGGCGGCGACTGCGCCGTCGAGTTCGCGACGCCGCCCTTGGCCAACGACTTCTACGCGCCGCTCGGGGTCTGGAACGCCGCGGCCGACAGCGATCCGGCCGCGGCCGGCTACCAGGGCGACGTGGTCATCCGGGCCCGCGCCGGCGAGCAGGTCCGCCTGTTCCTGTCGGCGCCGGGCGTGCCCGAGGCCGAGATCGGCGCCGGCACCGTCGGCGACAACGGCCAGACCAGCCTGACCTTGAGCGCGCCCGAGGGCCAGGTCAACCTGCGCGCCGAGTGCGGCGTGGCCGCCAGCGTCGGGTCGCGCTCGTCGGGCGTGACCTCGGTCTTCGTCGACACGGTCGCGCCGAACTGCGCGATGGTCGACCCGACGCCGGGCACCAGCATCACGCCGGGCCTCGACGCCAACGCCGACCTGTCCGACGGCATCCAGGTCACGCTGCGCGGCAACGCCAGCGGCGGCGACGGCGCCGGCGAGACCGCCTCGTTCGCGATCACCGATCCCGGCGGCAACACCGTCGCGCTCGTCGGCACCGACCTGTCCGCCGCCGGCGACTCGACCGCCGCCGCCACCTTCGATCCGGCGACGTCGCCCGCGGACTACTCGATCCGCTTCGCCGCCGTCGATCACGCCAACAACAGCTGCCAGATCGATCAGGCCTACCGCGTGGTCCTGGCTGGCTGCACGCTGACGGTCACCGCGCCGACCGGCACGGTCACGACCGACGCCGACGGCGACCCCGCCAACGGCGCGCAGATCGACATCGCGGCGTCGAGCCCCGCCTGCGCCGGCCGCGTCGTGACGTCGGACTGCGGCGACAACGATCCCGGCGGCACCTTCGACGGCGCCGGCGCGGCGGTGCTGCGCGCGACCGTGTGCGCGACCGTGCCGTGCGAGACCAGCGAGCTGTGCACGCTGCGGACCACGTCGATCGACGGCATCGAGACCACCGCTGGCCTCGCGCTCAGCTTCGACAACCTCGCGCCCAGCGTGACCGTCGGTGTGGCGCTGCCGCTCGGCGTCGCCTGCGGCGGCACCGTCACCCCGGCCCAGGATCAGGACGCGGGCCTCGCCGGCGTGCAGCTGCGCATGCGCGTGACCGCCCCGCTGACGATCAGCCGCGAGCTCGAGCTGACCAACAGCGCCGGCACCTCGACCACGCCGGTCACCGCGCCGGGCGGCGAGGTGTTCATCACGATCGCCGCGGGCGCGAACACCTTCCGCGGCCGCGCCACCGACGCCGCCGGCAACGTCGGGACCTCGACGGCGTGCGCGGTCAGCCTGGCCGACCTCGCCGTCAACTTCACCGGCTCGCCGGCCGACGGCACCGTCGGCAGCGGCGACGGCACCGTCAGCGCCGGCGCGCTGACGTTCGCGCTGACCGGCACGGTCTCGACCACCGGCGCCAGCGTCGCGGTCACCGTCGACGGCGGGGCGCCGGTCGCGGCGACCGTCGTCGGCTCGACCTGGTCGGTCACGCTGACCCTGGCCGCGCGCGCCGCGCCCTACGCGATCGTCGCGACCGCGACCGCGGGCGTGCGCACGGGCTCGGCCACGCTGCCGCTGATCGTCGACCTGACGCCGCCCGGGCCGCCGACCGGCCTGACGGCGGTCGCCGACACCCGCCAGTCGATCCGCCTGAACTTCACCGCCCCCGGCGGCGCCGCCACCTACCAGGTCCGCTACGCGACCACCGCGCTCACCGACGCCAACTTCGACACCACCGGCACGACCGTCGTCGCGCCGACGCCGGGCGCGGCCGGCGCCGCCGAGGTCGTCCGAGCCCAGCCGCTCAAGGCCGGCACCGCCTACTGGGTCGCGGTCGCCAGCGTCGACAGCGCCGGCAACCGCTCGGCCGCGCAGATCGCCGGGCCGCTGACGCCGCGGTTCGATCAGGCGCCGGTGACCTCGGCCCCCAACACCGTCGGCGCGGCCGGGTTCGGCCTGGCGATGGTGCGCGGCCGGTTCAACGACGACGCCTTCGACGACCTCGCCGTCGGCGCGCCCTACGTCACCTCCGGCGGCGTCGCCGCGGCCGGCGAGGTCTACGTCTACCTGGGCTCGGCGGTCGGCCTCGCGACCACGCCGGCCCTGACGATCCGTGGCGCCACCGCCGACACCAACCTCGGCGCGTCGCTGGCCGCGGTGCGCTGGAGCAGCGCGACCCGCCACGATCTGGTGATCGGCGAGCCCTTCGCCGACGGCGGCAGCGGCGTGATCCACGTCATCAACGGCGGCGCCGCGCTGCCGACCGGCGCGGTCACCGCGGCCGTCGCGCAGCGCCGGATCGCGGTGGCGACCACCGTCAACTGGTTCACCGGCAGCGCGCTCGGCTGGCAGCTCGCGACCAGCGATCACGACGGCGACGGCACCGACGACCTGGTCGCCACGGCGGTGTTCGGCGCCGGCGGCGCCTCGGGCGCGGCGGTGGTGCTGTACGGCGGCACCGTGCCGACCGGCACCGTCCGGATCTCGGACCTGTCGGCCGCCGGCAGCGGCACGACCGTCGCGCGCATGTACGAGGACCCCGACGCGACCGGCTCGCTGTTCGGCTACTACCTGCACAACGTCGGCCCGACCGGCGGCGTCGCCGACACCACCGACGACCTCGTCGTGGGCTACGCCGAGGACGGCCTCCCCGGCGGCCAGGTGGTCGTCTACCGCGGCGTCGGTCGGCCGGCGGCTCCTGGCGTCACGCGCGCGCCATTCACGATCGGCCGCGACGTCAAGGTCCGCCTGGTCACCAACGACGTGCGGCTCGAGTGGGGCTCGACCGTTGGCTCGATCGCCGACCAGAACGGCGACGGCGCCCGCGATCTGGTGTTCGGCGACCTGCGCTACCTGGGCGACAACGGCCTGGTGCTGATCGTCGACGGCGACACGGTGGGCACTGGCGGGGTGGCCGGGCACACCTCGCCCGGCGTGGCGCTCGCGACGTTCGTCGGCGCCAACCTCAACGATTACCTCGGCATGGCCGTGGTCAACAACGCCAACACCACCGCGCCGGACGTCAACGGCGATGGCATCGAGGACCTGATCGTCGCGGCCCGCAGCCCGGGCACGACCCAGGCGGTCCTGGACGTGTGGTTCGGCCCGGTCACGGGAGCCACGCCGGATCATGTGATCACTGGGCCGGCCAGCTTCCAGGGAGCGCTCCCGGGCATCGGCGGCTCGGCGATCACCGCGATCTGGGCCGGCGACGTGAACGCCGACGGCCTGGATGACGTCTGTTGGGCTGACTGGACCAGCAACTCCCAGGACGGAGCCCTGCAGCTGCTCTGGGACGACGGCATGTAGGTCCGCGGATGTTCGATGACTTGGCCGGCCGGGCCGGCTCTGCTAGCCTCTGGAGTAGATCGACATGAGCAATGACAAGAAGACCGAGCGCGCGGCGGTGCCCCGTCGCCCCTATGAGCGGCCGGCGGTCGTGACCGACGAGGTGTTCGAGACCATGGCGCTGTCGTGCGCTAAGTCGAACCGCTTCACCTGTCCCGGCGGCAACCCTCAGAGCTCGTGATCCGATCGCTCGAGCTGCCGCCCAGCGTGCGCGCGCGGATCGAGCTGTTGCGCGAGCGGGCGCGGGGCGGGCTGACGGTGACGTGCGGCGGGGTGTCGATGGAGCCGGTGATCCGGCGCGGCGAGACCGTGACGGTCGCGGCGGCGCGGCCCCGGCGTGGCGACGTCGCCGCGTTCGTGACCCGGCGCGGTGACCTCGAGCTGCACCGCCTGATCGCGCGGGCCCCGGGCCTGCCGTGGTGGGTCCACGCCGGCGACAACCAGGCGGCGCCGCACCTGGGCCTGGTGCACCGCGATCAGATCGTCGGCGTGGTGCCGTCGCGGCGGGCGCGGCCGTCGCCGCTGGTCCGGGCGCGGGCGGCGCTGCGGCTGGCTCGCGCGGCGGCGCGCTGGGCGCGTCAGCGGTAGGCGGCGCGGACCGCGTCGACCACGCGATCGACCGAGGCCAGCGGCAACGTCGGGTGCATCGGCAGCGCCAGCAGCTCGGCGCACGCCGCCTCGGCCACCGGGCACGCGCCGGCGCGGTAGCCGAGGTCGGCCAGCGCCGGCTGCAGGTGCAGGGGCGACGGGTAGTAGATCTCGGTGCCGACGCCGGCGGCGGTCAGGTGGGCGCGCAGCCGGGCGCGCTCGTCGGCGCGGACGACGAAGTGATGGTAGACGTGGCGCGGATCGTCGACCGGGACGCGCACGGCGTCGAGCCCGGCCAGGCCGGCGCGGTAGCGCTCGGCGCGGGCGCGGCGGGCGGCGGTCCACGCGCCCAGGTGCGGCAGCTTGGCGGCGAGGATCGCGGCCTGCAGCGCGTCGAGCCGGAAGTTCCCGCCGATCGCGACGTGGTGGTACTTCGGGCTGGCGCCGTGGTTGCGCACCAGGCGCAGGCGCGCGGCCAGGTCGGCGTCGTCGGTGAGCACCGCGCCGCCGTCACCGCACGCGCCCAGGTTCTTGGTCGGGAAGAACGACAGCGCGGCGGCGAGCCCGCGCACCGGCGCCGCGCCGATGGCCTGGGCGGCGTCCTCGATGATCGGCACCGGCACCGCCGGCCACGCCGCCGGCCGCCCGAACAGGTGCACGAGCAGCGCCGCGCGGGTGCGCGGGCCGACCGCGGCCGCGACCGCCGCGGGGTCGGCGTTGAGCGTGGCGTCGACGTCGGCGAACACCGGGCGCGCGCCGACGCGGACGATCGCGCCGACGGTGGCGAAGAACGACAGCGGCGTGGTGACGATCTCGTCGCCCGGGCCCCAGCCCAGCGCCATCGCCAGCGCCACCAGCGCGTCGGTGCCCGAGCTGGTGCCGACCGCGTCGGCGACGCCGGTGGCCGCGGCCAGCGCGCGCTCGAACTCGGTGACCTCGGCGCCGCCGATGAAGCCGCCGTGGTCGAGCACCCGCGCGATCGCGCGATCGATCTCGGGCCGGACCGCGGCCAGCTCGGCGCGCATGTCGTAGAGCGGGATCATGCCAGCGCGATCGTCTGATCGAGGTCGGGGACCACCGTCGCCGCGCCGAACCGATCGCGCAGGAGCGCGGCGTAGCTGGCGCGCGCGTCGTCCTCGCCGTGGGTGACGATCGCGGTGGCGGCGCCGGCGCGCGGCACCGCGCCGAACCAGGCGGCGAGCCCGTCGCGGTCGGCGTGGGCCGAGTAGCCCGACAGCCGCGTGATCCGCCCCCGCACCGGCACCTGGCCACCGTCGAGCCAGACCTCGCGGGCGCCGTCCTCGAGCGCGCGGCCGAGCGTGCGCGCGCCCTGGTAGCCGACCAGCAGCACGTCGGTGCGCGCATCGGGCAGGTAGCGCGCGAGGTGGCCGCGGATGCGCCCGCCGTTGCACATCCCCGAGCCGGCGATGATGATCGCCGGCCCGTCGTGGTCGATCGCCTTGATCGCGGCCCGCCCGTCCCGGGTCACCAGCAGCGACTCGAGCTCGAGCGGATGATCGCCGCGGGCCAGCGCCGCGGCGGCGTCCTCGTCGTAGAGCCCGCGGTAGCGCGCGTAGAGCTGGGTCGCGGTCGCCGACAGCGGCCCGTCGATGATGACCGGCACCGGGCCGACCTCGCCGGCCTCGATCATCGTGTTGAGCTCGTAGAGGATCTCCTGGGTGCGGCCGATCGCGAACGCCGGGATCAGCACCTTGCCGCCGTCGGTCAGCGCCCGGCGCACGACGTCGCGGAAGGTCGCCTTGGCCTCGACCCGGTCGGGGTGGGCGCGATCGCCGTAGGTCGACTCGGTGACCACGTAGTCGACGGCCAGCGCCGGGTCCCAGGTCGAGGTCGGGTCGCGGATGATCGGGGTGCCGATCACGCCGATGTCCCCCGAGAACAGGATCGCGCGCTCGGCGCCGCCGTCGCGCCAGGCGATCCGCAGGTGGCTCGAGCCCAGGATGTGGCCGGCGTCGAACGCCTCGACGGTGAACGGCCCGATCGTGATCGGCGCGCGGTAGCCGCGCAGCGGTCGCAGGCGCTCGCGGGCGGCGCCCAGCGCGGCCTTGCCGTACAGCGGCGGACCGTCGGCGTGGGCCGCGATCTTGACCGTGTCCTCCATGATCATCGAGGCGATCTCGAGCGTCGCCGGCGTGCCGTGGATGGGACCGCTGAAGCCGTCGTCGACCAGCAGCGGCACCCGCCCGGCGTGGTCGAGGTGGCCGTGGGTCAGGAGCAGCGCGTCGACCTTGGCGGGATCGAACGGCCACGGCCGGCGGTTCAGCGTCTCGGCCTCGCGCCCGCCCTGGAACGTGCCGCAGTCGATGACCAGGGCGACGCCCTCGTGGGCCAGGTGGTAGCAGCTTCCGGTGACCCCGCCGGCGGCTCCGGCGATCGTGAGCTGGGCGGGCATGGGCGGGATGGTAGCAGGCGCGCGGGCCCGGCCCGGCGTGCCGCGGCGCGTCGGACGAGAACCCGGATGCTGCGGCGCGTCGGACGAGCGCCCGGATGCGCGGCGCGTCGGACGAGAGCCCGGATGCCGCGGCGCGTCGGACGAGAGCGCGGATTCGGACGAGAACCCGGCATGCCGCGGCGCGTCGGACGAGAGCGCGGATTCGGACGAGAACCCGGCATGCCGCGGCGCGTCGGACGAGAACCTGACTGTCCACTGGAGGTTGCGATCGCGTACTGGATCCCCAGGCGGCGTGCACACAGCGGTGGGCAAGTACGGCGAGATCGGGGCCCGTCTCGGCCCAGAACTCGCACAACTAACTGTTATTGCTATGGGGTGAACGTCGCAGGTCTGCGCACACCGTAGGTGGCACGGTGGCTGCTCTTGTAGCCAGCATGCTCGCCCGCCTCGCCCCCGCGCTGCTCGCCACGCTCGCCGCCTCCGCCGCCTGCACCACCGACGTGGTGGTCGAGGATGGGGCCAACCCGGTGGTCGTCACCGAGCTCGACCGCACCTACCAGGCGGCGGCCGACGAGACCGGCGTGCCCGCGGACCTGCTCAAGGCGGTCGGCTACGCCCAGACCCGGTGGCAGCAGGTGATCGGCGAGGCCGAGTTCGACGGCGCGGTCACCCGCACCGGCGTGATGGGCCTGACCCCCGACAACATCGCCCGCGGCGCGGCGCTGACCGGCTACGCCGCCGAGGACCTGACGGCGAGCGCCGAGGCCAACATCCTGGCGGCGGCCAAGCTGCTCGCCGAGGAGGCCGCGGCCCAGGGCGTCAGCGGCGCCGACCTGGCCGCGTGGGAGCCGGTGCTGGCCGCCTGGGCCGGCATCGCCGACGACGAGGGCCGCCGCCAGTTCGTGCGCGGCGACATCTTCCGGATCCTGACCGAGGGCGCCGAGGAGCACGCCGAGGGCGGCGAGCTGGTCGCGTCGCTGCGGCCGCACCCCGAGATGGCCGACCTGGTCGCGCGGCCGCTGTTCGCCGCCGGCCCCGACTACGCGCCGGCGGTCTGGCGGGCGTCGCCCAACTTCAGCACCCGCTCGACCGGGATCACCCACGTCGTCATCCACACCTGCGAGGGCGCGTACGCCGGCTGCGTCAGCACGCTGATCAACGGCGCCGTCAGCGCCCACTACGTCGTCAACGAGTCGGGCTCGCAGATCACCCAGCTCGTGCGCGAGACCAGCAAGGCCTGGCACGTCGGCGCCACCTACGAGTGCTCGCGCAACGGCAACACCGACTGCGCCAAGAACGGCGTCGGCGTGAACAACTTCGCCGTCGGCATCGAGCACGCCGGGTTCGGCTCGCAGGCGTCGTGGTCGAGCGGCCTGCTGACCGCGTCCGCCAAGCTCACGTGCGACATCACCCGGGATCGCAACATCCCGCGCGATCGGTTCCACATCGTCGGACATGGGCAGCTCCAGCCCTACAACCGCACCGATCCGGGCCCGAACTGGCCCTGGGCCGCGTACCTCGACTCGGTGCGCTCGTACTGCGGCGACACCACCAGCGGGGGCGGGCCCAACCCGCCGCCGCCGCCGCCGCCGCCCGGCACCGCGATCGTCGTCGACTCGAACAACGCCAACAACGACAGCGCCCAGGCCCGGATCGACGTCAGCGGTTGGACCTCGTCGGCCTCGACCGCGGGCTACTACGGCACCGGCTACTGGTACGCCGACACCGGCACCGGCTCGGCCGCGACGTTCAACTTCTACATGCCGGCGGCGGGGACCAAGACCATCGAGGGCTGGTGGACCGCGGGCACCAACCGCACCGCCAGCGCGACCTTCATCGCCCAGAACGCCAGCGGCGCGGAGCTCGGCCGGGCGGTCGTGAACCAGCAGGCCAACGGTCGCCAGTGGGTGACCCTGGGCACCTACGCCTTCAGCGCCGGCTGGAACAAGGTCGTCCTGACCCGCGCCGGCGCCTCGGGCAAGGTCGTCATCGCCGACGCCATCCGGGTCCGCTGATCTCCGGTAGGGGGAGTCGGGCGTGTAGATCCTCGCCCGGCCCTGCTATCCTCACGCTGGGATGACCAACCCGGGCCAGACCCTCGGGCGGTACGAGCTGATCGCGCGCATCGGCGAGGGGGGCATGGCGGAGGTGCATCTGGCGCGGCAGCGCGGCCCCCGGGCGTTCGAGAAGCTGGTGGTCGTGAAGACGGTGCACCCGCGGCTGGCCGAGAAGCCGGCGCTGGCCGAGGCCCTGCTCGAGGAGGCCCGCATCGCCGCCAAGGTCCGGCACCCCCACGTCGTCGACATCTACGACCTGGGCGAGGAGGCGGGCACGTACTTCATCGCGATGGAGTACCTCGAGGGCGAGTCGATGACGGCGGTCATCCGGGCCCAGCGCGCCAAGGGCGGCGCGCGCCTGTCGCCGCTGCGCACCGCGCAGGTGGTGGCGGACTGCGCCGGCGGGCTGCACGCGGCGCACGAGCTCCGCTCGCTGTCGGGTGAGCCGCTCGAGCTGGTCCACCAGGACGTGACGCCCGGCAACGTGTTCGTGCTCTACACCGGCCAGGCCAAGCTGCTCGACTTCGGCGTCGCCAAGGTGCGGTCGTCCGAGGACGCGAGCCTGGTCAAGGGCAAGGCCGGGTACCTGGCGCCGGAGCTGTTCGACAAGCGCGTGGCCGATCGCCGCTCCGACGTGTTCGCGCTCGGCGTGGTGCTCTGGGAGTCGCTGACCCTGCGGCGGTTGTTCGCCGGCGCCACCGACGCCGACACGTTCGCCAAGATCCGCGCGTGCCAGGTGCCGGCGCCGTCGACGCTGGTGCCGGGCGTCCCGCCGGAGCTCGACCGCGTGTGCGCGCGCGCGCTGACGCGGAGCCCCGACGATCGCTACCCGACCGCGAAGGCGATGCAGGAGGATCTGATCGCGTTCCTGCGCGGCGCCGAGCGCCACGACTACGACTCGATGGCGACGTGGATGCGCGCGACCTTCGCCAGCCAGATCAACGCGCGCATGCAGCTCTTGCGGGAGCTCGATCAGGGCGGGGTGCCGGCGGCGGACACGCTCGAGGCCCTGACCGCGACGTTCGACGATCGCTCGCCGGCGACGCCGGAGCCCGGCGTCGACCTGCCCCCGCTGGCGGGGCCGGCGGTGGGTCCCGCGGGGCCGGTGGTGATCCCGGCGGTGATCCCGGCGGTGGCGCCGGTGCTGCCCGCGATCGGCGCGAAGCCAGCCGGCAAGCGGTTGCTGCCGCTGCCGGCGCCGCGGCTGGGCGCGCTGCCGACGCTGACCGGGCGTGCGTCGACCGCGCCGGTGGTGGCGGCGGCTTCCGACGTGGCGAGCGCGCCGATGGCGGTCGTCGCCGCGGTGGCGAGCGCGCCGGTCGCGGGTGCGGCGGCTTCCGACGTGGCGAGCGCGCCGGGCGCGGTCGTCGCCGCGGTGGCGAGCGCGCCGGTCGCGGCCGCGTCGTCGAGCGCGCCCGGGGGTGCGGCGGCCGCGGCGTCGAGCGCGCCGATCGCGGTCGCGGCGTCGCGCGCGCCCGCGGGTGCGGCGGTGGCGGTCGTCGCCGCGCCGGTGAGCGCCGCCGACGACGAGATCGTCGAGCCGAGCGGTGTGGTCGATCTGCCGAGCGGCGTGGTCGAGCTGCCGTTGAAGCCGCCGCCGGTGCCGCGCCGCCCGCACACCGAGAGCAGCGCCTCGGGCGAGGTCGCGCCGGCCGAGGCGCCGGCCGACGCCAGCGTCCCGACGGACCTGCCCCCCGACGACGCCGACGGGCTCGACGAGCCGATGCCATCGTCGGCGCCGTCGCGGCGGTTCTGGATCGGGGCCGGCGTCGGCGCGGTGGCGCTCGTGGCGCTGGTCGTGGTGCTGATGTCGGGCAGCGGCAAGGCCCGCTCGGCCGCCGGCGGTGCTGAGCTCGAGCGCGCGATCGACGCGGCCGCGCCCACGCCCGTCGACGTCGCGCTGGCGTCGCCGGACGCCGCCGTCGCGGTGGCGCTGGTCGAGCCCGTCGACGCCGGCGTGAGCGACGCCGCCCTGCGCGTCGACGCGCGTCCGCCGAGCGTCGACGCGCGTCCCCCGAGCGGCGGCAGCGCGACCGTCGGCCCACCGCCGGTGGCGCCAGATCCGGCCAAGGCCGCGGCGCTGGCCCAGGCCGGGCTGCAGAAGGTGATGAGCGGTGACACCCGCGGCGCCATCGCGAGCTTCCAGGCCGCGCTGCGCGCCGACCACGGGCACGCGCCGGCCCAGCGCGGGCTCGGCCTGGCGTACGAGAAGCAAGGCGACAAGGCCCGCGCCGCGCGGGCGTTCCGCGAGTACCTGCGGCTGGCACCCAACGCACGCGACGCGGCGCAGATCCGCGCGCGCCTGGAGAAGCTCAAGTGATCCACCTCGGGCGCGTGTGCGGGCTGTCGACGCTGGCGCTGATCGCCGCCGCGGGCGCGGCCCGCGCCGACGACGTCAAGACCATCGTGCTGGCCGCTGAGTCGAGCACCGACCCGACCGCGGCCGCGGTGCTGGCCGCCACCGCGCGCGCCGTCAAGCAGGCGGCGCCGACCGCGACGATCGCCGACGCGTCGCTGGCCGACTCGGCCTTCATCCTCGGCTGCGATCCATCGACCGATCCTTGCCGCGACGATGTCGCCGGCCAGCTCGGCTTCGACCGCATGGTGATCGTCTCGCGCCGCGACCTGTCGACGGAGGTCGTCGTCCGGACCCGCGGCGGCGACACCCGGGCCCAGGCCTTCACCGTGGCCGGGGCCGACGATCGCGCCGGGCTCGCGACGCTCGAGGCCGGGGTCCCGGCGCTGCTGGCGCCGGCGGTGGTCGAGGTCGACCCCGGGCCGGGCGTGGGCGCCGTGGCCGGCGGCGGGGGCCGCGCGCTGGGCGTCGGCCCCGGGGGCGTGCCCAAGGGCGCGCTGATCGTCGGCGTCGGCGGGGGCGTGCTCCTGGTCGGGGGCGTCGTGCTGTGGGGGCTGGCCGCGTCGACCCAGGGCGACATCGACAGCGCGCCGACGTCGACCCGCGCGGAGCTCGAGCGGCTCGACGGGCTCGAGGCCGACGCGCGCCAGTACGCGACGATGGGCAACGGCCTGGTCATCGGGGGCGCGGTCGCGGTGGTCGCGGCCGGCGCCTGGATGCTGTGGCACCACAAGCACGCGCGCGAGTCGGTGCGGGTCGCGCCGGCGGTCGGTCCCGGCGTCGCCACCGTCACGCTGGAGGCCTCATGGTGACCCGCTTCGTCTCGCTCGCGGCCGTGGTGATCAGCGGCGCCGCGGTGGCGCTGGTGATCGCGGCCAGCCCTGGCTGCAGCGTCGACGGGCGCTCCGACGAGTTCCGGTGCGACCCCGGCTGCCCCACGGATCGCGTGTGCGAGGGCGGCTGGTGCGTCGCTCGCGCCGACGCCAGCGTGGTCGGCGACGCGACGCCCGCCGACGCGGCGGTCGACGGCCGGCCCTGCCCGGCCGGGTGTTCGAGCTGCAGCGCGACGACGTGCACGATCTCGTGCGGGGGCGACAACGCCTGCCTGGCGCCGGTGGTGTGCCCGAGCGGGTGGACGTGCCTGGTCCAGTGCACCGGCGACAACTCCTGCGCGGGCGGCGTCCGCTGCTCGACCGCCGATCAGTGCACGATCGAGTGCGGCGGCAACGACAGCTGCGCCGGCGAGGTCCGGTGCGGCACGGGCCGCTGCGACGCGACCTGCGACGGGAGCAGCAGCTGCGCCCAGGGCGTGTACTGCAACGACTCGTGCCGGTGCGACACCCAGTGCGCGCCGAGCGCGTGCGCGGGCGGCAACAACTGCCCGGGGCCGGCGCAGTGCGAGCAGAGCGGCGAGTGCACGTCGCAGCCGGGCGCGTGTCGGTCGTGCTGACCCGCGCGACCGCGGCGCTCGCGGTCGGGGCGCTCGCCTGCGGCGGCGACGACGGCCCCGGGACCCCGGCGCCGCTGCCGGTGCCGGCGTGCACCGCGGCCGCGACCGGCTCGCCCGACGTGGCGGCGCCGACCCTGGCGTACACCCTGTTCGATCGCTGGCACGAGGGCTGGCTGGCGTCGCCGGCGGTGGTCGATCTCGACGGCGACGGCGCGGTCGAGCTGGTGGTCCCGCGCGACGAGCTGCTGGTGGTCTGGCGGATCGTCGCCGGCGCGCCGGTCGAGGCCTGGCGCGCCAGCACCGGCGGTCGCATCTGGGCGTCGCCGGTGGTCGCCGACCTGGTGCCGGGGCGGCCCGGGCTCGAGGTCGCGGTCGCGTCGCGCGACGCGATCTACGGGTTCGACGCGACCGGCGCGACGCTGCCGGGCTTCCCGTTCACCTGGCGCGACGAGCTGCGCAGCCTGGCGGCCGGGGACATCGACGGCGACGGCGCGCTCGAGCTGGTCGCGGTCACGACCTCGCCGCTCGACGCCGGCGGCCAGCGCGACATCGTCATCGCGGTCGAGGCCGACGGCCGCGCGGTCGCTGGGTTCCCGCCCAACACCGGCGGCGCCGCCGGCTGCGACGACGCCTGCTACGTCACCGGCGGCTACGATCAGAACGTCGGGCTCGGCGACGTCGACGGCGACGGCCGGGTCGACATCATCGCGGCCCAGGACAACGCCTACGTCTCGGCCCACGACGGCACCGGCCGCGCGTTCGACGCGGCGGCGATCTTCGCCGGCCGCACCAAGTACAGCGGCATCCGCATGATGGTCGACTATCGCCTGGCGCAGCAGGGCTACGCCGACGACGAGGCCGTGGATCTGCAGGGGCACTTCACCAACACCGCGCCGGCCATCGCCGATCTCGACGGCGACGGCACCGGTGAGATCATCCTGCTCGGCTCGGTCCAGAACGCCGCGCAGGATCGCCGTGAGCAGGGCGTCGCGTTGTGGGTGACCCGCGCCGACGGCACCCGGCCCGACGCGTGGGTGGCGCCGCCGCGCTTCGCCGACTACCGCGCCGGGCTGTGGGATTTCGGCGACAACGTCGTCGGCGCCACCAACCAGGTCGCGGTCGCCGATCTCGATCCGACCCGGGCCGGCCCCGAGCTGGTGTTCGCCGGCTTCGACGGGCGGATCCACGCCGTCGACGCCCGCGGCCAGGTGCTCTGGGCCCGCGACTTCGCGCAGCGCGACACCGAGGTCACCGGCGGTGTGGTCGTCGCCGATCTCTCGGGCGACGGCGTGCCCGAGATCGTGTTCACGACCTACTCGGCCGCCGGCGGGCGGCTGATCGTGCTCGACGCCGCCGGCAACCAGCGGCACGCGCTCGACCTGCCCGGGCGCGGCGCGATGCCGGTGCCGACGATCGGCGACGTCGACGGCGACGGCACGCTCGAGATCGTCGTGTCGCTCAAGGACGGCGAGGACCGCGTGCGTCAGACGCTGATCTACACGGTGCCCGGCTCGGCGCCCAACTGTCTGGCGTGGCCGACCGGCCGCGGCAACTACCGACGCGACGGCTACCTGCCGCCGGCGCGCTGACGCGGCGGCGCGGGAACGACCGGCGGCGCGGCGAGCGTGCCGCCGGCGCGCTGACGGCGGCGGCGCGGGAACGACCGGCGTGACGGCCAGCGCGCTGACGGCGGCGGCGGCCGGCGTCGCGGCGAGCGTGTCGCCAGCGCGCTGACGGCGGCCGCGCGGCAACTACCGGCGTCGCGGCCAGCGCGCTGACGCGGCGGCGCGGGAACGACCGGCGGCGCGGCGAGCGTGTCGCCAGCGCGCTGACGGCGGCGGCCGCGCCGACGCCGCGCGCTGACGCGTGTCGCCGGCGCGCGGCAGCGCGTCGCGATCGCCGCGCTACCACCAGCGGCGCTCGAGGCAGCAGTAGTAGCCGGCCTTGGTGTCGGTGACGGTGCCGACCGAGTCGAAGTCGTCGCTGGGGCCGGTGGTGTTGGTGACGTAGGCGGTGTTGTCGCCCATGCGGTCGCCCAGCCAGTACGCGGCGGTCAGGCCGAAGGAAGGGGTGATCCCGCGGATCTGGACGATCTGCTCGTACCTGCAACAGCTGCGCGCCGCTGTCGGTGAAGCACGCGCGCGTGGCCGCGCTCCAGTTCAGGGCGGCCGCCGCGGCGATGGCGCGCAGGCAGATCACCGTGGTGACGCCGCCGGCGATGCGGCTGTAGGCGGTGTAGTTTGTGGGGCACACGGTGGTGCCGTGGCCGTGGTCGCTTCGGGACAGCGACGGACTGACCCCGTAGGGTCCGCCGATGCCGTAGTAGCTCGCGACGAAGACGGAGCCGCTCAGGATCAGCCCCGAGCCTGCCGTGTAGGTCGTATCGGTGTCGACGTCGAGGGCGCACGTCACCGAGCCAGTGGTCGGGTTGAGCGCGATGACCTTCTGGCCGGCCGGGCAGGTGAGCGCAGGGCCGAGCGGCAGGTAGGTCCCGGCGTGGGTGTGATCCGAGCGCGCGGGGCCGACGCGGCGGCGCCCGTGCCCGCGAACACGACGCTGAACGCGGTGCCGCTCTGGAGCAGCCCCGCGCCGGCGGTGTACGGGTGCTGGTGTCGACGTCGGCGCCGCAGGTGATCGAGCCGGTGGTCGGGCTGATCGCCGTGACCTTCTGCGTCCCGGTGCAGGCCAGGGTCGAGCCGACCGGCAGGTAGGCGCCGGCGTGGTCGTGTCCGACCGCCGCGAACGCGGTCGCGGCCGGGCCGCCCAGAGCTCGGCGTCCTCGGCGACGCTGGCGCGGATCGCGTAGGGCGCGGGTCGTCAGCGCCAGCCGCGGCAAGAGCACCGTGCTGTCGACCTTGGAGCTCGACCCACAGCGGCCCGCCGTCGAGCACGGTGGCGTCGAGCTCGGTCGCCGGCGTGCTGCCGAGGGTCAGGTAGACGAGGCCGTCGGTCGCCGGCGCGGTGATGGTCTCGATCCAGACCTGGCTGCCGCCGCTGGCGCCGGTGTAGAGCCGCACGGCGAAGGTGTGGTTGCCGGTCAGCGGCACGCCGGCGTCGGCGACGCGGGCGGTCAGGCCGAGCTGGCCGGGGACCGCGCGGGCCGCGGTCGCGGTGGTGAGGAGGGCCGCGCCGAGGAGCGCGGCCAGGAGGTGCCCGGTGATCGCGGTGGTCGCTTTCGGAGAGTGGTCGGGCGCGGGTCAGGGCGCGACGGGTCGCGGGCGTGAGCGTGATCGAGCCGCCGCTGGTCGGCGCCCGGGCGGTCGGGTGGCCGGACCTGCAGATCGACCGTCAGCGTGCCGCCGGTCAGGCGGCCGCCGCCGGTCAGGTCGAGCGTGGTCGGCGCCACGGCGGCGTCGGGCGGCGCGTCGGGCGGCGCGTCGGGCGGCGCGTCGACGGCCGCGTCGACGGCGGCGTCGGGCGGCTGGCCGCCGCTTCCCGAACACGCGGACAGGACGACGGCGAGCGCCAGGGCGCGGCCGCGAGCAACGAATCGGTGCATGACTCCTCCGGGGCGAGCTGGGCCCCGGGTGGACAGAGGCGCGGCCGAGGCGCGTTTGCTCACCCCCCGGTGGCGAAACGCCGGCGCAGCCCGACCACGACCGCCAGCGCCCCCAGAACGCCCAGGGCGGCCGCGATCAGCCCCCGCCACGACCGCGGCGCGACCGCCGGGCGCAGGGTCGCCGCGACGTCGGCGCGGCCGATCAGCTCGAAGGCGGACCAGGCGCGCGGCGGCGCCCGTCGCGCCACCAGCTCGCGCCGGGCCAGGGTCAGCGCACGTCCGACCGACGCGCCGGCCGCGAGGTGACGGTACAGGCGCGCCATCACTGGCGGGCCGTCGCGATCGGACAGGTCCCAGCGGGTCGCGATCACCGCGCCGGCCCCGGCGTAGAGGAAGGCGCGCCAGGCTCCAGCGGGCCCTCCGACGACGACGGCGCGCCGGCGCTGGTGCGGCACGCCGACAGCACGACCAGATCGGCGCCCAGGTCCATGCGGTAGATCTCGTCGGCGCGCAGCCAGCCGTCGTCGCCGTCGTCGACGGTGAGCGCCAGCCCGCTGCGCAGCGGCAGCGCGTCGTCGAGCACCGCGTGGGTCGCGAAGTGCAACACGTGGAAGCGCTCGGGCAGGGTCTGGCGCAGCGCCCGCTCGGTGGCTTCGGCGCCCGCCAGCGTCACCGGCGCCGTCGCCAGGGTGCCGGCGACCGCGGCCAGCTCGCGCGCGGCCTCGGGCAACGGCGGCAGCGCGTCCGACAGGGCCGGCGCGCCGACGGCGAGCATCGGCGCGGTCGCGGTGTCCGGGCGGCGCGCGGTCGCGAGCATGGTGGCCGACGGCGTCGAGGTCAGCTCGACCCGCTCGATCAGGAACTGACCACCGACCCGCAGCGCCTCGAACGGCAGGCCGTGGAGCGGGCCGTCAGCGGCGATGATCAGCGTCCCGGTCGGGCTCGCGCCGACCACTGGCGCCAGCAGATCGCGGTACAGCGCCGCCCCGGCCTCGTCGAGCGCGGCCGGATCGTCGACCTCGGCCACGAGGTCGCGGTAGAAGTCGATCCGCGCGGCGAGCGCGGCGCCGTCGTCGATCGCCGGCAGGGGCACGGCCGCGATCCCGCGCTGGTCGACGCGCAGCGCCACCGCGCGGTCGTCGAGCACCACGTACTCGATCAGCACGGCGTCCGGCGCCAGCGCCGCCTGCATGCGCTCGACGTCGACCGCTTCCGCCGCCGGCGCCACGCCACCCGCCGCGCGGACCGCGTCGAGCAGCGTCCGCGCGCGCCCGGCCTCGGCCGCCGCCGGCGCCCGCGCCGGCGCGTCGGGGCCACCGACGGCGAGCTCGAGCATCGTCAGCCCCCGGAACACGTCGCTGTGGCGGTCGATGTACGCGCGGCGCTGCTCGTCGCCCGTGGTGTGGTGGCTGGCGCGCTCGATCTCGTCGACGGCCGCGGTCAGCGACGCCCGGGCCGCCGCGAGCTGGCCGAGCGCCACCTGCGCCCGCGCCCGGTGCGTCAGCGCGAACAGCCGCACGCCGTACATGGACGACGTCGCGGCGGTGTCGAACGCCGCGATCGCGCCGACCAGATCGCCCCGCGACGCGCGCAGCGCCCCGTCCACGATCGCGACCTGGCGCTCGTAGCTGTCGGGCAGGCCCGAGGCTCGGCGGGCGCGCTCGTGATCGGCGATCAGCACGGCGGCTTCGTCGAGCCGGCCGAGTTCGACGTACGCCTCCGCCAGGTCGACCCGCAGCGCGCTGACCTGGAACGGCGCCTGGGCCGCGATGGCGTCCGCCAGCCCGGCCTCCCACAGCGCCGCCGCCGCCGCGGCCCCGGCCACCGCAAACTCGACGTTGCCGCGCTGCCACCGGGCGGCGCTGCGACGCCAGCGGTCGCCGAGCTGATCGGCCAGCTCCTCGCCGCGCCGACAGCGCTCCCGGGCCCGGGCCCACTGGCCGGTGGCGGCGTCGAGCCGACATTGCCAGGTCCGCGCCGCCGACTCGAAGCCGCGGTCGCCGGCCTCGACCGAGAGCGCCGCGAACGTGTCTAGCTCGCGCTCGGCCTCGTCGTACAGGCCTTGCTCGATCGCCACCGCGCCGAGGCACAGGTGGCTGGCGCGCCGGCCGTCGTCGGCCATCGTCTCGCTGCCAGCGCGGTCGGCGTCGAGCGCCAGCGCGGTCGCGGCGAGCGCCCGCGCGCGCGACCAGTCGAGCGTCCACGCCGCCGCGCAGCTCAGGTACGCCGCGAGCTGGGCCGCTCGTCGTGGGAACGGCGCGGCCGCGGTCTGCGCTGTCGTGCACAGCGCGCCGGTGCGCGGATCGGCGGCGTAGATCGCCGCGACGCACGCATAGGTCCGGGCCTCGGCCGCGCGGTCGCGGTCGCCGCCCGCGGTCGCGGCCTCGGCGCTGGCCAGGTGACGGGTGATCCGGGTCGGCAGATCGAGGCCGTTGTCGCTGCTGCTGAGCGTGGTGTCGGCGCCCGCGCCCCGAGCCGAGATCGCCACGATCAGCGCGCCGATCGCGGCGCGCCCGATCATCGCTCGACCACCAGCTCGAGCAGCGGCGAGCGTGCGGTGGCGCGGCCGTCGTCGACCGCCTCGACCCGCCAGCGGTAGCGTCCCGGCGGCAAGCTCGCCGCGGACGGGAGGTCGAGCGGCGGCGCGGCGGCGTCGATCGGGCCCCAGGCGACCCGGCCGTCGCCGCGGTACACGGTGATCCGGTAGCCGTCGACGCCCGCGATCGGCGTCCAGGTGAGTCGCGGGGCGCCGCCCGTCGCCTCGACGCGGGCGGCGATCGCGGCGTGGCCGTCGCGCCGCGGACCGGCCCGTCGGTGGCCTCGCGGGACCGTCGCGCGGGGACCACCACCAGCAGCACCGGCCGCAGCCACCGCGACCGCGCCGCCCGCGATCAGCCACGACGCGTTCCGGCGCCGGCGCGCGGCCAGCTCGTCGGCCACGACCGGGGTCGGCGGCGCCAGCGGCGGCGCGTCCACCAGGTCGTCGTCGCCGCCCGCTCCGCCCCTCGAGCCCGCTGGCGATCACCGGCGCGTCGTCGTCGATCGCGCGGGCGCCGACCGCGACCGCTCGCAGCGCGATCCACAGGCGGCTGCAGGGCGCAGGCGGCGACGTGCCCCAGCGCCTCGGCGCGGGCGTCCGCGTCGAACTCGCCCAGCGCGAGGCGCTCGAGCGTGGCGTCATCGAGGTGCGCGCCCTGGGTGGTCACGGATAGCCTCGCTCGGCCAGCGCGGCGCGCAGGTCGATCATACCGCGGGCGATCGCGTTGCGCGCCTTCTGGTAGGTCCAGTCGTACATGGCCATGACCTCATCCACGCTGTAGCCGATCAGGTGGGCGCGCACCGCCAGCGCGCGGTCCACGCTCATCCGTCCGAGCGCGTCCTCGGTGGCCTGGGCCAGCTCCCGCGCGCGGGCGCCTTGCTCCGGGCCGTCGCCGTCGGCCGTCGCCGCCGACATCATCAGGTCGGGGTCGTCGCTGGCCAGCTCGCGGCGCAGTCCCCGGACGGTCTAGCGGATCGCACATCGATATAGATAGGAGTGATCGATGGTTGCGCGCCCTGGAGGTATCCGCTAGATGATCTCGTCGCCGAGATCCTCATCTTTTCGGCCAGATACGCGCGCGACGGCGGCGCGGATCAGCCTGCCGTACGTCTGGATGAGCACCGCGACCAGGTCGCTAGCCTGGTCGCCCGACCCCATGGCGGCGAGTCTCGTCGCACGGCTACCTCGGTGCAAGGCACGGCGCCGATGCGCCTCAGCGCATTAGTTGCCCCGACATGAGCCGACGTCGGACAATATCCTACATGACGCACACCTCCTGGGCCGACCTTCGACGGATGATGCCGCGCATCGACGTCGAGACGTTCTGCAGCGAGCTGGTCGGGGGCCGCGACCGCCCCGGCCTCGTCGTCGACCTGTCGCCCGAGGGGGCGCGGCTCGAGCGGCCCTACGTCGGCGGGCCGACGCCGCGGGAGATCGTGCTCGAGCTCGAGGTGCCCGAGATCGACGAGGTGATCTGGGCGCGGGGCGAGGTCTGCTTCGACCGTCTCGATCAAGCGCCGCCCGGGCGCGGCGGGGCGCTCGGGCTCATCCGCACCACCGGCATCCGGCTGGTGACCGCCGCGGTCCGCGATCTGCGGATGCTGCGCGAGTGCGTGATCGAGACCCACCGCGCGCGCGCCGCGCGGGCCCGGGTCGACGAACAGCTGATCGACGCCGCGTGCTACGCGCGCGGTTGAGCGCCCGCCGCGTCCCCGTCCCCCCCCCGGCGCCCCGCCCCCCCCGGCCCCCCCCCCCCCCCCCCGCGCCCCCCCCCCCCCCCCCGCCCGGCCCCCCGCGGCCCCCGGGGGGGGGGGGGGGCGGGCGCGGGGGCGGGCGGCCCCCCGGGGCGCCCGGGGGGGGCCCCCGCCCCCCCCCCGGCCCCCCCCCCCCCCGGCCCGGGGGCCCCCCGCCGCCCCGGCCCGCCCCCCGCCGCGGCCCTGCGCCCCCGCGGGGGGCCGCCCCCCGGCCCCCCCCGCCCCCGGCGCCCCCGCCCGCCGCGGCCTGGGGCGGGTGCGGCCGCTGGGGGCCCGCCGGGGCCGCCCCCCGCCCCCCCCCCGCCGCCCCCCCCGCCCCGCCCCCGGCCGCCCCCCCCCGCCCGCCCGCCGGGGCGGGCGCCGGCGCGGGCCCGCCCCCCCCCCCCCCCCCGCCCCCCCCCGCCCCCCCCCCCGCCGCGGCCCCCCCCCCCCCGCGCGCGCCGCCCCCCGGGGCCCCCCCCCGCGGCCCGCGCGACTGGCCGCCGGCGAACGCCGCCCGTCAGAACGCGCGCGACTGGCCGCCGTCGACGACGACGCACGCGCCGGTGACCCAGCGGGCCCGGGCCGACGCCAGGAACGTCACGACGTCGGCGACCTCCTCGGGCGCGCCGAACCGGCCGAACGGCAGCTCGCGCGCGACGAACCCGGCGATGCCCTCGGGATCGGCCGCTTGGCGGCGCGCCCAGCCGCCGCCTGGGAACAGGATCGAGCCGGGCGCGACCGTGTTGACGCGGATGTTGGCGCCGGCCAGGTCCCGGGCCAGGGCCTTGCCCAGCGCGACCACGCCGGCCTTGGCGACGTTGTACCCGGGCGAGCCGCCGGCCTCGCGGCCCCAGATCGACGCGATCAGCACGATCGCGCCGCCGCCGGCCGCGGTCAGGTGCGTGATCGCGCGCCGGGCGACGCGCGCGCCCGACCACAGGTTGGCGTCGAGCGAGCGCGCGAGGTCGTCGTCGTCCATGTCGGCGACCGTGCGCGCGAACGACTTGCCGACGTTGCAGACGACCACGTCGAGGCCGCCCAGGGCCGCGACCGCGCCGTCGACGGCGGCGGTGGCGCCGGCGGCGGTGACCACGTCGGCGACGACGGTCGCGTGGCCGGCGCCGGGCAGCTCGGCCGCCAGCCGAGCTAGATCGTCGGCGCCGCGCGCCACCGCCGCGATGCGCGCGCCCTCGCCCGCCAGGGCCAGCGCGATCGCCCGGCCGATGCCGCGGCTGGCGCCGGCGACCAGTGTCCGCTTTTCGGACAGTTCGAGATCCATGGCGGCAGGGTAGCGCAGGTCGGGCGGCGCGCGCTCATCCGAGCGCGCCGAGCGCGTCGCCCGCGGGGCTGACCGCGCCGACCGCGCCGACGACGCCGCCCGCGCCCACGACGCCGACCGCACCCACGACGCCGCCCGCGCCCACGACGCCGACTGCGCCGACCGCGCCGACGACGCCGACCGCGCCGACGACGCCGCCCGCGCCCACGACGCCGACTGCGCCGACCGCGCCGCCGACCGCAGCGGGTTGGCGATCTCGATCGCGCCGAGGGCGATCCGGGCGACGACAGCGACGATCACGGGGCGCAGATCGTGCCGGCGCCCGCCTTGACGCGCGTCCGAAGGCTGCGAGACTGCGCGCCGATGTCCGCACCGCCTGGCGCCTTGCCCGAGCTCACCCGTCGCCAGCGGGTCGCGACGATGGTCGCGGCGCTGCTCGGCCTGCTGCTGGCGGCGCTCGACTCGACGATCGTCGCCACCGCCGGCCCCAAGATCCAGCGCGACCTGCACATCGCGCCGTCGCTGTACGTGTGGATCACGACCGCGTACCTGGTGGCGTCGACGGTGCTGGTGCCGCTGTGGGGCAAGCTCTCGGACCTGTACGGGCGCAAGCCGATCCTGATCGCCGGCATGTCGATCTTCTTGCTCGGCTCGGTGCTGTGCGGCGCGGCCCAGACGACGCTGCAGCTGATCCTGTTCCGCGCGGTCCAGGGCATCGGCTCGGCGTCGCTGTTCACCAACGCGTTCGCGGTGGTCGCCGACCTGTTCGCGCCGGCCGAGCGCGGCAAGTACCAGGGCCTGTTCGGCGGGGTCTTCGGGCTCGCCAGCGTGGTCGGCCCGCTGGTCGGCGGCTTCCTCACCGATCACGCCAGCTGGCACTGGGTGTTCTTCGTCAACCTGCCGGTCGGCGTGATCGCGATCGGGTTCGCGGTCGCCAACATGCCGATGCTGCGCCGGCCGCGCACCGGCCCGGCCTCGCTCGACGTCGCCGGCTCGGTCGCGCTGGTGGTCGGGATGGTGCCGCTGCTGCTCGCGCTCAGCCTCGGCCACGGCGCCCACGCCCGCAACGCCGCGGGCTGGCCGTGGGCGTCCCAGCAGATCCTCGGCCTGTTCGCGGTCGCCGCGCTCGGCACCGCCGCGTTCGTCGTGATCGAGCGGCGCGTGCGCGAGCCGATCCTCGACTTCGCGCTGTTCCGCAACAAGACCTTCGCGATCGGCAACCTGGCGGCGTTCACCGCCGGCCTGGCGTTCCTGGGCGCGATCGTGTTCCTGCCGGTGTTCATGGTCAACGTCGTCGGCCTGTCGGCGACCGACGCCGGCCTCACGACGATGCCGCTGACCTTCGGCCTGGTCGCCGCCAACATCACCGCCGGCCAGATCGTGGCCCGGATCGGCAAGTACAAGCCGATCATCCTGATCGCGCTGGTGGTGCAGATCGTCGCGTACCTGGTGGTCGGCTTCACGCTGTCGCCGTCGTCGACCCAGGCCGGCGTGTCGCTGAAGATGGTGCTCGTCGGCATGGGCCTGGGCCCGTGCATCCCGCTGTTCACCCTGGCGATCCAGAACGCCGTCGAGCTGCGGCAGATCGGCGTCGCCACCGCGACCGCGACCTTCTCGCGCCAGATGGGCGCGACCATCGGCATCGCGATCATCGGCACGGTCTTCGCGAGCGGGCTGGCGACCCGGATGCACCACTACCTCGACGCCGCGCCGCCGCCGCCGGGCGCGCCGACCGCGGGCGCGCGCCGGCCCCGGCCCCGCCGACGGACGGGGATCGGCCGTCCGCGGCCCCGCCGGCGGACGGGGATCGGCCGACCTCGCGCTTCGACGCCGCCGCGGCCCGGGCCGCGGTCGAGGCCGACTTCGACCAGCGCGTCGCGGCCGCGCCGCCCGACGCCCGGCCTGGGCTTGAGCAGGGCCGTCAGGCCGCGCTCGCCGGCGTCGCCCGCACCAGCCGCGGCATCAAGCAGGCGTTCACCGACGCCAGCCAGCGCATCTTCCGGCTGAGCGCGCTGTTCGCGCTGGCCGCGCTCCTGGTGGCGCTGGCGCTGCCGGCCTTGCCGCTGCGCCGGACCACGATCGGCCCGGCGCCGCCGGTCGAGTAGCTGCCGCTGGAGGCGCGGCGGGCGCCGCCCGCGGGCGACGATCGCGGGCGCCGATCGCGGGCGCCGATCGCGGGCGACGATCGCGGGCGCCGATCGCGGGCGCCGATCGCGGGCGACGATCGCGGGCGACGATCGCGGGCGCCGATCGCGGGCGCCGATCGCGGGCGCCGATCGCGGTGACGATCGCGGGCGCCGTGCGGACCCCGGCCGCCGCGATGGTCTATGCTGGCCCGGCATCGCCATGCCCTACTGGCTCTACCTGGTCCTCGTCGTCCCTTCGATCAGCGCGTTCATCGGCTTCCTGACCAACTGGCAGGCGGTGAAGATGATCTTCTGGCCCGCCAAGCGGGTCGGCATCGGGCCGCTCGGGTGGCAGGGCATCCTGTTCCACCACTCCGACAAGTTCGCGACCAACCTCGGGCGGATCGCCAAGGACGACCTGCTGTCGTCGCAGGAGCTGGTCGAGCGCGCCGACATCGATCAGATCGATCCGCTGGTGGCGCCGGTGCTCGACGCTGAGGTGCCGGCGCTGGTGGCCGAGGTCGCGAACACGGTCATGGCCGGGGCCTGGGACAAGCTGCCGCCGCCGATGCAGGAGATGGTGATCGCGCAGGTCAAGCAGCGGTCCCGGGCCGTGGCCAAGGGCGTGATCGCCGACGTGCAGGGCACCGCCGCCGAGATCCTGGACCTGCAGGATCTGGTCAAGGCCCAGCTCAGCGGCCCCAACGTCGAGCGACTGGCGCGCCTGACCCAGCAGATCGGCAAGAACGAGTTCCGGTTCATCGAGTGGTCGGGCGGGCTGTTCGGCGCGATCATCGGCTTCGGCCAGATCGCGGTCTGGGGCCTGTTCCAGTTCTGGTGGGTGATGCCGATCTTCGGCGTCATCGTCGGGCTGATCACCAACTGGCTCGCGATCCAGATGATCTTCCGGCCGATGGAGCCGCGCCGTTACCTGGGCCTGGTCCGGTACCAGGGCCTGTTCCCCAAGCGCCAGGCCGAGATCGCCGCCGACTACGGCGCCACCACCGCGGCCGAGGTGATCACGCCCAGGACCGTGATCGACTTCCTGACCGCCGGCGAGCGCGGCGAGCGCCTCGCCGCCGCCGTGCGGGCCTCGATCGAGCGTCGCCTCGACGCCGAGTGGGAGCAGGTCCGCGGCCTCGTGCCCATGCCGATCTCCGACGAGGTCCGCGCCACGATCAAGGCGCAGATCGTCGCGCGCTTGTTCGACCTGGCGCCGCGGATCCGGCCCGAGGTCGAGGCCTACCTGCAGGGCGCCCTCGACATCCAGAACACCGTCGAGCGCAAGCTCGGCGAGCTGCCCAAGCCCGAGTTCGAGCGCCTGCTCCGCGGCGTCTTCCAGCAGGACGAGCTCACGCTCATCCTCGTCGGCGGCGTGCTCGGCGGCGGCGTCGGCTGCCTCCAGGCCGCCGCGGTCCTGGCGTTCTGACGCTCTGGACAAGCTCGACTCACCGCAGCGTACGCGGTCGGTCGGCCCGTCACGCCCGGCCTGCGGCCCGCGGCGCCCAGCCGGCGGCCCGTCGCGCCCGGCCTGCGGCCCGCAGTGCCAGCCGGCGGCCCGCTGTGCCCAGCCGGCGGCCCGCGGCGCCCGGCCTGCGGCCCGCGGTGCCAGCCTGCGGCCCGCTGTGCCCAGCCGGCGGCCCGTCGCGCCCGGCCTGCTCGCAGTGCCAGCCTGCGGCCCGCTGTGCCCAGCCGGCGGCCCGTCGCGCCCGGCGGCGTGCGGCCCGTCGCGCCCGGCCTGCGGCCCGCAGTGCCAGCCTGCGGCCCGCTGTGCCCAGCCGGCGGCCCGTCGCGCCCGGCGGCGTGCGGCCCGTCGCGCCCGGCCTGCGGCCCGCAGTGCCAGCCGGCGGCCCGCTGTGCCCAGCCGGCGGCCCGTCGCGCCCGGCCTGCGGCCCGCGGTGCCAGCCGGCGGCCCGCTGTGCCCAGCCGGCGGCCCGTCGCGCCCGGCCTGCGGCCCGCAGTGCCGTTCCCATCGGTCAGCCGTCGATCGCCCCCGGCACCTGCCACAGGCTCGGTGGCGCACCGCCGCGGCGCCAGCCGTCGGCGAGCAGCCACGTCTGCGGCCGCGCTGACGGCAGCGGCTCGAAGCCGCGCGGCCACGCGAACGGCACGCCGTCGCGCTCGGCCCAGCCGACGAACCACACCGCGGTCGAGCACGGGTCGACCTGCGCGCGGCGCTGACCGAGCGCCGCGTGATCGGCGCGGTGCCGCCGCCAGTTGTTGAGCACGTACGCCAGCGCATTGCGCGCCTGGCGCGGAGTCGTGACCGGCGTGGCGTGGTAGCGCGCCGCGAACACCCGGCCGCGGCGCTTGACGCCGCGCTCCTCGGAGATCGCCAGGTTCAGCCGCCGCGCCGCCGAGATGCACAGGCCGCGCACGCCGTTCGCCAGCGCGAGGCGGTCGTCCGCCTCGCACAAGAGGTGGATGTGATTGCCCTGGATCGACACGTGGACCACGCGGAAGTCGTGACGCCCAAGCGCGCGGACCATCGCCCAGCGCATCGCTTGATACGCGCTGCGCCGCCGCAGCCGCCCGACGTCGCCGACGACCTTGAGCACGACGTGCACCGGTTGCCGCGGATCGTGAACAGGTCGAGCGCGGTGCGGCGGCGTCTGTGCGCCTCGCCGCTTGCGGCCCGCGCCCTTGCGCCGACCGCCATGACCGGCCCGCGTCTTGGTCACCACGAACTCCAGTTGCTGTCCTCGCCGCCGCCCAATCATGATTGGGCTAATATACGTTCGATTGCGCCACGGGCAAGTCCAAAATCGCCAAGATTGAGCGACAAAGATGTTCGGGGGCCGACATGCGGCGGGTGACGAGCGACATGCGGCGGGTAACGAGCGGCGGGTGATGACCGGCGGTCGGCGGGTGTCGAGCGGCGGGTGACGACCAGCGGGTGACGACCGGCGGGTGACGACCGGCGGGTGACGAGCGGCGGGTGACGAGCGGCGGGTGACGACCGGCGGGTGATGACCAGGGTGACGAGCGGCGGGTGCGAGCGGCGGGTGACGAGCGGGTGACGAGCGACGGGTGACGAGCGACGGGTGACGAGCGGCGGGTGACGACCGGCGGGTGACGAGCGGCGGGTGACGAGCGGCGGGTGACGACCGGCGGGTGACGACCGGCGGGTGACGACCGGCGGGTGATGAGCGGCGGGTGACGAGCGGCGGGTGACGAGCGGCGGGTGACGAGCGGCGGGTGACGAGCGGCGAGGCGGGTGACGAGCGGCGGGTGACGAGCGGCGGGTGACGACCGGCGGGTGACGACCGGCGGGTGACGACCGGCGGGTGACGAGCGGCGGGTGACGAGCGGCGGGTGACGACCGGCGGGTGACGAGCGGCGAGCGGTGGGTATCGAGCGGCGGGGTGACGAGCGGCGAGGGCACGGCGTGACGAGCGGCGGGTGACGAGCGGCGAGCGGTGGGTATCGAGCGGGGGTGTCGAGCGTCGAGCGGCGGGTAGCGAGCGGCGGGCGGCGGGTGACGAGCGGCGAGGGACGAACGGCGAGGAGGATGCGGATGCGTGCGGACTGGATCCCGGAGCGCTGGTGGAGTTGACACGGTGTGGACAGCCACACCGCCGCCCGCGATGGCGGCGAGCCTGGTGCTGAGCGACAACTACATCTCCCCAGCGACGACAATTACATCGCCCCATCCTCGGAGGCGAGTAGCGCCGGTGCGCCGCGATCGCGTGGGCGCCGGTGACCACAACCCCACAGCGCCCGCCGGCCCGTGATCGTTCTTGATCCTTGAGAGAGAGAACGACGGAGCGGACCCGATCCAGGCGTCCTGGACGGACGCTGGGGCGGCTCACCTGGATCGGTTCTGGGCTAGCGGCCTCAGGGTCTCCGGACGATCAACTCAAACTGACGGAACCAGCGGCGCTGTGGGGTTGTGGGCACCGGCGCCCACGCGATCGCCGCTTGACCGCTCGTACGCGTCGCCGGTGTCCAAGCGGTGTGGGTCAGGCACACCGCATGCCGGCGCGACCGGCACGCCATCCACGCGGGCTGCGGTGTGGCTGTCCACACCGCGGCAACTCCATCAGCGCTCAGGGACCAGCCACCTACCGGCGGACTGTCATTGCCGGCGCCGCGCATGGCACGTGCGCGACACGACTCGGCGCGGCATGGCGGTCTGCAACCCCGCGCGACGGGCATCGGCGCCGACTCCAGGACTTGATCGCGATCAAGTCGGAGCCGACCGCGCGGGTGCAATCCGCTCTCGCTGGGCGGGGGCCGTCGAGATGCGTGCTCCGACTTGTCCGTCGTCAAGTCGGCCTCGGCGCGGGTGCGTAGGGTGGCCTCGACCACGCTTCCTGGGCCCT
The DNA here is from genome assembly GCA_016717005.1 of Myxococcales bacterium. Classification (NCBI taxonomy): domain Bacteria; kingdom Pseudomonadati; phylum Myxococcota; class Myxococcia; order Myxococcales; species Myxococcales bacterium. The sequence continues at coordinate 240,681 of JADJUF010000037.1, read as the reverse complement.
CTACCACCGAGATCAGGACATGAGCGAGAGCTTCGAGATCGTCAGCCGCGAGGACTTCTCCGACGCGACGTTCCTGATCGAGGTGCGTCATCCGATGATGGCCCGGGCGGCGCGGCCGGGGCAGTTCGTGATCGTGATGTCGCACGCCGACGGCGAGCGCATCCCGCTGACGATCGCCGACTTCGACGTCGGGCGCGGCACCATCTCGCTGGTCATCCAGGCGGTCGGCAAGACCACCCGCGAGATGCAGCAGGCCTGCCAGGTCGGGGCCAGGCTCTACGGCGTCACCGGGCCGATGGGCGTGCCGTCCCACGTCGCCGGCGTGCGCAAGGCCGCGGTCGTCGGCGGCGGGCTCGGGGTCGCGCCGATCTTCCCGCAGGCCCGCGCGCTCAAGGAGCACGGCGCCTACGTGATCGGCGTGCTCGGCTTCCGCAACCGCGAGCTGGTGTTCTGGGAGGACAAGTTCCGGGCGTACTGCGACGAGCTGATCGTGTGCACCGACGACGGCTCGGCCGGCATCAAGGGCCTGGTCACCGAGGGCATCCGCCGCACGATCGAGGCCCACCCCGATCTCGAGCAGCTGATCGCGATCGGCCCGCCGGTCATGATGAAGGCGTGCGCCGAGGCCACCCGGCCGCACCACATCAAGACGATCGTCAGCCTCAACCCGGTGATGGTCGACGGCACCGGGATGTGCGGCGGCTGCCGGGTCAACATCGGCACCAAGGTCAAGTTCGCGTGCGTCGATGGCCCAGACTTCGACGGCCACGAGGTCGACTTCGACGACCTGATGCTGCGGCTGCGCCGCTACGTCACCGACGAGAAGGCCGCGCTCGAGCGCTGGCAACAGAGCTGCCGCGCCCGCCACCCGTGACTCCTGAACCTCAGGTCCGCGCCGTCGGGGCGAGCCCCGCCACCCCAGACCGAGACCGAGACCGACACCCGAGCCCCGCCGCCCGAGACCCCCGAGACCCGAGACCCGAGACCCGAGACCCGAGACCCGAGACCCGAGACCCGACACGCGAGCCCCGAGCCCCGCCGCCCGCACCCGCGCTCGACCGAAACGCCTACCCGCTCTGAGCTGGAGACCACGATGGCGAAGAAGCGCACCATCCGCACCATCCCGCAGCAGCGCACGCCGGTGCGGGAGCAGGACCCGCTCGAGCGGGCCCGGAACTTCGCCGAGGTCAGCCACGGCTACGATCGCGGCGATGCGCTGCGCGAGTCCGAGCGCTGCCTGTTCTGCGAGGATCCCAAGTGCGTCGCCGGCTGCCCGGTCGGGATCGACATCCCCGCGTTCATCAAGAAGATCGGCGAGCACGACCCCCGCGGCGCGTACGACGTGATCAGCGCGACCAGCCTGCTGCCGGCGATCTGCGGTCGCGTCTGCCCGCAGGAGAACCAGTGCGAGGGCCCGTGCGCGGTCGGCGAGTCGCTGCAGCCGGTCGCGATCGGGCGGCTCGAGCGCTGGGTCGGCGACCAGGCGATCGCCGAGCAGTGGTTCCGGGTGCCGCCGATCGAGCCGCGCGGCTACAAGGTCGGCGTGGTCGGCTCGGGCCCGGCCGGCATGGCCTGCGCCGCCGACATGGCCAAGGCCGGCTGCGAGGTCACCGTCTACGAGGCGTTCCACCAGCCCGGCGGCGTCCTGCGCTACGGCATCCCCGACTTCCGCCTGCCCAACGAGGTCATCGACGCCGAGATCGCGAACCTCGCCGCGCTCGGCGTGCGCTTCGAGTGCAACACCCTGGTCGGGCGGCTGTTCACGATCGAGCAGATGGTCACCGAGCTCGGCTACCACGCGGTCTTCATCGGCACCGGCGCCGGCTACCCGCGCATGCTCGGCATCCCCGGCGACTCGCTCAACGGCGTGCTGTCGGCCAACGAGCTCCTGACCCGCTGCAACCTGATGCGCGCGCGCGAGGCCGGCCACGACACGCCGATGCCGATGGGGCGCAAGGTCGCGGTGATCGGCTCGGGCAACACCGCGATGGACGCGATGCGGGTGTGCCTGCGGCTCGGCGCCGACGAGGTCAGCTGCATCTACCGGCGCACCCAGGCCGAGAGCCCGGCCCGGGTCGAGGAGCTCCACCACGCCGAGCAGGAGGGCGTCGTCTTCCACTGGCTGACCCACCCGGTCGAGGTGCTCGGCGACGCCGCCGGCAACGTCCGCGGCCTCCGCTGCATCCGCATGACCCTGGGCGAGCCCGACGCCAGCGGCCGCCGCAGCCCGGTGCCGCTGCCGGGCAGCGAGCACGACGTCGAGGCCGACCTGATCGTGTTCGCGATCGGCACCAACGCCAACCCGATCATCGGCCAGACCTCGAAGCTGGCGCTCGACAAGCGCGGCTACATCGCCTGCGACGACCAGCTCGCGACCTCGATGGCCGGGGTCTACGCCGGCGGCGACATCGTCACCGGCGCCGCCACGGTGATCGAGGCCATGGGCGCGGGCCGCCGCGCCGCGCGCAGCATGAAGGCCTACCTCGGGCTGCGCGACACCGACGTCGTCTACCGCGGCCAGCCGGTCGATCCCGCGGATCGGCTGTTCGGCCTCGACCCCGGCGAGCGCAGCTTCGCCCGCCTCCGCCTCAGCTAGTGCACCGACCGGATGATTCTGAACCCGCCACACCGCCGATCCATCCCCATGGGCTTCGTTCCAACTCCTCGAGTTACAGGCAGCAGCCCTTCGTCGTTGCGCCTCGCCCTCGGGGCGCCTCGACGCCGTGGACGGATCTCGATCACCCGGTCGGAGCACTAGGGCACCGACGAGGACCGCCATGCACCACACTCACACAGCCCCCTCCGAACGCCGCGGCCCGCCGGTCGCGAACGCCAGGCCCGTCGCCGTGCTCGAGGAGCACGTCATCGAGGTGATCAGCGACTCGGGCGAGGGCGCCCAGCGCTGCGGTCAGGCCTTCGCCGCGATCGCCGCCCGCATGGGCAACGGCGTCTGGACCGTCGAGATCATCCCGGCCGAGATCCAGCCGCCGGCCCGCAGCGTCGCCGGCGCCAGCGGCAACCGCATCCGCTTCGGCGGCCGCCGGGTCAACAACGGCGGCGACGACGCCGACCTCGTGGTCGCGTTCAACGAGCAGGTCCTGCTGGGCCGGATCAGCGAGCTCAAGCCCGGCGCGGTCATCCTGCTCGAGAGCCTGTGGCGCGAGCACGCCGACGCCCGGATCGCCGCGTCGTACGTGGCCACCCACGACGACCTCGTCGCCCGCGGCTTCCGGGTCATCGAGATCCCGATGGAGCGCGAGTGCCGGTCGCTGCTCCAGGACGCGCGCAAGGGCAAGAACATGTTCGCGCTCGGCATCCTGTGCAGCATCTACAGCCTCGATCTGCGGCTCGCGCACGAGCAGATCGCGCTGACGTTCCGCAAGAAGGACGCCGCGGTCGTGCACAGCAACCAGGCCCTCGTCGACGCCGGCTTTCGCTGGGGCGAGGCCAACCTCGACTTCAAGTACGCGGTCCCGGCGGTGCCGGGCGCCGAGCCGCTGATCGTGGTCAACGGCAACACCGCGGCCGCGCTCGGGGTGATCGCGTCGGGCATCGAGATCTGCGCGATGTACCCGATCACGCCGGCGACCTCGACCTCGCACTACCTGTCCGAGGTGTTCGAGAAGGTCGGCGGCATCGTCCACCAGGCCGAGGACGAGCTGGCCGCGTGCGCGTTCGCGATCGGCGCCTCGTACGCCGGCAAGTGCGCGATCACGATCACCTCGGGCCCCGGCTACTCGCTCAAGCAGGAGGCGCTGGGCCTGGCGGTCATGGCCGAGGTGCCGCTGGTGGTGCTGAACGTGCAGCGGGGCGGGCCGTCGACCGGCCAGCCGACCAAGACCGAGCAGGGCGACCTGCTGGCGACGATGTTCGGCAGCCACGGCGACGCGCCCAAGGTGGTGCTGGCGGCGGCGACGATCGAGGACTGCTTCTACGCGATCATCACCGCCCGGAAGATCGCCGAGACGTTCAACATGGTCGTGGTCGTGCTGTCGGACGCCAACCTGGCGACCGGGCAGCAGCCGTTCCCGCGCCCCAGCTTCAGCGAGGACTGGCTGGCGCCGCCGGTCGATCAGAGCCCGGTGCCGCCCGGCGCCAAGCCCTACGACTGGGACCCGGTCACCGGCATCGCGCCGCGGTTCGTGCCCGGCCAGCCCGGGGGCATGCACACGCTGACCGGGCTCGCCCACGATCGCGCCAGCCGCGTCGCGTACGATCCGCAGATCAACGAGGAGGGCCTCCGCCACCGCAGCCTCAAGCTGGCCGCGCTGCAGCGGACGCTCAAGCCGCCGACGGTCTACGGCGGTGACGCCGGCGACCTGCTGCTGGTCGGCTGGGGCTCGAGCAAGGGCGCGATCGAGGAGGCGGTCGACCGGCTGCGGGCCGAGGGCCTGCGGGTGTCGTCGGTGCACCTCAAGTTCCTGCAGCCGATGGCGTCGGGCATCGGCGAGATCCTGCGGAAGTTCCCGCGCGTGATCACGATCGAGCAGAACTGGTCCGACACGCTCGAGCCCGGGATCATCGACGCGGACAACCGCCGCTACGCCGCGCTGGCGATGCTGCTGCGCGCCCGCTACCTGGTCGACGTCGACTGCTGGACCGAGGTGCGCGGCGCCCCGCTCAAGCCCCGGACGATCGTCGGCGTCGCGCGCGCGCACCTGTCGCGCCCGGCCAAGGAGCCGTCATGACCACCTGCGCCACCGACTGCGTCCTGAAGATGTTCGACGAGCACCACGAGCTCGACGAGTACCAGAGCGGCGTGCCGCGCTGGTGCAACGGCTGCGGCGACAACGCCATCCTCGCGGCGGTCCAGCGCCTGTGCCGCGACAACGATCTGCGGCCCGAGAAGACCGTGTTCGTGTCGGGCATCGGCTGCTCGAGCCGGTTCCCGCACTACATGAAGACCTACGGCTTCCACGGCATCCACGGCCGGGCCCTGCCGATCGCCGAGGGCGTCAAGCTGGCGCGGCCCGACCTGACGGTGTTCGTCAACACCGGCGACGGCGACTGCTGCAGCATCGGCGCGGCGCACTGGATCCACGCCATCCGCTACAACATGAACATGACCGTGGTCCTGCACGACAACCAGGTCTACGGGCTGACCAAGAAGCAGGCGTCGCCGACGTCGCCGATCGGCCTCAAGAGCAACACCACGCCGCGCGGCGCCTACCTCGAGGCGCTCAACCCGCTGACGGTCACGCTCGGGGTCCAGAACGTGTCGTTCGTGGCCCAGGTCGTCGACTGGATCCCCGACCTGGTCTACGAGGTGCTGGCGGCGGCGTTCCGGCACCAGGGCCTGTCGTTCGTGCGCGTGATCCAGCGCTGCCCCGAGTTCATGCCCGGGATGCACGACCAGGCGATCCGCGATCCGGCCCGGGTGCAGCTGCTCACCCACGAGCGCGGCATCGCGATCCCGCCGGCGCTGCAGCGGGTCTACAAGAACACCCGCGTCCACGACCCCGCGAACATGTCCGAGGCGCGCGACATCGCGTCGGTGATCGATCCGATCCCGGTCGGGCTCCTGTACTGGGACCCCGAGGTGCCGCGCTACGAGGAGCTGCGCGCCGCGACCGTGCCGCGCACCGCCGCCGTCATCCGGGCTGGCCTCGAGGCCGAGCTCGACAAGTACACGATCTGGCCCGGGGACCACCCCGGCGAGCCGAGCTGATCGCGAGGCGCCCCATGCAAGCCGAGTTTCATCCCCACCTCGCCTTCCACTTCGCCGGCGCCCGCACCCGCGGCGCGGCCGACGCCGTCGACGCCGACCGCCGGCTGCGGCCGGCGCTGCTGGCGGCGCACCGCGATCTGGCGGCGCTCCGCTACGACTTCCCGCTGGTGCTCGTCGACGACGACGCGCCGGACGCGTGCGTCCGCTCGCTGTCGGAGGTGATCGACGCGCTCCTGCAGGCGATCGCGCCGCGCGGCACCGCCGGCGAGCGCACCCGGCTGCTGGTCCTGCGGCTCGAGCGCGCGATCCGCGCCGAGGTCGCCGCCGGCGCGGCCGGCTCGCTGACCGCGCTGTGGGCCAGCGCCGCGGCGCGGATCGCTGCCACCGATCCCGGGGCGGCCGCGGTGCTGGCCGAGGCCCGGGCGGCCCTGACGATCGACGGCGCGCTGCTCGACTGCGGCGCCGGTGTCGCGCTCCGGCTGGTCACGCACCTGTGGCGCGTCACCCAGCGCGCCAAGGTCCGGCGCCTCGAGGACCTGACTCGCCGCCTGGCGTTGCGGCTGCGCGAGATCATCCGCGCCCATCACCTGGCCTCGCCCGAGGGGCGCAGCCCGGCGCAGCTCGCGGCGTCGTTCGGCCCGGCCCACGGCGACGTCTTCGACTTCGCGGCGATGTCGCGGGTGCTGACCCGGACCGCGGCGCGCCCGATGCCCGCCGCGCGGGTCCAGCGCGTGCGCGACGCGCTGGCCGTGCTCGAGGCCCACGAGCTGATCCCGAGCGCCGCGGCCACCGCCGCCGACGGCTTCGTCTTCGACACCTGCGCGGCCGCGGTCGCCGCCCACCGCGCGCGGCGGCCGGCGATGCGTCGGCTGGCCAAGGCGATCGCGATCGCCGAGCTCGAGGTCGAGGGCCTCTACGACGAGGCGCGCCACGATCGGCTGCTCGACCGCATGTTCGAACGCGACCTGCGCCCCGGCGATCGCGAGCTGTTCCCTGACTTCCTGGTCTGCCTCGACACGGCCCGGACCCAGCCCGGCGAGGGCGCGCGGCTGCTCGAGCTCCTGTCGAGCGAGCTGCCGGTCAAGGTCGTGGTCGAGGCCGACGATCTGTTCGCGCACCTCAGCGACGACGACGACGGCGACGGCCCGGGTGGCTTCGGCGTGCGCGTCGAGCGCCTCGCGGCGATGGCGATGGGGCTGGGCCAGGTCCACGTGGTCCAGGCCCCGGGCGCCAGCCTGTACGCGGTCCGCGACCGGATCCTCGGCGGCATCGCCGCGCCCGGCTCGGCGCTGGTCAGCGTGTTCTCCGGCGCCAGCCGGGGCGGCACCGACCTGCCCGCGTACCTCGTCGCCGGCGCGGCGCTCCAGGGCCGCGCGTTCCCGGTGTTCAGCTTCGACCCCAAGGCCGGGCCCGACTGGGCGACGCGGTTCTCGATCGTCGGCAACCCTCAGCCCGAGCGCGCCTGGCCGGTCCACGCGCTCAGCTACGCCGACGGCGAGCAGCAGCGGGTCGAGGTCGAGCAGGCGTTCACGTACGCCGACTTCGCGGCCTGCGACCGCCGCTACGCCGGGCACCTCGCGGCGGTCCCGCACGCGCGCGGCGGCGACGCGCTGGCGCCGGTGGCCGAGGTGATCGCCGGCGGCGTCCGCGACGAGCGCGTGCCGTTCCTGCTGATGGTCGACGGCGACGACGTCCTCGCCCGGGTGATCGTCGACGAGCGCGTCGTGGCCGAGACCCGCGCGTGCGCCGAGGCGTGGCGCAGCCTGCAGGAGCTGGGCGGGATCCACAACTCGCACGCCGCGCGGCTGCTCGCGCGTGAGCAGCTGGCCTGGGCCGAGCGCGAGCGGACCTCGGCGGCGGTCGCGGCCCCGGCGACCGCGGCCCCGGCGGGCGCGGCCCCGGCGAGCGCGGGGCCAGCACCGATCACGGTCGTCGCGGCGACGCCGGCCGTCGAGAGCGCGGCGCCGCCGACCTCGAGCGACGATCCGTACATCGAGACCGCGCGCTGCACGACCTGCAACGAGTGCACGCGCCTCAACGACCGGATGTTCGCTTACGACGGCAACAAGCAGGCCTACATCGCCAACCCCGACGCCGGCACGTTCGCCCAGCTGGTCCAGGCCGCCGAGAGCTGTCAGATCTCGATCATCCATCCCGGCAAGCCGCGCGACCTGCAGGAGCCCGGGCTGGCCGAGCTGATCGAGCGCGCCCAGCTGTTCCAGTGATCAGGCGGTCAGGCGCGCGACCGGCGCGACCACCTCGTCGATGACCTCGACGACGGCGTCCACCAGCGTCGCCAGGTCGGCCGAGGTGTGGGCGCGGGTGATCGTGATGCGGATGCCGCCGGCGTTGCGCGGCACCGCGGGGAACGCCACCGGGTTGACCAGCACGCCGCGGGCCAGGAGGGCGGCGGCGGCGTCGATGACGGTGTCGGTGCCGCCCAGCGTCAGGTACTGCACCGGGGTCACGTCGCCAGCGACGGCTGGCAGGCGCGGGCCCAGGAGCGGGTGCGCGCGCAGCACCGCGCGCGCGTCGGCCATGCGCGCGCCGATCTGGGCCTGCATCACCGGCAGCTCGTCAGAGAGGTGGATGCGCGCGCTCGCGCACACCGCGCCCAGCGCCGGCGGCGACAGCTGGATGCCGAACATCAGCGACGGGCCCAGGTTCTCGATGCGGTGCTTGGTCGCGCGATCGGGCACCGCGAGCACACCGCCGCTGGCACCGAAGCCCTTGCTCAGCGAGGTCGCGATCACCGTGCGCTCGATCGGCAGGTCGGCGTCGAACAGCGAGCCGCGGCCGCGCCGGCCGCACCAGCTCATGCCGTGGGCGTCGTCGAGGTAGGCGTGCAGCGCCGGGTGGCGCGCCATCAGCGCCGCCAGCCCGGTCACGTCGAGCCGGTCGCCGAACATGCTGTAGATGCCGTCGGCGCAGTACCAGACCCGGCGCGCGCCGCCGGCCAGCGCCGCGGCGACGGCGTCGTCGAGCGCGTCCAGATCGGCGTGGGGCAGGGCCTGACACCGCGGCCCGCGGGGGCCGAGCGCCGCCAGCGCCGTCTGGACGCTGTGGTGGACCTGCTGGTCGAACAGGACGACGTCCGTGCGCTCGAGCAAGATCGGCAGCGCGGCGCCGTGGGCCAGCGTGGTCGAGCCGGCCAGCACCACCGGGCGGCCGAACACCTCCTCGAGCAGCGCGTCGGCCTCGGCGTAGAGCGGGCTGGTCACGAAGCAGCGCGACGCGCTGAACGCGACGCCGCAGCGCTCGATCGCGGCGATCGCCTCGGCGGCCAGCCGCGGGTCGCGGTCGAGCGCGAGGTAGCTGCAGGTCGCGAACGACAGCACCTCGCGGCCATCGGGCTCGAGGGTGATCGTGCGGCCGTCGGCGCCGATCGTGCGGGCGATCCGCTGGGTGACGCCGGCGGCGCGGCCGCGGGCCATGGTCGCTTCGAGCGAGGTGTGCATGCCCGGACAGAGTCGCGAGCGCCGGCAACGTGCCCGTCGGCGGGCCGGCACAAAGTGGCAACCTCTCGCGGACGGTCAGGGCGCCAGCGTCAGCGATGCGGCGACCGCCGCGCACGCGGTGCGCGCCGGCGCGCCGTCGGGGCCGACGCAGTTGAGCTGGTACATGCGCCCGTGCGCCGGCGACGTCACGTGCCAGCCGAACAGCCGGCGGCCGTCGGGCACCGTGATCTCGAACACGCGCGCCGGCGCGCCCGCGAGGGTCTCGGTCGCGTTCTTGGCCACCGCGCCGCCGGTCGCGGCCGCGAGCTGCGTGGGCGCGTCGGCCAGCTCGGCCAGCATCGACGCCGGCATGTCGCCGTCGCGCATCGACACCACGCCGAACTGCACGTCGACCTCGGTCCCCGGCATGATCGCCTGGGCGTTCCACGCGGTGACCCCGCCCTCGCTCACGCGCTCGCCGGTGAGCCGCGGCTCCTGGGGCAGCGTGAGCGTGAAGCGGCCGGCGCCGTCGCTGACGACGAACGCCCCGGCCTGGGGCGCGACCTTCAGCGACGACCGCGTCTGCCAGGTCGCCTCGTCGGTCGCCGCCGCGGCCTCGATCTTGATCGGGCGCCCCTCGACCTTGGTCGGCGCCTTCTTGTCACACCCGAGCGCGCAGACGAGGATGAGCAGCGGGAGCCGGTGCATCGCGCGAGTGTCGCACGGCGGTCGAACGTCGCGTCAGGCGCCGCGCGGCTCAGCGCTTGGTGCGCAGGCCCTCGGCCGCCATCGCCTCCTGCACCGCCGGCCGGTCGGTGACCCGGTCCTGGAACGCCATCAGGTTGGGGAACTCCGACAGATCGAGCTTCAGGAACCGGGCCCACTTGGTCACGACGAACAGGTAGGCGTCGGCGACCGTGAACTGATCGCCGAACAGGAACGCCTTGCCGGCCAGCGCGGCCTCGATCGTCGCGTAGCGGCGGCGCAGGTAGGCCTCGCTCGCGGCGCGCAGCTCGGGCGAGCTGGCGGGGTTGAACAGCGGCGAGTAGCTCTTGTGCAGCTCGGAGTTGATGAAGCCGAGCATCTCCTGCAGGTGGTAGCGCGCCATCGTGCCGTTGGGCGGCGCCAGGTTGGCCTCGGGCTTCAGGTCGGCCAGGTACTGCACGATCGCCGGGCCCTCGGTCAGGACCTCGCCGCCGTCGAGCTCGAGCGTCGGCACGTAGCCCTTGGGGTTCTTCTGCAGGAAGTCGACGCCGGCGGCGGTGCGCTTGGTCGCGTTGTCGACCTTGTCGAGCTCGAGCGCCAGGCCGAGCTCGCGCGCGACGATGTGGGGCGAGAGCGAGCAGGCACCGGGAGAGAAGTAGAGCTTCATCGTGAGCGTCCTCGTGCGTGGTTCGGTGAGGGTTCGGGCCGACCGCGCGGCCCGCCGGGCGCGCAGGCTAGCGCCGAACCGCGGGGCTGGATAGCCGGGGCCGGCGTGCGCCCGCCGGCCATCGGTCGCAGGCCGGACCACAGAGGCCGCCTCACCGGGCGCGAAGGTCGGGGCGCGCGAGGTTCCGGCGCCGCGGGCAAGTCGGTACAATTCGCACGATGCAGGTGGATGTCGAGGTCGAGCTGCGCCTGGTGGTCGCCGAGGGCATCCTCGCGCGCACCGAGGCGGAGGCGCTCGGGCTCGAGGCGGCGCGGGCGGGGCAGGGCCTGCTGGCGCGGCTGCAAGAGGACGGGACCATCTCGGCCGCGCGCTGCGCGTCGCTGCGGGCGCGCCTGGCCGACGTCACGCTGGCGGCGAGTCCGTCGAGCAGCGCGCGGGCGCTCAGCGAGCCGCGGCCGCCGGCGGCGCGCGATCGGCCCCCGTCGTTGCCGACCCTCGATCTACGCGGCGACGCGCCGCCGGCCGCGGTCGACGGCTTCCCGGTGCCGGGCTGGGACCGGTACCGACCGATCCGCCTGCTCGGTGAGGGCGGCATGGGCCGGGTGTTCCTGGCCTGCGATCTGCGCCTCGATCGCAACGTCGCGATCAAGTTCGTGCGCGGCGACGACGCCGAGCTGGCGCGCCGGGTCGTGGCCGAGGCCCGGGCCCAGGCCCGCGTCAACGACGATCGCGTGTGCAAGGTCTACGAGGTCGGCGAGGTCGACGGTCGGGTCTACATCGCGATGCAGCACGTCGACGGCGCCGCGCTGCCCGACCTGGTCGGCACGCTGACCTACGAGCAGAAGGCCCTGGTGATGCGCGGCGCTGCCCTCGGCGTCCACGAGGCCCACCGCGCCGGGCTGATCCACCGCGATCTCAAGCCGTCGAACATCATGGTCGAGCGCGGCGGCGACGGGGCGCTGCGGCCGTTCGTGATGGACTTCGGCATCGCGCGCGACTGGAGCGACAGCGCCACCGTCACCGGGACCGTGCTCGGCACGCCGCAGTTCATGGCGCCGGAGCAGGCCCGGGGCGAGGTCAAGCAGCTCGATCGCCGCGCCGACGTGTACAGCCTCGGCGCGACGCTGTACGCGTTCCTGACCGGCCGGGCGCCGATCGAGGGCGACAACCCGCTGGTCGTGCTCAACCGGATCTCGATCGACGCGCCCGATCCGCTGCGCTCGATCGATCCCGACGTCCCGCCCGATCTCGACGCGATCGTGATGAAGTGCCTCGAGAAGGAGCGGGCCGGGCGCTACGAGTCGGCGCGGGCGCTGGCCGACGACCTGGGCCGCTTCCTCGACGGCGCGCCGGTCGAGGCGCGCTCGACCACCAGCCTGGCCTACCGCCTGCGCAAGGCCGCGCGCCGGCACTGGCGGGCGCTGGCGGTGACCGGCGCGATGCTGGCGATCATCGCCGTCGCGCTCGGCTTCGGGCTGCGCGAGCGCTGGGCCGCCGAGCGGCGCGCGGTCCTGGCGCGGCGGTTCACCGAGCGGGTCGAGCGCATCGAGGCGCTGGCGCGGTACTCGGCGCTGGCGCCGCTCCATGACCTGACCAACGATCGGGCGCAGATCCGGGCGCAGATGGCCGAGCTCGAGGACGAGATCCACGCGGCCGGCGCGGCCGCGGCCGGGACCGGGCACTACGCGCTCGGCCGCGGCTACAGCGCGCTCGGCGACGACGAGCGCGCGCTGGCCGAGCTGCAGGCGGCGTGGGACGCGGGCGTGCACGATCCGCGCGCGGCCTACGCGCTGGCGATCACCGAGGGGCGCATGTACCAGCGGGCGCTGCGCGACCTCGAGCGGCTGCCGGCGACGGTGCGCGAGCAGCGCCGGCCGGCGATCGAGTGGCGCTACCGCGACCCGGCCCGGACCCACCTGCTGGCCAGCGCCGGGACGGTCGTGCCGTCGCGCGCCTACGTCGCCGCGCTCCTGGCCTACTACGAGGGTCGCTACGACGACGCGCTCCACGAGCTCGACGGGATCGCCACGTCGACGGCGGCGCTCGCGTGGTTCTACGAGGCGCCGCTCCTGCGCGGGCAGATCCTGCACGAGCGCGCGCTGGCTGGGCGCCGCAAGGCCTCCGACGCGCAGCTCGATGCGCAGTTCGACGCGGCCCGGGCCGCGCTGGCGTCGGCGGCGGCGATCGGAGAGAGCGAGCCGTCGTTGTTCCTGGCCATCGCCGAGCTCGAGCACGCGATCTTCGCGATCGAGCTGTACGGTCGCGGACAGGTCGACGAGTCGTTCCGGCGGGGGGTCGAGGCCGCGACCCGGGCGCTGACGCTCGTGCCCGATGACGTCGACGCGCTGCTGGTGCGGGCGCGGTTCCAGCGCGGCATGGCCGAGTACCGCGGCGGGCGTGGGGAAGACGCGGCCGCGCCGCTGACCCAGGCGATCGCGGACGCCCGGCGCGCCGTGGCGCTGGCCCCCGCGAGCGTCGACGCCAAGGTCGTGCTGGCCGGGTGCCTCCGGGAGGATGGCGCCAACCTCCAGGCGGTCGGCCAGGATCCCGGTCCAGCGCTCGCGCAGGCCCACCAGCTGCTCGAGACCATCGCGCCGCGCGATCGCGACGAGCGCATGCTCAGCGAGCTCGGCCTGGTCCACCACATCTGGGCCGACTACCTCGACGAGGCCGGCGCGGACGCGACCGCGCAGCGGCGCCAGGCGATCGACGCCTACCGCGGCGCGCTGGCGGTCACCGATCGCAACGGCCAGGCCTGGCTCAACCTCGGGATCAACTACCTCGAGCGGGCCCGCCACGTGGCGCTGACCGCGCCCGACGGCGACGACGACCTGGCCAAGGCGATCGACGCGCTCGAGCGCGGCCGCGCGCTGCAGCCGCAGTCGCTGGTCCCGGACTTCCACCAGGGCGACGCCTACGAGCTGCGCGCGCGGCGGGCCCAGGCGCGCGGCGCCGATCCCGAGCCCGACTGGGCCGCCGCCATCGCTCGGTACGAGCACGGCCTGACCATCAACCCCGACCTGGCGCTCCTGCACAACGGCATCTGCATCGTCGAGGTGGCCCGGGCGGTCGCGGCGCGGACGCGCGGCGCCGATCCGACGGCGATCCTGGTCCGCGCCGAGGCCGCGGCGCGGCGCGCGATCGCGGCGGCGCCCGATCAGAGCTACGGTTACAACAACCTGGCCGAAGTGCTGATCGAGCGGGGGCAAGGGCTGCGTGCGCGCCGCGGGGCTACGCCGCTGGCCGACGAGGAGGTCACGATCGAGGCCGCCAGCGCGGCCGTCGCGCGCGCGCTCGAGCTGATTCCGGACCACGCGACGTTCCTGTACAACGCCGCCGAGCTCGACCTGATGCGGACCCGGCTCGCGCTCGACCGCCATCGCGACGCGCGGCCAGCGCTGGCCGCCGCTCGCGTCAGCGTGGCTCGCGCCAAGGCCGCCGCCACCGCCGACACCCGCGATCTCGAGCGTGACCTCGCGGCGCTGGTGCAGCAAGTCGCGGGCACGCCGTGATCCGGACGCGCTCCGGACGCTGCGCGCTGGGCGTCACGCGTCCGGAGTGACGCGGTCGCGGGCTCAGCCGAGGCCGTCTTGCGAGCCGGTGCCGACGCGGAGCTTGCCGTTGGCGCCCTTCGCGGCCTTGGCGCCCCCGTCGAGCGACAGGATGATCACCGTCCCGGCCTTGACGTCCTCGAGCAGCGTGTAGTCCGTGTCCTTCTCCTCGACGGCGATGGTCGTGCCCTCCTGCTCCTTGAACACCGTCGTGGCCTTGTCGTCGACCGTCGTCGTCACGGTGAGCGTCTCGCCGGCGAGGCTCTTGAACGCGACCGTGCCGAGCTGCTCGATCGGCTTGTCATCGGGATCGAAGTTGCTGCCGCTGGGAAAAGGGGTCCTCGAGACCTGAATCGACATGTCTGCTCCTGCGACGATCGACGTGGCCGGCCCGGGCGCGGAGAGTCACGCGGATCCGCGATCCCCCCGCGCACCGACGACGCGATCCGCTCACGCAGCGATCGTCGGTGCTGGCCCGGCCCATGTCAACGCGCCGGCGCCACCTACAGCGGCATCGGACAGCCGCCGTTGCCATTGACGCAGATCTGCAGCGTGGCGCCCGGGTACGGACAGCAGGCGTCGCCGCCGCCGCACGCCGCGCACGGACAGGTCGCGCAGCCGACCGCGGCGTCGAAGGTCTCGCAGTTGCCCTGGACGCACACCTCGTCGCGGCCACATCGGTTGTTGCAGCCGCCGCAGTGCGCGGGATCGGTGTCGGGGTTGATGCACGAGGTGCCCTGCGGCCCGCACGCGTCGAAGCCGTTGCCGCACTGCGCGACGCACGCGCCGTTCTCGCACCGCGGGGTCGCGCCGCCGCACACGGTCCCGGCCGGCCCGCACGACGCCGGGTTGCTGTCGGGGTTGACGCAGTCCGCGCCCACGCGCACGAGGCCGGGGCGGCACGCGCACGCCGAGTTGCTGCAGAACTCGTCGGCGCTGCAGCGGGTGCCGCACGCGCCGCACTGATCGACGTTGGCGGTGATGTCACGGCACCCGTTGCCGCAGTTGAGCTCGCCGCCGGCGCACACGCACTCGCCGCCGCCGCAGGTGCCGCCCGACCGGCACGCGGTGCCGTCGGCGATGCACACGTCGGCGCCCTGATCGCAGCAGCCGCTGTCGCAGGCGTCGCCGGGGCAGCACGGCTCGCCGGGGCCGCCGCAGGTCCGGCACGCGTTGTTGTCGCAGACCAGGTCGGGGCCGCAGGTCGACGGCCCGCCGCCGTTGTCGCAGCACGGCTGGCCGGGGCCGCCGCACGACGCGCAGCTGCCGCCCTGGCAGGTCACGCCGCCGGCGGTGCAGATGTCGGCGCAGCACGGCTGGCCGGGGCCGCCGCAGGTGCCGCAGCTCCCGGCGGCGCAGGCGCCGCCGACCGTCGGGCAGGTCGAGCCGGCGCCGGTGCAGATGTCGTTGACGCAGCAGCCGCCGCCGCCGCAGGTGTCGAGGTCGCAGCAGACCTCGCCGGGGCTGCCGCACGCGGCGCAGATACCGCCGTTGCCGCCGTTGCAGGTCCCGCCGTTGTCACACGTCCGGCCGTCGCAGCAGACCTCGCCGAGGTTGCCGCAGGGGGTGGCGGTGCTGCTGCCGCCGCACGACGCGACGCCGATAACCACCGCGAGGACCACGGCGCTGCCGAGCACGCAAAGCCAGGAGGATTTCATGGGACCAATGCGTTGCACGCCACGTGCCCTGCGCAACCCTCGGGAGTCGCTGGGATCGGGCGCTCCGGGGCCCGGACGCTGCGCACCGCTCGGACAGGCCCGCGCGCCGCCGTTCTCCTACCTCGTCATGGCTCTGCCTACCGCCGCTCCCACCGGCCCCGGGCGGCGCCCGACCGTGCCCGACCGCGCCCGGCCGCGTCACCGCGCGCCTACGGCAGCTCCCACGTGTCACCCCACAGCGCCTGCCCGCCGTCGATGCGCAGCGTCGTGCCGGTGATGAACTGCGCCGCCGGCGACGCCAGGAAGACGATTGATGCGGCGACCTCGTCGACGGTGCCGGCCCGCTTGAGCGGGGTGCGCGCGACCGAGCGCGCGACGATCTCCGGCGGGTAGCGCGCGGTCCCCGACGAGATGATCACGCCGGGCGCGACGGCGTTGACGAGGATGCCGAACTGCGACCACTCGACCGCGAGCGACATCGTCATGTTCTCGACCCCGGCGCGCGCGGCGCCGGTGTGGACCATGCCCGGGAACCCGCGGAAGATGTTCGCGATCACGTTGACGATGCAGCCGCGCTGACGCTTGATCATCGCCTGGTTGGCGACCTCGCGGGTCACGTTCCAGGTGCCGAGCAGGTTGTTCTTGACCACCGCCGCGAAGCCGTTGGCCGAGATGTGCTGCGCCGGCGACGGGAACTGACCGCCGGCGTTGTTGACCAGCACGTCGATCGCGCCGAACCGCGCGATCACGTCGGCGACCGTGCGGGCGACGTCCTCGATCTCGCGGATGTCGCAGACCGCGGCGTGGACGTGCTCGGCGCCGCCCGGCGCCGCGGCGGCCAGATCGGCGCGCGCGGCCTCGAGCTTATCGGCGGTGCGGCCGCAGATCGCGACCCGGGCGCCCAGCCGCACCAGCTCGTGAGCCGTGGCCAGGCCGATGCCGCTGCCGCCGCCGGTGATCAGGGCCACCTGCCCGGCGAACAGGTCGGGCGTGAAGATCCGCTGGCTCGCGGCGGTCGGCGTCTCGCGCATGGCGCCGACCTTACACCGGCGCCCAGGTCGGTCGCGCCGGCGACGCCTTACTCGTCGTTGCGGAACAGCCCGAGCTGCGGGCGCGTCGCCGCCGGCGGGTCGGCCTCGTCGAGCCGGACCGCGCCGCGCTCGTCGCGGTAGCTGGCCTCGAGCCGGTCGGCGCTGACGCGATCGATCGCGCGCAGGCGCTCGAGCACCAGCCGGACGATGTCGCTCCACCGCACCGAGCGCGCGGCGCGATCGACCAGCGTCGCCTCGACGTCGCGCACGATCCGGCGCAGATCGTCGCCGTCGATGACGCCGGCGCGGTGGCGGGCGACCCGCCCGAGCGTCCGGTAGAGCTTGTCGCTGTCGAACGGCTCGTGGCTGCCGTCGCGCTTCTCGACCTTGAGCCCGGGCGAGCCGACCTTCTCGTAGGTCGTGAAGCGGCGCTTGCACGTCGCGCACACCCGCCGGCGGCGCACGCCATCGGCGCTGTCACGGGTCTCGGTCACCGCCGAGTCGCTGGCGCAGAACGGGCACTGCACCCGCCGATCCTACCCCCCCGCGTCGCCTGGGCCAGCTTTCGGCAGCCCGGTCGGGCACTGGAACGCCGCGGCCAGGCTCGGTGAGCCGCCCAGATCGGAGAACCGGTAGACCGCGTGATCGGGCCCGAACGCCAGCACCTCGGGGAAGCCGATGCCGAGGCGGGTCGCGCCGACCAGCGTCGGGCCGTCGGCGCCGATCGCCCACTGCCGCACCGCGCCCAGGCCGAAGCCGTTGTCGCCGGTCCAGACCGTGCCGTCGGCGGCGATCGCGCAGTCGGCCAGCTTGCCGCTGCCGCTGACGTCGTAGCCCCGGGCGCGGTCGAGGGCGTAGCGATCGCCTTGCCGGTGCAGGCACACCAGGCGGCCGGCCTGCTTGGACGCGGCGTAGCCGTCGCAGCCGTCGGCCAGCGGCCGCGGCGCCAGGCACAGGCCCTCGAAGTTGGCGCCGCAGTTGACCGAGGTGGGCGGGCAGGCGTCGTCGAGCGCGTAGCTGACCTCGAGGGTGTAGCCGGCGTCGGTGCGGCGCCACGCGCGGAGCCAGCCGGCGCTGGTCAGGCCCCAGACGCGGTCGCCGTCGAGGGCCAGGCCCTCGAGATCGTCGCCGGCGGTGCCCAGCGGCAGCTGGCCCCGGGCCTCGATCGCGCCCGCCGCGTCGACCTCGATGTACTCCCCGTCGTGGCCGCTGTCGGCGACCACCAGCAGCCGACCCGGCCCGGCCAGCCAGGCCGCGCCCGAGGCCTCGGGCACGTCGAGCTCGTTCTGGTAGGGGAGCGCGACGCACTCGCCAGCGGCCGGCGGCGGCGGCGCGGTCTCGGCCGGCTCAGCGCCCGGACGGCGATCACGGCACGCGCCCGTGGCCACGCTGACGATCGCGACCGCGCGGGCGATCGCGCGGGCGTGGGCTCGGCTCAAGCCGTGCGCTCGTAGTCGCGCCGGCCGATGGCCAGGCCCGTGCACATCAGCCCGAACGGCAGCGCGAAGCCCAGGCACACCAGCATCACGTCGCGCTTGATCTGCGCGTTGCGCTTCTCGATCATCGCGGCCTGGGACGACATCTTGGTCGGGAGCACCCGCGGCAGGTCGAGCACCTTCGGCGGCGCGAAGAACGCGCAGAACCCGACGACGACCCACATGGCGATCAGGAACGCCCACGACTTGCGGTGGCGGCGGAACGCGCCGATGACGAGCGCGATCGACACCAGCCCCAGCGCGAACAAGGTCAGGGCGAACAGCCACGGCAGCTTCCCGGCCACCATGAGGAAGCCGCCGAGTCCGAACAGGGCGGCGGCGGTGATCGCGCTGGCGATCAGGGCCACCAGGGTCGCGACATGGAGCGGGCGCACGCCCGATCCGTACCACGCGGGCGCGGCGCCGTCGACCGTCGTCCCAGATCGGGCCTGCGTCACGGCGCGCAGGCGATCCGGCGGAACCGATACGGCCGGTCGACCGCGTCACGGCCGTCGTTGTTGACGGCCTCGAAGGTGTTGCGGCGCAGCCGCCCGGTGAACGAGTCCAGGTTGTAGGTCGAGGTCGTGCCGCCGCAGGTCGCGATGTTGCTCGCGATCGACGTGCCCCACACGTGCAGCACGCCCTCGAGCCACTCGACGTCGTCGGCCATCTCGACCACCTCCCAGCGCGGGCCGCCCTCCGGGCACGGCGGCGGGAAGGCCGTGGCGGCGTCGCCGCTCCACATGCGCGTCGTCTGGGTGGCCGTGTACTCGGCGCCCTGGCGGGTGATGCTCAGCCGGTGCTCGTGCCAGCGGTTCGAGCGGTCGGCGAAGGTCTTGGCGATCCAGAGCCCGGCGATCGGATCGGCGCACGCCATCGTGGTCGGGTCGCTGGGCGAGACGATCCCGCCGCTGCCGGGAGGGCCGCCTGGGCCCGGGGCCTCGGCCACGGCGCCACCGTCGATGATCACCGGCGCGGCCGCGGGGCCGGCGTCGCGGCGGGCGGTCGGCGCCCCGGCGCCAAGGTCGCCGCCACCGCCTCGACATCCGAGCGCGCACGCGACCAGCAGGAGCATCTTCCGCACCGCCCGAATCTACACCGAGCGATCCGCGGGCGCCCGGCTGGCGTATCGTCGGCCATGCCCGCGCGCCTGGTGACCATCCCGTTCTCTCACTACTGCGAGAAGGCGCGCTGGGCCCTCGAGCGCGCCGGGATCGACTTCGTCGAGGACGGCCACCTGCCGATCTACTCGTACCTGGCGCTGCGCCGGGCCGGCGCCGGGCGCACCGTGCCGACGCTGGTCACCGACGGCGGCGAGGTGGTGGCCGACTCGACCGACATCCTGCGCTGGTGCGACGCCCACGGTCGCGCCGAGCCCCTGGCCCCGGCCGAGCTGCCCGAGGCCGCCGAGCTCGAGGACGACTTCGACCGCCACCTGGGCCCGGCCGCGCGGCGCCTGGGCTACTTCCACCTGCTGCCGTCCCGCGGTGGGTTCTACGAGCTGCTCGAGCGCGGCGGCGTGCCGCGCTGGCAGCAGCGCACCGGCCGGCTGGCGCGCCCGCTGGTCGTGCGCCTGCTCAAGCGCGGCCTCAAGATCGACGCCGCCGGCGCCGCGCGGTCGCAGGTCGTCGTCGACGACACCTTCGCGCGGATCGCGGCGCGCCTCGCCGACGGGCGCCGGTACCTGTGCGGGGATCGCTTCACGACCGCCGACCTGACGTTCGCGGCGCTGGCCGCGCCGGTGCTCCTGCCCGGCTCGTACGCGGCCTACATGCCCTCGGCCAGACACCAGCCGCCGGCGTTCGTCGAGCTGATCGCTCACTACCGGGCCACGCCAGCGGGCGCGTTCGCGCTGCGGATCTACGCCGACCATCGCGCGCCGTCCGCGGCGTGATCGGCAGTACAGCGCGTACGCCCGAAGGGCGGCTTGCGCGAAATTCGCGTAATGTCATGGCCCTCTCAGAAATCTGAGGCTCGGCGCCGGGGCCTGCGGCTCGTTTCGTTCGGGTCGCGCGATCGCGGCGGCGCGGCGCGCTGGTGCGGCACGTGCAACCGATGCGCGACATATGCATCGCCTGACCATCTTGCTCGCCGCCGCCCTGGCCGTCACCGCCGCCTGCACCGACCCCGCGGACGCGCCCCCGACCGAGGGCACCTGGCTGATCACCCGGACCGTCCCGACCCAGCCCGCCGGCTGCTTCACGCTCGCGCCGAACACGATCGAGGTGCAGGTGACGCCCGGCGACGCCGCGCCGGTCGCGCTGACCGCGACGAGCGGATCGACGCTCCGGCCCCAGGAGCTGAGCGCCACCGAGGCCGCCGTCGTGTTCGTCACCGAGGACTACGCGCTGAGCGAGCCTGGCCGCCCGATCCTGATCAAGCACCAGCTCCACGTCGACGGCGCGCAGCTGCTCGGCACGGGCACCGCGCAGGGCGACGCCGAGGACCTCGGCTGCACCTACAGCCTCGATCTGGTCGGGACCCGGATGTAGCGATCGGGGCGGTGACGCGCTCGCCGGCGGTCGCCTGCCATCGCGCGGGCGACACACATTCGGCGGCGTGACGTGGAGCGGCGCTTCCGGCCGCAGGGCGATGCGCGCGCTAACGCGACGCCCATTCGGCGGCGCGACGTGGAGCGGCGCTTCCGGCCGCAGGGCGATGCGCGCGCGAACGCGTCGGGCGCACCGCAGCGCCTGGTCGTGCGCGGTCGCCCAGCGCGAGCGTTGTCAGCGCCGTCGGCGGGGCGCGCGCGGATTTCGGTGAACCGGATCGGGGCCGACGCCACAGCAGGGATGTGCGGCATCGACCGCGCTCAATCCTGGAGACCCCGATGACCCACTCGACCTCGCTCGCCCTGTTGCTCACCACCGTCGTCGCCGGCGCCGCCTGCACCGAGCTCGACCCGCCCGTCGAGACCTCGAGCGCCAGCTTCATGCCCCCGACCGTCGCCGACCTCCTCGTCGACGCGCCGGCCTACCCGAGCGGCACGATCCTCGAGGTGGTGCCGACCTCGACCACCGGCGTGGGCCGGGACCACGTGCTCGTGGCGCAGCTGGGCCATGGCCACGCCGCCGAGCGCCAGCTGGGCAAGGCTCGGGATCACGACGGCACGGTGATCTGGGACATCAAGGAGGTCGGCCTGACCGGCCGGCTCGAGCTGTTCGACGGCGCGGGCGCGCTGCAGTGCGCGTTCGCCAGCGACCAGCTCTCGACCGCCAGCGGCGCGGCGCTCTACAAGGTGGCGGCCGGCGCGGTGTACCCGTTCCGCGCCACGACGCCGCGCTACCGCCAGGTCGGCGACGATCTCGTCGACGCGCGCGGCGCGGTGGTCGCCGCCGGTGCGCCGGGGCAGGGCGCCCACGCGCCGGCGGTGCTGGCCGAGATCGCCGCGGTCCTCGACGGCGCCTGCGGCGCGACGCCCTGAGCTGAACCGGCGGCGCCCGGACTCAGCGCTTCCGCTTGAACAGCGAGCCCCAGAAGCCCTTGGGCTTGTCGGCGTCCTCGGGCGGCGGCGCCTCGGGCGGCGGGATCGGCAGCGGCTGGGCCGCCACCGGCGGCGGCTGGGTCGGCGGCGGCGCGACCGCGGCGCCCGAGCCGGTCAGGCGCTGGCGGGGCGCCTCGGTGGTCGACACCTGCCGCGGCGACGGCGAGGTCGGCTGGGTCGCGGTCGCCACGCCCGGCGGCACCCCGGGCCGCGACGGGTCGGTGCCCACCCGCGGCTCGAGCGGCGTCGTGTCCTCGATCTCCTTCGCGTACTCCTTGCGGAACAGCTGGCGCATCAGCTGCCGCAGCTCCTTGGGATCGAACCGGTAGCCGGCGATCAGCGCGTCGAGCTCGCCGGCCAGCGCCGCGGCGCTCTGGAACCGGTCGGCGACGTCGCGGGCCAGCGCCCGCTGCACGATCGCGTCGAGCTCGGGCGTGACCCGGCGGTTGAAGTTCGACGGCGGCGGCACCTCGGCCTTGCGCACCTTCTCCATCAGCGCGAACTCGGTGTCGCCGCGGAACAGCTTCTCGGTCGTGAGCATCTCGTGGAGGATGATCCCGGCCGAGAACACGTCGGTGCGGGCGTCGAGCGGCATGCCGCGGATCTGCTCCGGGGACATGTAGCTGAACTTGCCCTTGAGCACGCCGATCTCGCTGGTGAACTTCATCAGCGCCTGGGCGATGCCGAAGTCGAGCAGCTTGACGTCGCCGTCATACGACAGCCGGACGTTCGACGGCGACACGTCGCGGTTGACGATGTTGAGCGGACGGCCGTCGTTGTCGACCAGCGTGTGCGCGAAGTGCAGGCCCTCGGCGATCCGCGCCGCGATGTAGACCGCGTGCGGCACCGGGATGCGCTGGTTGGTCTCCTGGCACCGGCGCAGCACCTGGGTCAGGTCGCGGCCGCCGATGTACTCCATCGCGATGTAGTGCCGGCCCTCGATCTTGCCGATCTCGACCGTCTCGACGATGCAGCGGTTGCGCAAGAGCAGGGCCAGCTGGCCCTCGCGGTGGAACATGTCGACGAAGCGGGTCTCGCGCGCCAGCTGCGGACGCATGACCTTGATGGCCAGGATCTTGGCCGCGGGCATGTCCTTGGGCCGCGCCCGGTAGACCTCGGCCATGCCGCCGCGGGCGATCAGCCCCGACATGACGTACTTGCCGAACGGCACGGGATCGGTCGGGGTACCGCCGAGCAGCTTCCCGTCGGTCGAGGGCCGTTCACTCACAGCCCGACGCTACCACATCACCATTTGACGACGTAGCGCTCGCCCGGCTTGATGCGCACCGAACGCTCTTCGGTGCGGGCGCCGCTGTCGTCCTTGACGATCATGCGCAGGGCGCGACCGTCCGCGGCCACCACGACCCCGACCTCGGGCGAGCTCACCCCGAGGTCGAGCAGCTCGCCCGGCGCCTTGGGGTTCTCGATCGCGATGCGGCCGTAGGGGTTCTCGAGCTTGTTGACCACGATCGCCCAGTCGAAACGGAGCGTCTCGCCCTTGCCGGCGGCCACGGTCGCGTACTCGAAGATCGCGATCTCGTACTTGCGCGACAGGCACATCGCCTTGTAGTTGCCGGGGGCGACGGTGAACGGCTTGGTGGGCAGCGGCAGCGGCACCCGCTGGCGGTTCAGCCACAGCTCGTCGCACGGCAGGCTGGTCGCGAGCGTCAGCGCGCCCAGCGACTTGGGCGCCTTGCCGAGCTCGGCGCGGACCGCGTCGGAGTTCTTGCCGAACGGCCGCTTGAGCAGGTACGCGCGGTAGAACTCGAGCTTCTTGTCGGTGGCGCCGAGCTTGTCGTAGGTGGCGCCGAGCTCGCGCAAGAACCCCGGCAGGTCCGGCGCCAGCGCGTAGCCCATCTGGTAGCTGATCAGCGCGTCGCCCCACTGCTTCTTCGCGAACGCGGCGCGGCCCTGCTTGAAGGCCTGCTTGGCCTCGGCGGCGAGCGCGGGTAGCTCGAGCTGCTTGGCGAACGGATCGGGGCGCGCGGTCAGGCGGGCGGCCTCGGCCCGGGCCTTG
This sequence comes from Myxococcales bacterium, assembly GCA_016717005.1. NCBI lineage: Bacteria > Pseudomonadati > Myxococcota > Myxococcia > Myxococcales > Myxococcales bacterium. Next base: position 216,988 of record JADJUF010000037.1, on the reverse strand, counting down.
GTCGCGGCGGCGGCGTCGCTGGTGGCGGCGGCGAACGCGCTCAGCACCCGGGCCGCCTCCTCGGTCTGGCCGGCCAGGGTCCACAGCGTCGCGAGCTTCTCGGCCTCCGGGCTGCCCGGGCCGCGGGCGACGACCAGCGCCTGGTACAGCGCGATCGCCCGGCCGAACGAGCGCTTGCTCGCGGCGGCGGTAGCCGACTTCACCAGGAACCCCGACAGGTCGGCGCGGGCCCGCGTCGTCTTGACCGTGTCGATCAGCTCCTCGCCGCCAGCCTCGGCGCCGCCCACGACCCCACACAACGCTACGACCACCGACATGGCCGCAAGCTGCCTACGCGCGCTCATCGTGTTCACGGTATCACGACCGTTTCGTTGAGGCGGGTATTCAACTCTGCTAGCCTTTCGGAAACGCGCAGGTCGCCGGATCGCGCAGTTTCCAGTCGATGCGGGCCATCGTTCTCGAACGCAACAAACAAGTGGGGCGCCGAGTGCTCCGACACTTCCTGTCGGCAGGCATCGAGGCGACGGTGATCGAAGATCCGGCCGCGCTGGCCGGGGCAGCGCTGGGCGCGCGGTTGGTGTGCGCCGATGCGTTCGACGGCGACGTCGTCGTGGCCGCGCTGCGGGCCAACCCGGCGGCGCGGGGCGTCCTGTGGACCGCCGAGCCGCTCAAGCGCGCGCTCCGGTACATGGCCGAGTGCCCGCAGGTCGCGCACGTGCTGGGGCGCAAGGACTTCGAGAGCGCCCCGCGGCCGTGGGAGCTGATGATGGTGCTGCGGCGGGCCCGCGAGGACACCGGCCCGACGCCGCTGACGGCCTACCTCGACTGGGGCCACACCGGCTTCGAGGAGAAGGTCGCCTCGACCGAGGACCGCGATCGCGTCGTGGCCCGGGTGCAGGAGTTCGTGGCGGCGCTGCAGGTGCCCAAGCGGCTCGGCGAGATGGCCAGCGAGCTGTGCCACGAGCTCCTGATGAACGCGATCTACGACGCGCCGGTCGACGAGCGCGGCGTCGCCCGCTACGCCGGCGACCGCAAGGCCACGATCGTGCTCGCGCCCGAGGACGCCGCGCGGCTGCGGTGCGCGACCGACGGGACCCGCGTGGTCGTGCAGGTGCGCGATCGGTTCGGCGGCCTGCAGCGCCGCCACGTCGTCGACGGCCTCGCCCGCGGGCTGGCCGGCGGCGAGATGGATCAGAGCCACGGGGGCGCGGGGCTGGGCATGAGCGTGTGCCACCACAACGCCCTGGCGATCTTCTTCGACGTCGCCCGGGGCCGTCACACCGAGGTGACGGCCATGCTCGAGCTCGATCTCAACCTGCGCGAGGTCCGGACCCTCGCGCGCTCGCTCCATCTGTTCGGCGAGCTCGCGTAGCCCCAGAGGTCCCCATGGAACCAGCACCCCTACCCGTCGCCATCGCCAACGCCGCCGCCGGCGCCCCCGCGCCGCCCAAGATGGCGATCGATCGGTTCGCCGACGGCGACATCGTGTGCCTGAAGCTGGCCGGGACGATCGACGAGGCCTTCGAGGGCAAGCGCCTGGCCGAGAGCGTGCGCGCCGGGACGCTGATCCTGGATCTCGGCGACATCCGCAAGGTGTCGTCGTTCGGCATCCGCGAGTGGGTCGACTTCGTCAACGGCGTCGGCAAGACCGCGCAGCGGATCCTGCTGGTCGAGTGCGCGCCCAAGATCGTCGACCAGTTCAACATGGTCGCGAACTTCGCCGGCACCGGCCGGGTCTACAGCTTCTACGCCCCGTACCACTGCGACTACTGCGATCGCGACGATCGCGTGCTGCTCCAGGTCGATCGCGACCACGAGCTGATCAAGTCGATGAAGCCGGCGCAGCGCGCGTGCTCGAGCTGCGGCGAGATGCAGTACTTCAACGAGGATCCGGTCACGTACTTCTCGTACCTGGCCGGCCAGGACAAGTTCGAGCTCGATCCCGACATCGCCGGGTTCCTCGCGTCGAAGCTGTCGTACGCGATCGCCGACGGCGCCCGGAAGCTCCGGGTCGACAAGACCATCGAGGGGCGGGTCACGTTCATCAAGCTCGCCGGCGATCTCGACAAGACCTTCCCGCGCGACAAGCTGGCCGAGGGCCTCGAGGGCGCGATCGTCATCGACGTCGGCGGGGTCGGCAAGATCGAGCCGGCCGGCGCCGCCGAGTGGCGCGGGCTGATCCAGCAGGTGACGCCGATCGTCGAGGCGATCTACCTGACCGCGGTGCCGCTGGGCTTCCTCGACAAGCTGACCCGGCCCGAGGACCTCGGGCCCAAGGCCGTGGTCGCGTCGTTCACGCTGCCGTACACGTGCAGCAAGTGCAGCACCACGGCGGGCCAGCTCATCGACGTCGACACCCACTTCGAGGTGCTGAAGTTCGCGACCCCGCCGGACCTCAAGTGCCACGACTGCAAGGGGCCGCTGGCGTGCGCGGCGCCCGAGGGCCTGCTCGCCAACCTGGCCAAGCTGCCCAAGCCCAACGTCTCGGTCGATCTGGCCAAGCTGATCCGCGAGGTCCGCGACCGCAAGCCGCAGGCCAAGAAGGTCGCGACCACCGTCGCCGAGGCGGCGATGGCCCAGCGCGGCGGCGGCCTCGGCGTCGCGTTCGTCGCGGCGCTGGCGACGGTCGTGCTCGCGGCCGGCGCGTTCGCCGCCTACAAGATGTTCGGCGGCGGCGACCACGCCGCGCCCGGGCGCGGCAAGCTGACCGGCACCAGCGCCGAGGCGCGGCCGGCGTGGATCACCACCGACGCGCCCCTGGCGGCGACGTGCGCCGACGAGGCCGGCGGCCTGCGATGCGTCGGCGTGTCGGGGCTGGCGCCGACGTCCGACGACGCGATCGCCGAGGCGGGCGACGCCGCGCTCGACGGGCTGGCGGTGGCGCTCGACGGCAAGATCACCGACGCGGCCTGGCGGACCCAGGTCGCCGGTCAGTACCGGGAGGCGCGGGCCGCCAAGCTGGCGGCGGCCGAGCGCGACGCGCGCAGCGCCCAGGCGCGGCGCGTGGTCCGTGACGCGCGGTCCGGTGTGGCGCGCGCGCTCCGGGCGTCGGGGGCGTTCGCCGCCCCGCCCGAGGGCTACTGGGAGGAGTACACCGGCGGCGCCGGCAAGCAGTTCGTCGGGTTCGCCTCGCTGACGATCACCGCCGACGCGCTCGCGAAGCTCGCGACCACGTACCAGACCCCGACCACGGTCGCGGGCGTGACCGCGGTGGCGAGCTTCCCGTTGATCTCGTGGCGCTACCCGGAGGTGACGCGCGGCGCGATCATCACCGCGATCGATCCCAACGCCAGCGCGCTGGCCGGCTCCGGGCTCACCCCAGGCTACGTCGTGCTGTCGGTCGCGGGCGCCAAGGTCGCCGACGCTGCGGGGTTCGCGCAGCTCGCCACCGACGAGCTGGCGCGCCTCAAGACCGCGGGCGGCGCCCTGCGCTTCGAGGTCCAGACCGGCGACGGCGACTCCAAGTCGTTCACCGTGCCGGTCGCCGCCGACAAGCCGGTCGACACCGGTCGCAGCGGCAGCGGCAGCGGCGGCGGCAGCAGCCGCGGCTCGGGCGGCACGGGTAACGTCAACGTCTGGGACCGCTACGGCGGCGGCTCGGGCGCGGGGCGCGACGACCCGACGCAGTGATTTCTGAGGGTTTGTCGCCAAACCCTCCCCCGGCATGCGCCGGGGCCCCCACCCAAGACGTGTGACCTCGAGCGACAGCGGTGCAGCGAGATTTCGGAGTGAGGCGGAAGAACCCTCCCCCCGGCGGGACGCCGGGGCCCCCCTCCCAAGACGTGTGACCTCGAGCGACAGCGGTGCAGCGAGATTTCGGAGTGAGGCGGAAGAACCCTCCCCCGGCATGCGCCGGGGCCCCCCCCCAAGACGTGTGACCTCGAGCGGTGATGATCCAGCGAGATTTCGGAGTGACGCGGACGAACCCTCCCGCGGCATGCGCCGGGGCCCCCACCCAAGACGTGTGACCTCGAGCGACGGTGAGACAGCGAGATTTCGGAGTGACGCGGGGGACCTCTCCCCCGGCATGCGCCGGGGCCCCCACCCAAGACGTGTGACCTCGAGCGGTAACGGTGCAGCGAGATTTCGGAGTGACGCGGACGAACCCTCCCCCCGGCATGCGCCGGGGCCCCCCTCCCAAGACGTGTGACTCGAGCGACGACGGAGCAGCGAGCGACTCGTTAGTAGGAGGGGCGGTGGTTGTGCAGCGAACAATGGAGGCTCGGCGCAGGGGCGCGCGAGTCGAGCGAGACCACGATGCAAATGAACCAACTCATCCGCGGAGTAGCTGGCGCGCTGGTCGTGCTGGCGGCGGCGACGGCGTCGGCGCAGCCGTCGTCGCAGTTCCTGAGCGAGTTCCAGGCGGGCACCGACGCCTACCGGCTCGGTGACTACGACACGGCCCGGGCCCACCTCGAGCGCGCGGTCGCGATCGATCCGTCGCTGCCGGGACCGTCGCGGTTCCTGGCCGCGGTCGACGTCGCCGAGAGCAAGTGGGAGGACTGCATCGGGCACGCCCGCACGGCGATCATCGCCAACCCGGCGTCGTCCGAGATCATCGCGACCCGCAAGCTCCACGACGACTGCCGCGCGGCGCTGGGGCGCGCCCCGTTCACCGGCGACTACGCCGACGGCGGCGCGCTCTTGGTGCTGACCAACATCTCGGGCGCGGCGCTGACGATCGGCGGGCTGCGCGCTGGCGCCACGCCGCTGCCGCCGCGGCCGATCGCCCTGGGGCCGGTCGAGGTGGTCGCGACCAAGGCCGGGTGGAAGACCGCGCGCGGCTCGGTCACCGTGATCCCCGGGGTCGTGACCGATCTCGAGCTCGTCCTCGAGGAGGAGCCGACCAGCCTCGACGTCGTCGGCGATCCGGTCGTGCCCGACCACGGCTGGCTCCGCCTCGACGCGCCGGTCGACGCGGCGGTGATCATCGACAGCGCGCCCGGCGTGCTCGACGAGCGCGGCCGCTATCAGCTCAGCACCGGCGAGCACGCGGTCGAGGTGTCGGCGCCCGGCTACCTGCCGTACCGCACGAAGATCCGGGTCCAGCGCGGTCAGGAGCAGCGCGTGCGCGTGCCGCGCGACTCGGTCGGCGCGCGGGCGACGCGTCGGCGCAACGGCACGATCGCGCTCGGCACCGCCGCCGGGCTGGGCGCGCTCGGCGCGGTCACCGGCTGGATGGCGATGAGCGCCGCCGACGAGGCCCGCGACTGGGCCACGATCGAGCGGCAGCGGCCGCAGGGCGTGCCCTTGTCCGAGTCGGGCATGTACGCGCCGGTCCACACCCGCGCCGACATCGAGGCCCGCGGCGATCGATCCCACACGCTCGGCCTGGTCAGCGGCGTCGCGTTCGCGGCCTCGGCCGCCGCGCTCGCGACCGGCATCTACTTCCTGGTGAAGACGCCGACCGACACGCCGGTCGAGGTCGGCCCGGTGATCGGCGACGGCTGGGGCGTCGCCGTGCGAGGAGTGCTGCCATGACCGCGCGCATCCTGGCCACGCTCGTCGTCGTCGCCGCGCTCGGCGCCGGCGGCTGCGACTGGTTCGACGACGGCCCGCCGACCCGGGCCTGCAAGAACGATCGCGACTGCTTCGCCGCGCAGGGCGAGTACTGCGACCAGCCCACGCTCACGTGCGTGCAGCGCGACGCCGGCGCGGTCACCGCGGTGGAGGCGCCATGAGGATCTTTCTGAGCGGGGCGGCGCTGATCGCCGCGACGGGCGTCGCCGCGGCGGGCGGGCTCGAGCGGCCCAACGGCATCTCGGCGCGCGCGGTCGCGCAGGGCGGCGCGTTCTGCGCGGTCGCCGACGACGCCACCGCCTGGCACTGGAACCCGGGCGCCGCGGCGTTCGGCGCCCCGGCGGTGATGATCGGCGGCGAGCTGGTGATCGCGCCGCGCACCTACGTGCCCATCGACGCCGCGGGCGTGCGCGGCCCGGCCCAGTCGCCCGACACGCCGATCGTCCCGGTGCCATCGATCGGCGTCGTCGTCCGCGCCAGCGACCGCGTCACCGTCGGGGCCGGGGTCTGGAACTCGTTCGGCGGCCAGCTCAACTACACGCCGACCGGCATGTCGGCGATCGACGCGACGCAGGATCTGGTGCTCGAGGTCGTCGGCGGGGTCGCCTACCGGGTCACGCCGCGGCTGGCGATCGGCGCGACGGTGCGCCTCGGCGTCGGCCTGTTCTCGGTCAAGGCCACCGACAAGCCGATCACCAGCGACCTGTCTGGATCCGGCATCGGGCCCGGCGTCGGGCTCGGGATCGCGTGGCGCCCGCACCCGCGCGTGGCGCTGGGGGCGACCTGGCGCAGCGCGCTCGACGTCGACGTCTCGGGCTCCGGCACGCTCGCGGTCGGCGCCGGCCTCGACCTCGACATGGCTCACACCCAGCACTGGCCGCAGTCCGTCGAGCTCGGCGCCGCGATCGCCGCCACGCGCACGGTGCGCGTTTCCGCACAGGTCGACTGGACCGGCTGGTCGAGCTTCGAGACCCTGGCGGTCCGGTTCCCGACCCGGCCAGCGGCCGATCAGGTGTTCCTGCTCGACTGGGACAACACGCTGACGGGCCGGCTCGGCGTCGAGTGGGCGGCGACGCCGACCGTCGCGGTCCGGGCCGGCGCCTACGTCGACGGCAACGCGGTGCCCGATCGCACGATCGAGCGCCAGTACCTCGACTCGACCAAGGTCGGTGGCTCGCTCGGCGGCGGCGTGCGGTTCGGGCGCTGGCGGGTCGACGGCGCGTTCGATCTCATCACGGGGCCGCCGCGCACCGTTCCCGACAACCGCGCTGACGTGGGTCCGTTCACCGACCTCGCCAACATCGCGCCGGGCGAGCACAGCGGCAGCGTCTACACGTTCGAGCTCGCGGTCGCGCGACGCCTGTGAGCACGCCGACGATCGCGCGAGGACCTGCGCGCACGCGTTGACTCATGAACTGTGGTCCGGCTATCATTTTTTTCATCAGGACACCCGGGTGTCCGAGGGGACCATGCGAATCGCCCGTCGCGTGCGCGTTGATGTTGCCAGGTTGTTGCTCGTCGCCGTCGTCGGCGCCACGGGGTGCGTCGAGGCGTTCGATGGATCGAACGTGCAGCTCGATCTCGCCAGTGGCGTGCAGACCAACACCCGCCCGGGTGGCGTGCCGGCGCCGGATCAGCCGCCCGAGAACACGCACTACGTGCTCTACGCGGCCGACCTCGTCTACCAGACCAACGCCGACGGCACGATCGTGATCGACGCCAGCGGCGATCCGGTGGTCGATCGCAGCTACCTGTTCGAGGTGCAGGAGTTCATGGTGCGCTCGGTGATCGACACCAGCTCGCCGTGCCTGATCGATCTCGAGGACACGCGCTTCCCCGGCATCCACGTCACCCAGTACGCCGCCGCGGTCCGCACCGCGACCGGCATCACCGATCCGTTCGCGCCCAACCAGAATCGCGACGACGTGATCGACGTGCTCACCGCCGACCGCCGCGTCGCCAACCTGCCGCAGGTCGAGGGCGCGCTCAAGGTGGTCTCGAGCTTCGCCAACTACCGCTACCCGGCGATCGGCACCGCGTGCGTCGGCCAGCCCGGGGCCGACCCGCTCTTGGTCCCGCCGCCGACGTGCGTCGACGCCGCGTCGAACGCGCAGCGCCTGGCGCTGTGCAAGCGCGCCTGGGCCGACAACCCCGACTGGTACGAGGGCTCCGACAAGGTGTTCACGCTGCCGCTCAACGGCAGGTTCTTCGGCATGGTCGAGGGCATGAACCCGGTCAACCAGGGCTTCGTCGGAGGCTCGAGCTTCTTCGTCCACCAGAACCTGGTCGGGCTCGACGCGTACCTGCTCAACTGGCAGTACGACGATCTCGACCACAACGGCGCGCCAGACTTCCCGGCCTCGGTGCCGATGGATCAGCGCAGCGACACCGGCTACCTGTACATGCAGGGACGGCCGAAGTCGGTCGTGCGCGGGGTGACGACGGTGCCGATGTACCACGCCACCAACCCGCGCATCGCCGCCACGATGGTCATCTTCCCCAACCTCGGCGACGACAGCGTCCACTTCTGACGCGGCCTGCGCGCACGCTTCTCTCGAACGGAGCCTCGCTATGCACCACCTGACCAAATGGAAGCCGATCTTGACCAGCGCGTTCGCGGTGGCGCTCGGCGGCGTGACCGGGCTCGGCTGCAACCCCGTCGACTGCGGCGACGGCACGATCGAGAAGGACGGCACGTGCGTGCCGGCCGACGATCAGGTCGGCCAGGCCCAGTGCGGCGAGGGCACCGTGCTCGGCGCCGACGGCAAGTGCGAGCCCGAGATGGTCGTGGTGTGCGACCCCGACAACACGACGGCCGAGACCGACCCCGTGACCGGCGTGGTCACGTGCCATGGCACCGGCACGCAGACCGGGTGCGCGCCTGAGTTGCCATGCCCGACCCCCTCGGGCTCCAACACCAGCATCTGCGGGCGCATCCACGACACCCAGACCGGGGCCGTGGTCGCGGCCGTCGGAGCGACCGGCACGGTGTGCAACCCGAATGCGCCGACCGCCGACGGGCCGTGCTCGCTCAAGCTGACGTTCTACGACGCGCTCGACTTCGCGACCTCGTCGAACCCGACGCCGCTGGTGCCGGGGCTCCTGACCGTCGACGACTGCGGCCGCTACGCCGCCATCAACGTGCCGCCGTCGAACCTCGGCTTCACCGGCATCGGGATCGACGACGCCAACGGCGTCGCCGACACCCACGTGCTGACCGGCGTGGCCCTGCCCGACGGCGAGGCGGTCCCGGCCCGCGGCTTCGAGGCCTTCATCACCCGCAAGGCCACCGACACCGCCTGGTCGGCCGGGTTGGCCGGGGAGAGCTTCGCCACCCGCGGGGTGATCGCGATGATCTTCCGCCACGGCGCAATGCCGGTCGCCGGCGTCCGGGTCCGGCGCAACAGCAATCCGATCCCGGCGGACGACTACTACTTCACCGACGCCGGCCCCGAGCGCAACTCCGTCGACATCGCCGGCACCCAGTCCGTCACCGGTGCCAACGGCAGCGCCCTGGTCATCAACGCCCCCTCGCCCACCGCCCACGACGGGGTCGGGGCCGAGCCGGCCGGGTGCACCTGGCCCAACTCGCTGGCCGCGAGCATCCGCGGCGTCGTGTTCGTGCAGGTCAAGGAAGCCCGTAACGGGCAGGTCATCTGCCCGTGAGGCGCCTCGTCGCTGTCCTCGTCGTCGCCGCGCTGGCCGGCACGGCCGTCGCGGATCCTTCGCCCGCGGCCGGCGTCGACGCCGCGCTGTTCCGGCCGTCGATCGACGGCAGCGGCGTGCTCTCGCTCGAGGGCGCGCGCCTGCCGGTCAAGCACGACCTGTCGTGGAAGATGTGGCTCGGCTACGGCAAGGGCCCGTTCAACGTCGCCGTGCCCGGCATCGGGGCCGACAGCGACGACGCGGTCCTCGACTACCTGGTCACGCTCGACATGGCGTTCGGCCTGACCGTGTCCAAGAAGGTCGCGATCGGCCTGGCCGCCGCGGTCTATCGGACCGACACCGGCCCCGGCTACGGTCAGCGCGGCCGCTTCCAGGGTGAGTCCGCGACGCCCTCGACCGGCATGATCTCGCTGCGCCCGCTGACGAACATCGACCAGTCAGGCGGCTACGAGCCCCAGGGCCTGTCGGGCCCGCTCGACGTGCGCGCGTCCGGCAAGTACCAGTTCCTCGAGGGATCCAACCTCGCCGCCGCCGCGATGGTGACCGTCGTGCTGCCGTTCGGCGAGGACGAGATGTTCCTCGGCGATCGCAACCTGGTGTTCGAGCCGCGCGTGACCGCGGACTACCGGTTCGATCGCCTGCACGCCACCAAGCTCGTGGCCAACCTCGGCGCGCGCATCCGTCAGCGCACGGTGCTCGAGGCCTACGACAAGGCCACGCTGCCGGTGACCCAGACGCCCGAGCAGGCCGCGCAGGTGGTCCTCGACGTCGGCTCCGAGCTGACCGCCGGCGTCGGCGCCAACGTCGAGCTGTCGCCGGCGGTCGTGGCCTCGGTCGAGGTGGTCGGGTTCGTGCCGCTGCCTTCGGCGGTCACCTACGGCAGCTGCACCCGCGTCGACGGCCGCCGCTGCTCGACCCTGGAGTCGACCGACTACTTCGCCGGCGGCAAGGCCGGCGACCTGGCCGCCTACGCCGCGGCCGGCCTCAACTACCGCGTCAACCCCCACGTCACCGCGACCGCGGCCGCCACCTACGGCATCACCGGCGCCCGCGGCGACGACTTCAGCGTGCTGGTCGGCGCGGTCTGGTCGCCGCAGCCCGCGAGCGAGGCCCGGGTCGGACGCGGCGACAAGGACGGCGACGGCATCCCCGACGTCAGCGACGCCTGCGTCGAGGACAGCGAGGACAACGATGGCTTCCAGGACGACGACGGCTGCCCCGACCTCGACAACGACGGCGACGGCGTCGTCGACGCCAACGACCAGTGCACCGAGGAGCCCGAGGATCGGGACGGCTACCAGGACGACGACGGCTGCCCGGAGCGCGACAACGACGGCGACGGGATCCAGGACATCGCCGACCGCTGCCCCGACGACGCCGAGGACATCGACGGCTTCGACGACGGCGACGGCTGCTCCGACGAGGACAACGACGGCGACGGCTTCGCCGACAAGAACGACAAGTGCCCCGACGACCCCGAGACCGTCAACGGCGTCGACGACGACGACGGCTGCCCCGACGTCCGCACCCAGACCGGCCCGGTCGAGGCGGTCGATCGCATCGACCTGCGCGGCAACAAGATCGAGTTCAGCGGCACCGCGCTGACGCCGGCGTCGAAGGTCATCCTCGGTCAGGTGGCCGCGATCGTGCGCGACAAGAAGCTGTCGGTGCGCATCGAGGTCCACGTGGCGCTGGGCACCAAGTCCAAGAACGCCCGGACCATCGCGTCCCAGAAGAAGAAGGACAAGGACCAGGCCGGCAAGCGCGGCCAGGCGGTGCTCGAGTACCTGGTGACCCAGGGGGTGCCGGTGGCGCAGATCCAGGCGGTGGGCCTCGGCTCCGACCGACCGCTCGGCGCCAGCCTCCCGACCGATGCCATCAACGACCGCGTCGACTTCATCAAGTCGCAGCAGAGGACGCCATGAGCCGCTTCGCCAAACTGATGACGGCGGTCGCGCTGGTCGGGATCGGCGCCGGCCGGGCCGCGGCCCAGGACGGCCCGTCCCCGATCGACATCGAGGTGCCGCTGGTCATCGTCGACGTCGGCGGCGTGGGCGAGGACGGCAGCGGCGAGTCCGACGCCGAGCTCGACCTGGCCAACGTCGTCCAGAGCGCCGCCAAGGGCGTCACGACCGTCCAGGAGGCACCCGCGATCGTCACGGTGCTCACCGCCGACGAGATCCGCGATCGCCAGTTCCAGACGATCGATCAGGTCATCGACACCGTCCCGGGGTTCCAGCGCAACGGCCTGCTGCACAGCCAGTTCGCCCAGAACACCGCCCGCGGCACGCCCCAGGCGTTGCAGTTCTTGCACGACTCGGTGTCGCTGTTCGACCCGTTCATCAACATCGCCACGCTCAACCGGCTCCAGCCGCTCGAGACGATCAAGCGGATCGAGGTCATCACCGGCCCTGGCGGCGTGCTCTGGGGCGCCAACTCGTTCCTCGGCGTGGTCAACGTGATCACCAAGGACGCCGACGACGTCGACGGCGTCGAGATGGGCGGCCAGCTCGGCCACGGCGACGGCGACCGCGCCAACGGCCGCGTCTACGCGATGGCCGGCCTGCCCGATCTGCTCGACGGCAAGCTCAAGGCGTTCGTGCACGGTGCGTTCGAGACCTACGAGGGCGCGGGCTTCGAGATGCCGGCCCACCGGTTCTCGGCGCCGCTGCCGCAGCCCAACTCGGTCGACTACTACGGCCCGCTGACCAAGGCGTCGCCGCCGCGCAGCTACCTGTTCAACTTCTCGACCAAGCTCACCTACGACAAGCTGCAGTTCCGCGCCTACGTCCCGTTCATCGAGCGCCACACGCCGCTGGGCTTCCCGGGCTTCGTCGTGCGCGAGACCCTGCCCGAGGACCAGCGCTGCACCCCGACCGGTCCCTCCGACGGCTGCGTCGACAAGGACCGCAAGGCCCGCGACAACCAGCTCAACTACTTCGATCGCTACGCGGTGCTCGAGTACCGCGACCGCTTCGCCGGTGGCCGCGCCGGCCTGAAGCTGCAGGCCTACCTGACCCAGTTCGTGCGCGACTCGGCGCAGATCGGCGTGCTCGCGCCGATCGCGGGCCTGCTCGAGGGCGGCCTCGCCTTCCGGTTCAACGCCACCACGTACCGCGCCGGCGGCGCCGTCGAAGGTGACATCGAGCTGCCATCGAACCTGCGCCTGCAGTACGGCGGCGAGGCGTTCAAGGAGTTCGCGCTCAACGACGTGACCCGGTCGCGCCAGGGCGACGGCATCGAGGCGTCGTTCCTGGGCCCGTACGACCTCGATCGCCTGCCGCTGCCGTGCCCGCGCGAGCCCGATCCCGAAAACCCGGGCGCCTCCCGCGCGATCGCCGGCTGTCCGCTGACGTTCGCGTTCCCGGCCAGCCGCACGATCCTCGGCGCCTACCTGAACCCGCAGTGGCGGCCGCGCAAGAAGCTGATCCTCGACGCGGGCGTCCGCGTCCAGGCCGCGCCCGAGCGCCTCGGCAACCAGAGCTACCCGCTCACCACGCTGTTCTCAGGCACGGCGGTCTACAACTTCGTCCCGAACTGGCACCTCAAGCTCAACTTCGCGCAGGGCTTCCGCCCCCCGGTGTTCAACAACACCAACTCCAACGGTGAGGCCGTCCAGATCGACGGTCGCCCCGACCTGAAGGTCGAGACCTCCGACGCCGCCCAGGCTGAGGTCAACGCCCGTATCTTCAAGGGCAAGCGCCGCATCCGCGAGCTGTCGTTCCGCGTCGACTACTCCTACACCCGCCTGCAGAACACCATCCAGGTGGTCTCGGGCCGCTACGAGAACACCGCGGACCGCGGCATCCACTCGGCCGAGGCGCTCGCCAAGCTCTACGTCGTCGGCGGCCACCGCATCGAGCTGGCCTACACGTTCCTGCGGGTCAACACGGCCGACAAGGGCATCCAGAAGTCGCTGCCGGAGCACATGTTCCACCTCGCCGGGGTCTGGAGCCTGCTCAGCGACAAGCTGTCGCTCACCACCGATCTGCGCGTGATCGGCGCGATCGAGGATCCCAACCGCCTGATCGAGTACCGCGGCTACCACGAGGCCGGTCCCGGCGAGGTCGATCCCTCCACGGGGATGCCGATCCTCGAGGGCACGATCGTCAACCCCCAGGGCGGCGTCTCGCCGACCGGCATCCGCAGCGCGCCGTCGGACCTCGTCCTCGATCGCCTGCCGCCCGCCGCCGATCTGTCGCTCGGCCTCACCTACATGGCCTCGCGCAAGCTGATCGTGCGCGGCACGGTGTTCAACGCCTTCAACGCCCGCTACTACCAGCCCGACGTGTTCTCCGACTACGAGCCCCGCCTCGAGTTCCTGCCCAACCCGTGGGAGGACTGGCGCGCCTACCTGTCGGCCGAGTACACGTACTGAGTAGAGGGTCTTTCGAAAAGACCCTCCCCCGGCATACGCCGGGGCCCCCACCCGAAACGGCCCGGAGCGTTCAGCGCGAGGGCCGTGGGTGGCCCGGAGCGTTCAGCGCGAGGGTCGTGGGCGACTCGGAGCGTTCAGCGCGAGGGCCCGGAGCGTTCAGGGCGAGGCCTCGAGCACGCGATCGCAGCCACCCGCGTCGCGGCCCCCCACGGGCGGCGGGCGGTCGCGCACACCGCGGCGCGAGCCCTTTGCCGTGGCGCCAGGTGGCGCACCCATGGGCCGCGCGCAGTTCCGCAGCGCCCCGCCGTCACCTCGTTCAACTCACCGCTCGCGCGCGCACCGCGCCCGGGGTCTCGTCAGCGCGAGGCATGTTTGAGCACGGCCCATGGGGTGCGCCACCGCCTGCGCCACCGACCCCGCGCCCGATCGCAGCCACCCGCGTCGCGGCCCCCACGGGCGGCGGGCGGTCGCGCACACCGCGGCGCGAGCCCTTTGCCGTGGCGCCAGGTGGCGCACCCATGGGCCGCGCGCAGTTCCGCAGCGCCCCCGCCGTCACCTCGTTCAACTCACCGCTCGCGCGCGCCGCGCCCGGGGTCTCGTCAGCGCGAGGCATGTTTGAGCACGGCCCATGGGGTGCGCCACCGCCTGCGCCACCGACCCCGCGCCCGATCGCAGCCACCCGCGTCGCGGCCCCCACGGGCGGCGGGCGGTCGCGCACACCGCGGCGCGAGCCCTTTGCCGTGGCGCCAGGTGGCGCACCCATGGGCCGCGCGCAGTTCCGCAGCGCCCCCGCCGTCACCTCGTTCAACTCACCGCTCGCGCGCGCACCGCGCCCGGGGTCTCGTCAGCGCGAGGCATGTTTGAGCACGGCCCATGGGGCGCGCCACCGCCTGCGCCACCGACCCCGCGCCCGATCGCAGCCACCCGCGTCGCGGCCCCCGGGCGGCGGGCGGTCGCGCACGTACCGGCGCGAGCCCCTGCCGTGGCGCCAGGTGGCGCACTCATGGGCCGCGCGCAGTTCCGCAGCGCCCCCGCCGTCACCTCGTTCAACTCACCGCTCCGCGCGCGCACCGCGCCCGGGGTCTCGTCAGCGCGAGGCATGTTTGAGCACGGCCCATGGGGCGCGCCACCGCCTGCGCCACCGACCCCGCTCCCCGCAGCCAGCCAGCGCCCCCAGCCCCAGCCACCCTCCTAGCTCGCGTCGACGAACGCGGCCTCGCCCGACCGCACCTTGAACGCCTGGTCGATGCCCGCCAGCAGCGTCCGCGAGTCGACCGGCTTGACCACGTAGTGATGCACCTGGCCGACCGTCCCGGCCCGCTGCACCTCGGGCACGTCGGTGTAGCCGGACAGCAGCATGCGCGCCATCGTCGGGTAGCGCGGCCCCAGCCGCTCAAGCAGCTCCAGCCCCGTGAGCCGCGGCATCTTGTGATCGGTGATGAGCAGATCGAACGGCTCGCGCTCGAGCAGCGCCAGGGCGTCCTCGCCGTTGCCGCACCGGGTCACGGTGAAGCGATGGCGCGTCGCCCGCTCGAGGAAGTCGAGGATGTCGGGCTCGTCGTCGACCGCCAGGAGGCGCAGGCGGGCCGCCGTCATGGGTCGATGGTGGCACACCAACCGACCCGTCGTCACCGGGGAATACCAGCTGGGCGGCTTCCGCCCGGGTAGGATTGCCGATAAGCTCAAATGCCTTGGCCACTGAGGGGTCTTTGTCGAAACGCCGCGTCCTCGCCATCTCGCCGAACCTCGATCAGCTCCGGCGGATCGTCGCCAACCTCGAGCGGGCGGGCGCGGAGGTCGACGCGGTGCGTTCGCTCGACGCGATCGAGAGCGAGATCATCCCCCACCGGTACGTCTTCATCGACACCGACGAAGGTGACGTCGGCCTCGTCGACGCCCTGGTGCCGCGCCTGCGCCAGAAGTCGCACGCCGCGGTGGTCACGCCGAAGGCGGCCCTGGCCGAGCTCACGTCGTACCTGCGCGACCACCGGGTCAACCACGTCATCGTCGGCGAGGAGCTCGACCGCGGGGTGTTCGTCACCGCCCAGAAGCTCCTGACCGGCGACATCTTCGGCATCGAGAAGTACCTCCCCGACGGGACGCCCGTGCAGTACATGCGCCTGCGCGACTTCGAGGGCCGCGGCAAGGCCATCGACACCGTGCTGCAGTTCGCCGAGGACGCCAAGATGCGCCGACAGGTGCGCAGCGCGATCGGCTCGGTGTGCGAAGAGCTGCTCATGAACGCGCTCTATGACGCGCCGGTCGACGACGACGGCAAGCAGGTCTTCGCCGAGGTCGATCCCCACGATCGCACCCGGTCGCGGTCGCCGCGGCCGGTGTCGATCCGCTACGCCGCGACCGAGAGCCAGTTCGCGATCGCCGTGCGCGATCGTTTCGGCCGCCTGGCCAAGAACACGATCCTCTCCTACATCGAGAAGTGCCTGCACTCGCCGGTGCAGATCGACCGCAAGACCTACGGCGCCGGCCTCGGCCTGTACCTGGTCGCCAACGCCGCGGCCAGCTACCTGGTCAACGTCGCCTACGGCATCGCCACCGAGGTCGTGTGCACGTTCGACCGCGGCGCCAAGGCGCCGCTGCGGCTGGTCGGCATGTTCGTCCACCCGGGCCAATCCGAACTCCTGCGCGAGGGCCCGACGCCCGAGAACGCCGCCGGCCGCGACGACGGCGACGAGGCCGCGGTCGAGCTCGACGTCGACTCACAACCCTGACACCCGCGATGGTCGATCGCCCGTTTGGCCCGTACCACCTCGTCCGCCAGATCGCGGTCGGCGGCATGGCCGAGATCCACCTGGCCAAGACCCGGGGCCTGGCGGGGTTCGAGAAGTTCGTCGCGCTGAAGATGATCCACCCCAACTTCGCGCAGGACGAGCAGTTCATCGAGATGCTCGTCGACGAGGCGAAGATCGCGGTGCAGCTGCAGCACGTCAACATCGCCCACACCTTCGACCTCGGGCGCGTCGGCGAGACCTACTACATCGTGATGGAGTTCGTCGACGGCGCGGACCTCTACCAGATCCTGCGCAAGGGCTCCGAGCGCGATCTCGAGATGCCGGTCGACGTGGCCGCGTTCGTGGCCAAGGAGATGGCCAACGGGCTCGACTACGCCCACCGCAAGCGCGACGGCTCGGGCCAGCCGATGGGCATCGTCCACCGCGACGTGTCGCCGCAGAACGTGTTGGTGTCGACGGCGGGCGAGGTCAAGCTGGTCGACTTCGGCATCGCCAAGGCGACGATGAAGGCGCGCCAGACCGCGGTCGGCGTGATCAAGGGCAAGTACTACTACATGTCCCCCGAGCAGGCCTGGGGCGAGCGCATCGACCACCGCTCGGACATCTTCTCGGCCGGCATCGTGCTGTACGAGATGCTGACCAGCCAGATGCTGTACCTCGAGGAGGACATCCCGCGCCTGCTCGAGATGGTCCGGAAGGCGGACATCCGGCCAGTGCGGACCCTGCGCAAGGACGTGCCGCCGCAGCTCGAGCGGATCGTCATGCGGGCGCTGGCCAAGCGCGCGGCCGATCGCTACCCGAGCGCCGGCGAGCTGGCCACCGACCTCGAGCGGTTCCTGCACACCTACTCGCCGGTGTTCTCGGCGACGAAGGTGGCCGGGCACCTGAACCAGGCGCTCGGCACCGACGAGCCCGAGGTCGAGATCGCGCCGACCGCGCCGGTGGTGGCGCCGCGGCGGGCGCGCTCGGAGAGCGCGATCCGGCGCAACACCCTCGTGACCCAGCGCTCGGAGCTGGGCGACGAGAACAGCGTCATCTTCCGGGTCAACGAGCTCGAGCCGACCAGGCGCGGCGCGCCCGATCCGCAGGCGGCGCGGGCGTCGCCGCGGATGATCACCGCCAGCACCTTGCCGATCGCCGACGTCGACGGCGAGATCGAGAGCACGCTCATCACCGGCCGCCCCGACGAGGGCCCGACCGCGTTCGACGGGCCGCGCGGGCTGCGCAAGGCGGCCCGGTCGGTCGCCGACCTCGGCGACGACTACGAGCCGACCGTGGTCGAGCAGGTGCCGGGCGACGCCGGCATGTTCGAGGACGACGGCGGGCCGACCCAGACCCGCGACGCGTTCCCGAGCGCGGCCGTGGCCGAGGTCCCGACCGCGCCGCGGCGGCGCGGCGAGCCGCCGCCGGCCCTCGCTGCGATGACGCCGACGCCGTCGGTCAGCGAGCTGCGGCGCCCGCGCGAGTCGCGGCGGACCCCGGCCGGGGGCGTGACGTCGCTGCGCCCGCCGGCGTCGCCGCCGCCGCCGCCGTCGGTGCTGCGGGCGATCGTCGGCAGCCACGACACCGGCGCGCCGATGCCGCGGGTCGCGCGTGGGGCCGGCGCGCCCCTGTCCGACGGCGTGCCGTCGACCACCGCCGAGCCGTCCACGTCGACCAGCACCACCGGCGCGGCCGGCGGGCGCGCCGGCGTGCCCGGCCGCCAGCTGCCGGCCATGCCCGCGGCCGGCTCGCTCGATCCGGCGTTCGACGCGCCGACCTCGCCCGGGACGGCGGCGGTGCCGCCGATGCCGTGGGTGGCGACCCCGCCGCCGATGACCTACGCGCAACCGCCGCAGCCGGCGTACCCGCCGCAGCCGCAGGCGCAGCAGCCGCAGGCGCAGCACCCGCAGGCCTTCCCGACCGGGCTGCCGGCGCACCTGATGCCCTACGCCTACGGCAGCGAGCCGGCGCCCGGCATGCCCGGCATGCCCGGCTATCCGTTCCCGTACGGCGCGCCGCCGCCGACGACCAGCGGCCAGCTCCAGGCGCTGGAGATCGACGAGGTCCCCGCCCAGTACCGCATCAGCTCGAACCGGTCGTGGCTGGTCCGGGCCCTGCTGGCGCTGGTGCTGATCGGCGGGGGCGTGGCCGCGGCGGTGCTGATCATCCGCGGCGGCGCGCCGCCACCGACGCCCGCGTCGATCGTGATCGAGTCCAAGCCGAGCGGCGCGCTGGTGTCGGTCGACGGCAAGGCGCTCACCGAGAAGACGCCGGTGGTGTGGCGGACGACGCCGGGCGCGCGCCACGACATCGACGTGACCCTGGCCGGCTACCAGCCGTTCCACGACACGGTCCTCATCCCCGACGGCGGCGGCGAGGTCAAGGTGCTGGCCTTCCTGCCGGCCCAGACCGTCAAGCTCAAGATCACCTCGACGCCACCCGGCGCCGACGTCTACCTGAACGGCGCGCTCAAGGGCCGCACGCCGATCGAGCTGCGCGATCTGACGCCGGGCTCGGCCACCGACGTCGAGCTGCGCCTCAAGGACTACGCGCCCGAGCACCGGCAGCTGACCTGGGGTCACGAGGACGAGCAGACGGTCGACGTCCGCCTCCGTCGGTGAGCGCGGCGGCGACCGACGCGGGGGCCACGAGGACGAGCAGCCGGCCTCCGTCGGTGAGCGCGGCGGCGACCGACGCGGGGGCCACGAGGACGAGCGGCCGGTCGACTTCGGCCTCCGTCGGTGAGCGCGGCGGCGACCGACGCGGGGGCCACGAGGACGAGCGGCCGGTCGACTTCGGCCTCCGTCGGTGAGCGCGGCGGCGACCGACACGGTATGATCACCAACATGCGGCGCGCCGGGGCTCTCGTCGTCGTCGCGGCCGTGGCCGCGCTCGCTGGCGACGCGGCCGCCGGGCGCGTCGTCGTCGTCGACGTCCGGGCCGAGGTCGACCTCGACGACCAGGCGGGCGCGGTGACGCTGCTCCTGCGCACCGCGCTCGATCGCGCCGGTCGACCGGTCGTGGCGCCGGGCGAGCTCGCGCGGGTCGCGCTGCCGATCGATCAGCCCGCGGCGCTCGGCGCCGGCATGGCCGCGCTCGACGCGGACACGGTGATCGCGTGCGATCTGCTGCGGGTCGGGACCAGCTTGCAGGCGTCGATCCTCGCGGTCGATCGCACCGGGGCTGTGGTCGCGGCCGGCACGGCCAGCGCCGGCGACGGCGACGCGGTCGGCCTGACCCGGGCCATCGTGGCGGTGGTCGCGCCCGCGATCGGCGGCGGCGGCACCGTGCCGGCGGCCTCGGTCGGGCAGCTGCGGCCGTTCGTGGCCGCGGCCCACGCGGTCGCGCGCGGCGACCTGGCGGCGGCCGCGCGCGTGGTCGCCGCGGGCGATCCGGTGATCGCGCTGCGGGTGTCGGCGATCGCGGCGGCGCTGCGCCCGGGCTGGGCCGGCGCCGCCGCCGATCAGCCGTCGGCGCTGACGATCGCGCAGCTCGCGGGCACGCCCAAGGACGTGCTCGACCTCGCGCCCGGCTCGTCCCCGCGCGAGCGCGCGGCCCGGGCCCTCGCGCGCCTGGCCGGGGCCGCCCTCGACGAGGCCGCCCGGGAGCTGGCCGGCAAGGGCGGGCGCGAGCCGTGGCTCGACGTCGCGGCCGCGCGGCTGGCCCACGCCCGCGGTGATCGCGCGGCCGTGACCGCGGCGGTGCGGCGCCTGCTCGCGGCGCCGCAGCCGTTCGCCCCGGCGCTGGCGCTCGTGGTCGCGCTGCCCGCGGGGGCGGTGCCCGCCGCCGAGGAGGAGCGCGCGCTGGCGCAGGCCCGCACCGATCCGCGGTGGGCCCGGCTGGCCTCGGTGCTCGGGCTGCGCGTCGCGCACCGGGGGGCGTTCGCGGCGCTGGCCGCCGTCCACACGCTCGATCTCGACGACGCCGAGCTCAACCAGCTGGAGCCGGCGGTCGTGCGCGCCGCCGCCGAGGGCAACCGCGATGGCCTGCGCCTCACCGCCGAGCTCGCCGCCCGCCGCGCCGATCCGCGCGCGGTCGCGACCGCGGTCCAGGTGTGGCTGGCGGCGGCCATCGACGACCCCGAGGCCCAGCTGTTCCGCGGTCGGCTGGCGTTCGCCGCCCGCCGCCTCGACGAGGCGCGCGACGCCTTCACCGCGGCCCGGGCCGAGCGCGAGCTGGCGCGGGTGGCGCTGGCCCGGGGTGACTGGGCCACCGCCGAGCGCTTGCTGGCGACCGCGCCCGACGACTCGGTCGAGAAGCAGCTGGTCGCGATCCAGCTCGCGCTGGCGCGCGGCGACGCCGCGGCGGCGCGCGTCACGATCGATCGCGCCCGGGTGGCGGCGCCCGCCAGCGCCGATCTGCTGCGGGCCCGGGCGATCGTGCTCGAGCAGGGCGGCGACGCCGCCGGCGCCCGCGCCGACCGCGCCCTGGCCGAGCGCGTCTCGCCCGGCGTCGCCACGGTCGTCGATCTGACGTCGACCGGCCCGACGAGCAAGGCGCCGCCGACCGCGACCACGACCGCGCTGCCCCCGGGCGGCACGCGCCTGCGCCGCGAGCTCGAGGCGATGCTGCCGCCGCTGGCGCTCGATCCCGCCGGCCGGATCGCGATCATCGGCGTCCGCGGCCCCGGCCCCGGCCTCCTCACGTTGCGCGTCGCCGAGCCCGCCCGGCTGGGCCCGGCGTTGACCGCGGTCGTGCAGGCGTCCGGCCACGTCGTGGTCGCCGGTGGCCCGGCGTGGATCGCCGAGCCGATCGACGTCGATCGCCTGACCGCGGTCGCGGCCGACCTCGGCGCGACCCACCTGCTCCTGTACCGGCTGACCAGCGACGGCGGCCGCGCCCACGTGCGCCTGATCTACTTCCAGCGCGGCGTCGCCAACGCCCGCGCGTTCGAGGCCTCGTTCGACGGCGGCGCCACCGGCCTGGTGCGCTGGAACCAGGATCGCCTGATCCTGATCGCGCTGGCGCTGGGCGTGCTGGCGCTGTTCGCGGTGGCGTGGATCGTCCGCGGGCGCAGCCGGATCGTCGTCACGATCGAGCGTGACCCCGACGGCAGCGACGAGGTCCTCGCGATCGAGCTGTCGCGCTCGGCGCGACGGCCGACGATCAGCGACACGGGCGCCTTCCGGCGCGACACGATGCGCGCCGGCCACCAGCTGTCCGACACCAGCGCGCGCCTGCCGTCCGACCGCACCACGTTCCGGGTGTCGCCCGGCACCTGGTACGTCCACGTCTACGGCGTCTACACCCGCGAGTTCGGCGATCGGATCGTGCCGCCGATGCACTCGCAGCAGGTCACCGTGGGCCGCGGCGCCCACGTCGACGCCCGGTTCGACCTGGGCCTGCCGGTGGCCGAGGTCAAGGTGACGATCCACGACGAGCGCCGCCAGGGCGTCGCGATCTGGCTCGACGACGGCCAGGCCGATCGGGTCTACACCGACGCCAGCGGCCAGGTCACGCTCTACGCCACGATCGGCAGCCACACGCTCTACATCGATCCCGGCGACATGCGGATCGAGAAGCAGCTGCCGATCAGCGCCGCCAAGATCGAGAAGGTGATCATCAACCTGCCGCGCGAGCGCCGGCTGGCCGAGGTGTCCGAGGGGCTGACGCTGGCCCCGACCGAGCACGGCCCGGCGTCGGCGCCGGTCATCGACGGCTCGATCGGCGCGATGCTCACCAGCCCGCCGGCCGCGGCCGCGCCCGCGCCGGTGGTGATCGCCCCGGTCGTCGCCTCGGCGCCGACCCAGATGATGGCCGCCGGGTTCGCGTCAGGCGTCGCGGCCACCGCGGCCGGCATGGCCGCCGGCACCCCCGACGCGCCCGGGGCGTCGCAGCGCATCACCGCGGTCACCGACGCGGTGCTGGCGTCGACCGTGCTCGGTCGGTATCGCTTCGACGCCGAGCTCGGCAGCGGCGCGATGGGCGTGGTCTACCGCGCCTGGGACCTGCACCTCGAGCGCACGGTCGCGGTCAAGCTGATGGCCCGCGCCGTCCGCGAGATCCCCGACGCGATGGCGTTCTTCGTCCAGGAGGCCAAGGCCCTCGCCCAGCTCAACCACCCCAACATCGTCGCGGTCTACGATCAGGTCTCGGACGGGCTCGAGCAGTTCATGATCATGGAGTTCGTCGACGGGATCACGCTCGAGAAGCTCCTGTCCGATCGCGGTCGGCTGAGCCTGCGCCAGGCGCTGGGCGTGATCGATCAGCTCTGCACCGGCCTGGCCTACGCTCACAGCCGCAAGGTCATCCACCGCGACATCAAGCCGGCCAACATCTTCATCTCGCGCGAGAAGGTCGTGAAGCTGGGCGATTTCGGCCTGGCCCGGGTCATGCGCGAGATCGAGATCCGCCAGACCGACGTGCGCGGCACGCCGCTGTACATGGCGCCCGAGCAGGTCAGCGGCACCAACATCAACCACCGGGCCGACCTGTACGCGGCCGGGTGCACGCTGTTCGAGCTGTGCACCGGGCGGCCGCCGTTCATCGACGGCAACGTCATGCACCATCACCTCGTCACCGCGCCGCCGATCCTGTCGAGCCTGTGCCCCGAGGCGCCGCCGGCGCTCGATCAGCTCATCGCCGACTGCCTGGCCAAGGACGCCCACGCCCGGGTCGACAGCGCGACCGCCATCAGCGACCGGGTCCGCGCGATCGCCGCCGCGCTGTAGCGTCGCCGCTGGATCCGCCCCGGCGGATCCGCTACCGTCCGCCCAACATGACCGTCCCGGCCCGACGCGAAGGCATCGTCAGCGAGATCAACACCCTGCTCGGACGCGGCACCTCGTTCGAGGGCAAGCTCACCTTCGAGGGCACCGTCCGCATCGACGGCAAGCTCAAGGGCGAGATCTTCTCCGATGACACGCTGATCATCGGCGAGGGCGCCTACGTCGAGGCCGAGATCGACATCGGCGAGGTGATCATCCAGGGCACGCTGGTCGGCAACGTCCGGGCCAAGCGCGGCATCGAGGTGCTGGCCCCGGGCCGGGTCAAGGGCGACCTGCACACGCCGTCGTTGATGGTCGAGAAGGGCGTGCTGTTCGAGGGCCGCTCGTTCATGGAGGGGGCGGTGGGCCAGAAGGTCGTGGCGCCGTCGGCGCCGACCAAGGACGGCCCGGCCAAGGACGGCCCGGCCAAGGACGCCCCCAAGTCGGTCAAGTAGCAGCGGGCGCGCCGCCGCTGGCGGTGCCCACGTCAGGTTGCAGCGGGGCCTGCGCCTGCAACCCACGGTCGACAGGCGCCGACCGGCCCCGAGCGAATCCGCGGGGCTCGACGCCACGCACGGCCGGCACGGGCGGTGCAAATGCTCCGCGCCATGCGCTCGGCCTGGCTCGCGTTCACCCTCCTCGCAGGTGCCTGTGCGACCGACGTCGTCGTCGAGTCGGGCTTCGAAGACGAGGACGCCACCGCCGGCGCCAGCGTCGCGTCGACGTTCGCGTTGACCGGCTGCCACGGCCAGGCGGACGCGAGCGTCCCCGCCGACAAGACCTACGTGATCACCACGTTCGGTGGCGGCAGCGACACCCAGGGCATGTCGTGCGGCGGCCGCGCCGACGGCACCTGGTACTACGCGGCGTCGCGGCAGCGGTACGGCTGCGGCGCCCGGGTCGCGATCCGCGCCAACGGCAAGTGCGTCGTCGCCCAGACCGACGACTACGGCCCGGACGTGTGCGTCGAGCGCGCCGCGGCCCGCCCGATCATGGACGTGTCGCCGCGGGTCGCGCAGTACCTGTACGGCACCTCGGGCCTGGGCTGGAGCGATCGCAAGACCGTCACCGTCGAGGAGGTCGCGCGCTCGACCCCGCTGGGCCCGTGCAGCGACGCGCCGACGCCGAACCCGCCGCCGCCGCCGCCGAGCGCCGCGACCTGCACCTCGGCCACGCTCGCGCGCGACGTCGCCGCCGGCACCTGCGTCCGCACCGCCGCCGGCAGCTGGTTCGCGTGCGTCGACGGCGCCTGGCAGGCCCGGTCCGGCACCGCCGGCTGCACCGCCAGCTACGACTGGTGCCAGTCGGCCACGCTCGGCCGCGGCGTCGTCGCCCGCGCGTGCGTGCAGTCGGCCTCGAACAGCGCCTGGTACCAGTGCAACGGCTCGGGCTGGGTCCGGCCGGCGACGGCGCAGAGCGGCCCGATCGGCGCGTGCTCGACCGCGTACCCGCTGTAGACGCCGCGCCGCTACCGCGTCGGATCGAACCGCGTGGCCTGGCGCAGGAAGCTGACGTCGAGGTACTCGCGCCGGATCACGTCGGCCATCTCCTCGGCGGTCGCGAACCGGTCGTAGTCGACGCGGATCACCGGCACGACCTTGGAGATCGACTGCACGAACTCCTGGTAGCCCTCGTAGAGGGCCTCGAGGTACTCGAGCTTGATCGTGGCCTCGACGTCGCGGCTGCGGCGCTGGATGCGCTCGAGCGAGCTGGCCGGCGACACGTCGAGGTAGATGATGCAGCTCGGCTTGCACATGAAGTTCGCCATGTGCCGGAACAGCTGCTGGTAGGTGCGGTAGTCGCGCTCCTCCATCAGCCCCGTCGCCGCCAGCATCTTGGCGAAGATCGAGTCCTCGTAGATCGTGCGGTCCTGCACCGCCGAGCGGCCGCGCCAGATGATCTCCTGGTGCTGCTGGAACCGGCGGTTGAGCAGGTACACCTGCATCGCGAACGAGTAGCGCGCCGTGTCCCGGTAGAAGTCGGCGAGGTACTCGTTGTCGGCGACCGGCTCGTAGTGGACGTCGATGCCGAGGTGGCCGCCGAGCGCGGTCGCCAGCGTCGACTTGCCGGCGCCGATCATCCCGGCGATGCCGATGAAGATCGTGCCGAGGCTGTCGTCGACCGCCTTGGCGCCGCGCGCGGGGACCGGCGGCGCGGCCGCGACCGGACCAGCGCCCCGGGTCACCGGGGCAGGGGCGATCGGCGAGGACATGGACACGGGCGAGTCGACCTGCACCGGCCGACCTTGCCACCGCGGTCTGACGCCCCGGCGCCCTGGTGCTCCGGCGGGCGTGAAATCGGGGCTCTCGCGCGGGCCGCGCCACTCCCGGCGTGAGGACAACCTCAGCGGCGTGGCGCCGTCGTCGAGGCGGCACCGCTGGCTCACCGGATCGCGGCTCGATGCCAAGGTCCGACCACCCCGGTTCGACGCGGAGCGTCGTCGACGGGCGCGCCTATCCTCGCGAGAGCCTGACCGCCTCGTGGCGTGATCGTGACCACGGTTACGTCGCGAACGCGCCACGTTGGCGACATGCAGCTGTACCCGATCGCCCACTACGCCCGGAGGCTCAAGGCCGAGCTACCGGCGTCGACGTTCGCGCCCGCCCGCTCGCGGCTGCTCTGGCTGCCGGTGCACCTGGCCATCATCGTGATGGCCACCCTGGCGGTCGCCCGCGGCTGGCTGCCGTGGCCGCTGATCGTCGTGGCCTCGCTGGTCATCGGCGTCAGCTTCGCCGGCATCACCTTCGTCGCCCACGAGACCCTGCACGGCGGCATCGTCCGCACCGGCTGGCTCAAGCGCGCGGTCGGCTGGATCGGCTTCGCGCCGTTCATGGTGTCGCCGCGGCTGTGGGTGGTCTGGCACAACCGCGAGCACCACGGCCGCACCAACCTGCGCGAGCGCGATCCCGACATGTACCCGATGCTCGACGCGTACCGCGCGAGCCGCACCGTCCGGGTGGCGACCGACTCGTTCGCGCTCGGCGGGCGCCGCTGGACCGGGATCCTGAGCCTGCTGCTCGGGTACACCGGGCAGAGCAAGCAGATCCTGTTCAGCGCCCGCGGTCGTGGCTGGCTGTCGCCGAGCGCGTTCACCGAGGTCGTCGTCGAGACCGTCGCGGCGGTGCTGCTGTGGGCGGCGGTGGCGTGGCTGGTCGGGCCCCTCGCGTTCCTGTTCGTCTACGTCATCCCGCTCCTGCTCGGCAACGTGATCGTGATGGGCCACATCCTCACCAACCACGGCCTGAGCCCGATGACCGACGTCAACGATCCGCTGGCGAACTCGCTCAGCGTGACGCTGCCGCGGCCGCTCGAGTGGCTCACGCTCGGGTTCGGCTTCCACGTCGAGCACCACCTGTTCCCGGCGATGAGCACCCGCCACGCGCCGGCGGTCCGCGCCGCGCTCATGCGCCACTGGCCCGAGCGCTACCAGTCCATGCCGCTCACCAGCGCCGTCGCCGCGCTGCACCGCACCGCGCGGGTCTACCGCGACGCCGAGACGCTGATCGATCCGCGCACCGGCCAGACCTGGCCGACGCTGACGCCGGGGCGCGCGCCCCAGCTCGCCGCCGCGGACCTGCCCGAGCGCCCGATCCCGGACGTGCGCGCCCCGGCGCTGGCCCCGGGCCCGACGACCTGAGCCTGGCCGACCTGATCCTGATCAGGATCCTGACGCGCGGTCGCGCCGCCCGTCACATGTCGGTGTAGATGAACAGGTCGTCGCCGTTGGTGACGGCGACCACCAGGAGCGTGTCGTCCTTGGTCGCGGCGTCGAGCATCGACCACGCCTCCATCGCGACCTGGGCGTGTTGCAGGTCGTAGGCCATGACCGTGAGCATCTGCTTGGACCAGCGATCGCCCGCGGACACCTGCTCGGTCGCGAGCTGGATGTCGTCGAGCTTGCGCTCGAACAGCGTCGTCGCGGCCGCGAGCGTGTACGGGTCGCCGAGCGGGAACGTCATGGCCCGGGTGACGCTGACGCCGACCTTGCGGCCGTCGATCTCGACGAGCATGTCGACCTTCTTGCCGACGACGTCGTAGACGATCTCGGTCTCGGTCTTGAGCAGCGTGGCCTGCTCGCACCGCGCCAGCCACTCGTAGGCGAACACCTCCGAGAACACCGAGCTGCCGCCGGCGTTGGGCACCGACATCATGTACTGGCCGCCGGGCGTGAGCTGCGGGCGCTCGGCCGGGTCGTCGTAGCGGTTGTCGAACGTGAACTCGCCCTGGAACCACAGCGGGTCGGTGCCGTCGAGCTCGGCCAGCGTCAAGACGCCGCACTGGCCGGACAGCGCGCCGAAGCCGGCGGCCGCGGCGTCGGGGCCGAACGCGTCGAAGCGAGGCGGCGAGGTGTCGGTGTCCGCGACGTCGACGAGCGCGGCGTCGACCATGGCCGCGTCGACTGGTCCGGCGCTGTCGTCGGCCCCGCACGCGGCCAGGAGCGCGGGGACAAGCACGAGCACGAGCGCGCGTCGCATCACGTCAGTGTACACCGGGCTGGTCGCCGCGTTACGCTGGCCGTGATGGTCCGGCTCGTCGCCATGGTGGTCGTCGCGCTGGCGGCGTGCGCCGACGTGCCCAAGCTGCCCGACGTGTGCGCCGGCGATCAGCCGCCGCTGGCGCCGACCGTGCTCACCGACGTCGGCGGCCGGATCGACGTGACGGCCGCCACGTTCGTCGTCGACGCGACCGCGCCGATCGATCCCGACGGCGATCTCCTGGCCGTGACCGACTACGAGGTCTGGACCGCCAACGCCGACGGCAGCCCCCGCGAGCGGGTGTGGTCCGTGGCGCTGGCCTCGTCGCACCCGCCGCCGGTGACCCTGGCCATGGGCGCGTACGAGGGCCCGGCCGCGGTGCTCGGGTCGCTCGAGCTGTGGCGCGATCACCTGGTCCGGATCCGCCAGACGACCCGCACCGTCGACGGCTGCACCCAGGCCGGCCCCTGGAGCTCGCCGGTCGCGTTCCGCACCGACGACGGCTCGACGGCCTTGTTCGATGACACGACCGTGCGCGACGTCGAGCTCACGCTGTCGGCGGAGAGCTACGCCGCGATCAACGCCCAGGCGGAGCCGCCCGGGTGCGTGCCCTACAGCCGCGACTACTTCGCCGGCGACGTCGCCTACGCCGGCGTCGCGCTGACCGGCGTCGGCGTCAAGGTCAAGGGCGGTTGCGGCTCGGCCCGGGAGCTCGACGAGAAGGCCGGCTTCAAGGTCAGCCTCGACTGGGACGACCCCACGGTGGCGGGGTGCCCCGCCGACCGGCGCATCGGCGGCCTGGGCGCGCTGACGCTCAACAACATGGTGCAGGACAAGAGCCTCACCCACGAGCGCCTGGCCTACGCGCTGTTCCGCGCGATGGGCGTGCCCGCGGCGCGGACGGCGCCCGTGCGGGTGCTCGTCAACGGCGCGCTGTTCGGGCACTACCTGCACGTCGAGTCCGTCGACCGGCGGTTCCTGGCGCGGCACTTCGGCTCGAACCAGGGGATGCTGTACGAGGGCACGTACTGGTGCCAGCTCGAGTCCGGCAACATCGCCGACGACGACAGCGGCTGCCTGACCCGCGAGTTCACGCCCGACGCCTGCGACGGCGCGCCCGGCGCCGACGCCGATCCCGAGACCTACGAGCCGGTGCGCGGGCTGATCGCCCGGCTCGACGCGCTGCCGATCGGCGGCTTCTACCCGGCGGTGACCCAGATCCTCGACTTCGATCGCTACCTGACGATGTGGGCGGTCGAGGCGATGCTGTCGCACTGGGACGGCTACAGCTACGACATCGTCAACAACTACCGCGTCTACCACGACCCCGCCCGCGACCGCTGGACGATCATCCCCAGCGGCCTCGACCAGACCTTCCAGCCCAACTCGATCGACGAGTGGGGGCCCATGGGGCGGATCGCGCAGCGGTGCCTGAGCGAGCCCGCGTGCGAGGCCGCGTTCGCCGCGCGGCTGCGCGACGCGCTGGCGGCGTTCGAGGACCTGCAGCTCGAGGCTCGGCGCGCGGCGATCGTCGCGCAGCTGACGCCGCTCCTGGCCGCGGATCCTGGGCGCGAGTTCGATCCGACCGAGTTCGCCCAGGCCCAGGCCGAGACCGCGCAGTTCATCGCCGACCGCCCGGCCCAGGTGCGCGCGGTGCTGGCCGCGCACGGGTTCTGACCGAGCGCCGCGGCGCGGGCCTCACGCAGATCCTGGTGCGCCGCGCGGACGAGGCACCACGTCGCGTCCCGCACGGCGTGCGGCGACGGTCGTCGCTCCGGCGCCGGCGGGCCGGCGCGGGGACGTCGGCCGCGGCGCGCTGGCGATCGTCGCGCTGGCGGGCCTGAGCGTCGCGGCGGCCGGGGGCTCGTCCTCGCGTGCGGCGCGGCTTGGCGAGCCGACGCCGACACGTCACACTGGCGGCGTGACGGGGGATCCGGAGTCGCTGCGCATCTCGGCCCCGGCCGGGTTGCGGCTGTCGAGCCTGCTGGCCGAGCTGGCGACCAGCGCCGAGGCGCGCCAGACCGAGGCCGCCGCCACCGCGACCGACGTCACCGCGCCGGCCGTGGCCACGATCTCGCCGGGCGATCCGGTGGTGATCGACGCCCGCGACGGCCTGACCATCGCCGAGATCCTCGACGCCACCGCCAGCGCGGGCTTCGGCTTCGTGATCGCGCTGCTGGCGCTGACCGCGATCCCGTTCTTCGGCATGTCGACGCCGTTCGGCCTGGCGATCGCGTTCGTCGGCGCGCAGCTGGTGGTCGGGCGCGCCCGACCGTGGTTGCCGGCGCGGATCCGCAGGGTCACGCTGACGGTGACGGCGCTGCGCCGCATCGGCCGCTGGCTGACCCGGACCACCGGCTGGATGGCGCACCTCGTGCGCGAGCGGCTGTCACCGCTGACCCGCGGGCCCGGGCTGGCGCTGGTCGGGCTCGGCGTGGTCGTGCTCGGCCTCGGGCTGGCGCTGCCGCTGCCGATCCCTGGCTCGAACATGGTGTTCATCGTGCCGATCCTGGCCTACGCGATCGGCCTGCTCGAGCGCGACGGCCTGCTGACGCTGCTCGGGCACGCGATGACCCTCGCCCACATCGTGCTGGCGTTCACCGCGTCGCAGGTGCTGGCCAGCGCGCTCGCGCCGATCGGCCGCTGGCTCGGCCTCTGACCCGAGGCGTTGGGTTGGGCCGATCCCCGCGGCGTCGATCGGCCGCTGGTTCGGCGGCTGATCCGGGCGCGCCTGGGTCGATCCGATCCCCACGCGCTCGAGGCGCGGCGGCGCCGATCGCCGGTGTACCCGGGGCAGGCCGGGGGCGTCAGGCGCGGCGGCGCCGGCGCCCGAGCGCGAGCGCGAGCAGCCCCGCCAGGAGCGCCGTCGACGGCAGCGGCGCCGACGAGGTCTGGCAGCACCCGCCGCGCTCGCCGTCGCCACCGACGCCGCCGTCGACGCCGCCGTCGGCACCGCCGCTCCCGGCCGCGAGGTCCTTGAAGCCGGCCATCAGCTGCCAGCCCGGGTTGCCGCCGGCGGCGAACGCGTAGGCGCCGACGTCGGGCGCGCCGACCCGCGCGGCGCCGTTGAAGTCGTCGGCCACCGCGTGCGCCGGATCGCCGGCGCCGATCAAGCCGCCGCCGGCCGCGGGGAACACGTCGTTGGGCGGCGCGCCGGTGTAGCTGGCGCTCGTGAGGTCGGCGGCCAGGCTCGACGCGGTGAACCCCGCGCTGATCCCCGCGGTGGCGCCGGCGCCGCGATTGCCGGCGACGACGAGCTGGCTGGTGTCTCCGCTCGCGGCGATCGCGTTGCCGGCCTGGGCGTAGAGCGCGTTGTTGGCGATCGTGACCGCGCCGGTCATGCCGCTGACCCGGATGGCGTCGTTGGTCGCGTGGAGCACGGTGTTGTGCACGACCGTCAGGTTGCCCGGCGTGCCGGCCTGGTGCGGCTGCATCGCGATGCCGTTGGCGACCGACCCCAGGATGATGTTGTTGCGGATGACGGCGTCGGCCGCCGACTGGATCGCGTGGTCGCCGCAGCCCCACAGCAGGTTGCGCTCGATCACGTTGGCGGCGCCGTTCCCGACGGTGCTGTAGGTCAGGATGCACGGGTAGCCGGTGTCGTGGACGACGTTGTCGCGGATGACGTTGCCGGCGCTGCCCTCCTTGAGCTCGATGCCGTCGCCCTGGCTCACGGTCGGCCCGTTGGTGGCGTGGACCCAGTTGCGCTCGATCACGCTGTCGAGGACGCGGCAGCCGTCGTTGTTGCACCCGAGGTACATGCCCTCGCCGGTGCCGCCGGTGTCGTGGATGTGGTTGTGGCGGATGAGCAGGTTGCGGTAGGTCGCGCCGCCGTCGTTGGCGCGCAGCGCGACGTCGGCGGTGTGGTGGATCTCGCAGTCCTCGATCGTCAGGTGATCGGCGGCGCTGATGCGCACGCCGGCCGAGCCGCCCGTCCACTCGAGCCCGCGCAGCGTGACGTGCTCGACCCGATCGAGATCCCAGATGTTCTGGTCGGTCGCGGGCCGGTCGATCACCGGGCGCTCGCCGGTGGCCGCGCGGATCACGATCGGCGCGGCGGCGGTGCCGACCAGGTCGACCGAGAACCGGCCGGTGAGCGTGTACGTGCCGCCGTGGACGATCAGCTCGTCGCCGGCGACCAGCGCGGCGACCTTGGCCTCGAGGTCGTCGGCCGGCGTGGCCTCGTAGGTGCCGGCGAGCGCCGGGCCGGCGGCGGTGAGGGTCACGACGATCGCGAGGGCGCGCATCGCGTCAGTCTACGCCCGCGCCGGGACCCCCGCGGTGGTGAGGATCGCCCAGGTCGCGACGAGATCACGACAGCCGCGCCCCGGTTCACCGGCGCGGCGTCGTCCGGACGGCCCCAAGCCCGCGGATCGGCGCGGTCGGGCCGCGTGGTCCGCGGGTTGCTGAGGCTCCGGACATGAAGCACGCGATGTTGATGCTGGCGGTCGCGACCCTCGGCGCCGGCTGCTCGGTCCAGCGGGTCAACCGGGCCGCGCTGGTGCCGCACATGACGCCGGCCCTGCGCAGCGGCGCGCCGATGGAGACCCCAGGCGAGCTCGCGGTCGGGCTGTCGAGCGTCGCCGACGCCTCGCTCGGCTCGACCGACGCCGCCGCCGCGGTCGAGGTGCCGGGCACCCAGGCCGAGGGCGCGATGCGCGTGCGGCTCGGGCGCCACGCCGCGATCGGGCTGATCGCCGCCGACGGGTTCGCGGCCACCGCCGAGGCCGCCAAGCCCAACCAGCCCCCGGTCGACGGCGGCGACGTCCACGGCTGGGGCCTGGTGATCAACGGCATGGTGCCGACCGGCGACCCGCACTGGCACGTCGGCATCGACGCCGAGCTGATGGCGTGGACCGTGCCCTACGTCGAGTACTCGACCTGCATCGACAACTGCGCCGGCGTCCCGTGGTCGTCCGTCGAGCACGGCACCTCGACGGTCGGGCAGGTGGCCCTCGGCGTCGTGCCGACCTACTCGAAGGGCGACATCAACGTGTGGGGTGGGCTGACGTTCCGCACGCACCCGACGATCGAGCAGAAGGGCATCGAGGTCGGGCTCGACACCACCGACGAGGTCGAGGCCGGCACGTTCAACACCGTGCTCTCGGCCGGCGCCGACATCGGGCTCGGCCACGGCGTGCGCGCCGGCGCGACCGTGTACCAGGTGGTCCAGGGCCAGCCGGTCGACTACGGGCCGAGCCTGGCGCTGACCTTGACGCTGCCCCTGGGCGCGCGCGACGCGCCGCCCGCGGCGATCGCGGCGCCGTCGTCGGGGCCGCCCGGCGCGCGCTGACGCTGGCACGGTCGACGCGGCCGTGGGCGGACGCGACCGGCCGGCTCGGTGTCGCGGCGCCGACGTCGGGGCCGCCCGGCGCGCGCAACAGGCACCAGCGACGCGGCCGCGGTCGGATGCAACCGGCCGGCGCGGCTTCGCGGCGACCAAGGCGCATGACGCGGCCGGTCACGCCCGCGACGGTGGGCGGGACGCTGCGACGATCGCTGGGACGGGCGACGATGTCGCACGCCGGCGCGGTCGATGGACATGTTGTCAACGGCGCACCGACGCGGTAACCGCGTAGCTCCGGAACGTCCCCACGTCCTTCCTGGAGCGCACCCTGTGACGAAGCACCTGATCGCCGCGACCCTGTTCCTGGCGGCCTGCGGATCCAAGTCCGAGCCGTCGAAGTCCAAGCCCACCGACCAGGCGCCGCCGGTCACCGCGCCGGCGGTCGCCGCCAAGCCCGAGATCGGGGCCTGGGGCTTCGACACCGCGGGCATGAAGCCCGACGTCGCGCCCGGCGCCAGCTTCTACCAGCACGCCAACGGCACCTGGCTCGAGAAGACGCCGATCCCCGCCGACAAGTCGAACTACGGCATGTTCTCGGTGCTGGCCGATCGCAGCGAGGCCCGCACCAAGGAGATCATCCTGGGCGCGGCGACCGCGAGCGGCCCCGAGGCCAAGAAGGTCGCCGACTACTACCAGAGCTTCATGGACGAGGCCGCGATCGAGGCCGCCGGGATCACGCCGATCCAGCCGCAGCTCGATCGCATCGCCGCGATCACCGACGCGGCCGGGCTGCTGGCGGAGTTCGGCGACAACGCCCGCCACTTCCGCAAGGCGCCGTTCGCCACGATCGTCGGCCAGGACGACAAGGACCCGGAGCACTACATCGCCAGCCTCGCCCAGGGCGGGCTGGGGCTGCCCGATCGCGACTTCTACGAGCCCAAGGCCGCGCAGTTCGCGGCGGTGCGCGACGGCTACAAGCAGTACCTCGAGACCCTGCTGACGCTGATCGGCGCCAAGGACGCGGCCAAGCGCGCCGCCGCGGTCTACGCGCTCGAGGAGAAGATCGCGGCGACCCACTGGACCCGGGTCCAGAACCGCGATCCCCAGAAGACCTACAACAAGATGACCCTGGCCGAGCTGCAGCAGCTGGCGCCCGGCGTCGACTGGGCGGCGTGGGCGGCGTCGGTCGGCCTGGCCGACGTCCCGGCCATCAACGTCAACCAGCCGTCGGCGATCGCTGGCATCGCCAAGCTGGTCGGCAGCGAGCCGCTCGCGGTGTGGCGCGACTACCTGACCGTCACCCTGGTGTCGGGGGCGGCGTCGGGCCTGTCCAAGGCGTTCGTCGACGCGCGGTTCGCGATGTACGGCAAGGTCCTGTCGGGCACGCCCGAGAACAAGGAGCGCTGGAAGCGCGGCGTCGACGAGGTCACCGGGGCGCTCGGCGAGGCCGTCGGCAAGCTCTACGTCGAGAAGTACTTCACCCCGGCCACCAAGGCCCGGGCCGACGAGCTGGTCAAGAACCTGCTGGTCGCGATGGGCCAGCGGCTCGACGCCCTGACCTGGATGAGCGCCGAGACCAAGGCCAAGGCCAAGGCCAAGCTCGCCTCCTACAACCCCAAGATCGGCTACCCCAAGGTCTGGCGCGACTACAGCAAGCTCGAGGTCAAGGCCGGCGACCCGGTCGGCAACGACGAGCGCGCCAGCGCCTTCGAGTACGACCGGCGCCTGGCCCGGCTCGGCCAGCCGATCGACCGCGACGAGTGGGGCATGACGCCGATGACCGTCAACGCCTACTACAACCCCGGCCTCAACGAGATCGTCTTCCCGGCGGCGATCCTGCAGCCGCCGTTCTTCGACGCCAACGCCGACGACGCGGTCAACTACGGCGGCATCGGCGCGGTGATCGGCCACGAGATCAGCCACGGCTTCGACGACCAGGGCGCGCAGTACGACGCCAAGGGCGCGCTGGCCAACTGGTGGACCGCCGACGACACCGCCAAGTTCAAGGTCGCGACCAACCAGCTGGTCGCGCAGTACGGCACGTACTGTCCGGTGGCGGCGGTCGACGGCAAGCCGGCGCAGTGCGTGAACGGCGAGCTGACGCTGGGCGAGAACATCGCCGACCTGGCCGGCCTGACCGTCGCGTACAGCGCGTACCAGCTCGCGCTCGGCGGCAAGCCGGCGCCGGTGCTCGACGGCCTGACCGGCGATCAGCGCTTCTTCCTGGGCTGGGCCCAGGTGTGGCGGCGCCTGTACCGCGACCAGGAGCTGGCCAACCGGCTGGTCACCGATCCCCACAGCCCGTCCGAGTTCCGGACGTCGGTGGTGCGCAACCTCGACGCCTGGTACGAGGCGTACAAGCCGGCCGCCACCGACGCGCTGTTCCTCGCGCCCGACGCGCGCGTCCGGATCTGGTAGCGCGACGCGCTCGGCGCGCGGCCGCCCACGATGGTGGTGCCGCCGCCGCGATGGTCGTGACCTCATCGGTGGGGCCGCCGCCGGCGGCTCGTCGGGGGTGCCGCCGCCGCGATGGACGTGACCTCGTCGTGGTGCCACCGCCGGCGGCTCGTCGGTGGGGCGCCGCCGGCGGCTCGTCGGGTGCCGCCGCGTGGACGGACCTCGTCTGGTGCCACCGCCGGCGGCTCGTCGGTGGGGCCGCCGCGGTGGACGTGACCTCGTCGAGGTGCCACCGCCGCGACGGCGATGACGTCGCCTTGCCGCAGCCGACGGCCACGATCGTCGACGATCGCCGGCCACCTCTGGCCCCCGCGGGTTGAGTTTCGTGGCCTCGGTCGCTACCGTGCGGCCATGCGACGCTGGATCATCATCCTGGCGCTCGCGCTGATCGTGCCTGCTTCGGTCATCGCGGGGCCCTCCGACCCGACCTCCGGCCCGGCGGCCGATCCTCCCTCCGGCCCGGCCGCCGATCCGCCCGCGGACCCGGCGACGGCTGCGGCCGCGGTGGTCGCGGTCCAACCCGCGGTCGCGGCCCAACCCGCGGTCGCGGCTCAGCCGGCCGCTCCCGAATCGATCGAGGCGCAGGTGGGCGGCACCTGCCACACGCCGCGCGCGGCGATGCTGCAGCTCCTGTACTGGATCCAGGACCGCGAGGGTCGGGTCGATCCGGTGCGCGCGGCCGCGTGCTTCGACCAGAGCACGCTGGCGCCGGCGGTGCTCGCCACGCGCGCCGAGCAGCTCAAGCGCACGCTCGACGCCCGCGGCCTCTACGTCGACGTCGACGCGATCCCGACCGATCCCGACTACACCGCGCCCACGGGCATCCATCGCTGGCGGCTGCCCGATCTCGAGGTCGTCGAGCTGGTCAAGGTCGGGGCCCGCTGGCAGTTCTCGGCCGCCACGATCAAGGCCATCCCGGCGCTCCACGACGAGACCGTGCCGCCGACCGTCGAGCGGCTGCTCGCGGCGCTGCCCGATTGGTTCCACACGCGCCTCCTCGGGATCGAGGTGTGGCAGCTGTTCGGCCTGCTGCTGGTGATCCTGCTCGCGCTGGCGCTGCAGAAGCTGGTGGTCTTCGTGATCGGCACCTACGTCCGCCGCGCCGTCGGACGCTTGGCGCTGCGGTGGATCGACAAGGCCCTCAACCGGATCGCCCGGCCGATCGGCGGCCTGGTGATGGCCGCCGTGTTCTCGACGGTGGGGCCGTGGTTGCAGCTGTCGGTCCGGGTCAGCCAGGTGGCCCGGCTCGCGACCGTCGCCCTGGCGGCCTACTCGGCCGCCTGGCTCGCGTACCGGCTGGTCGACGTGCTCACCGACTGGCTCGAGGTCAAGGCCGAGGGCACCGACAGCAAGCTCGACGATCAGCTGGTGCCGCTGCTGCGCAAGACGCTCAAGGTCTTCATCGCGGTCGTCGGCACGATCTTCCTGCTCCAGAACCTCGACGTCGACGTCGGCTCGCTCCTGGCCGGCCTCGGGCTCGGCGGCCTGGCCTTCGCCCTCGCGGCCAAGGACACCGTCGCCAACTTCTTCGGCTCGCTGGTGGTCTTCATCGACAAGCCGTTCCAGATCGGCGACTGGGTGGTGATCGACGGCGTCGAGGGCACGATCGAGGAGGTCGGCTTCCGGACCACGCGTATCCGCACCTTCTACAACTCGCTGGTCACGATGCCCAACGCCAAGATGACCGACACGTCGATCGACAACTACGGCGCGCGGCGCTGGCGCCGCTACGTCGCCAACCTCGGGCTGACCTACGACACGCCGCGCGTGAAGATGGCGGCGTTCTGCGCCGGCGTGCGCGGGATCATCGCGCGCCTCGACGGCATGCGCCGCGACTACGCGATCGTCGAGTTCAACAACTACGGCGACTCGGGGCTCAACGTGATGGTCTACTGCTTCATGGACGCGCCCGACTGGAAGGCCGAGCTGAAGATCCGGACCGACCTGAACCTCGAGATCCTGCAGCTGGCCGAGGAGCTGGGCGTGTCGTTCGCGTTCCCGACCCGGACGCTGCACCTCGACACCCAGGCGCTGCCGCGCGAGCTGCCGCCGCGGCCGCGGCTCGACGAGGCCCAGCTCGCCGGCATCGTCCGCCGCTACTCGCCGCCCGCGGACGCGCAGGGCGACGAGCCGTCGTGATCATCGGCGGCGCCGGCGCGGGTCGCCCCGGTCAGCCCTGGCAGGCCCGCCCGTCGAGGTAGATCGTCGTGGTGCGGCCTGGCCGGCGGCCGTCGAGGTCGATCGCCTCGGTCAGCCCGGGCAGGCCAGTCCGTCGAGGTAGATCGTCGTGCCGGGCACCGTCGCCGACGGCACGCCGACCGCGCACGCCGGGCTCGTGGGGTCGGTGCAGCAGGTGAGGTCGACGGCGACCGTGTACAGGTTGGGCGGCGTGTCCTGCGTGCACGCGTCGGCCGCGTACCGCTTGGTCACGCCGCTGCCGGCGCAGGTGAGGTTGCCCGCGTACTGGGTGAACTGGAACGAACCGTCGGCGTTGCAGCCGATCGCGCTGGCCGAGTTCTCGTGCACCCGCCCCGAGGTGTCGGTCGACCGCCAGCCGTGACACGCGCCGGGCGCCAGGCCGACCGGCCAGCGGTGCTCGTTGCCGCCGGCGCACGTCGGGTCCTGCGCGGTCTGGAGCGTGACCAGCGCGGCCGCGCAGTCGGTCGCGGCCGCGTCCCTGCCCCCGTCGACGTCGGCCACCGTGCCGGGATCGCTCGAGGAGCACGCCGCGATCAGCGCGCAGCTCACGAGCGCGCGGGGCAGGTGCGTCAGGAACCAGCGCGGCGTCATCCTCGCTTCGACCGCCGCGGACCTCGGACGGATGCCTGCGGCCGACCTGCCGGCGCCGTCGAGGCGCGCCCGCGTCAGCTGAGCCCGACCGCGCGCACCGCGTCCTCGACCAGCCCCCGTAGCCACTGGACGCGCGGGTCGGCCCCGCGCCGGAGGTCCCAGTGGCACGCGATCGCGAGCGGCGGCAGCGGCACCGGCGCCCGCAACGCCGCCAGGGGCAAGGTCGCGCTGGCCGCGGCCACGCACGCCCGCGGGGCGGTGAGGATCAGCCCAGTCTGCGCGACCAGCTGCGGCGCGAGCATGAACGACCCGACCCGGGCGACGATCCGTCGCTCGTGGCCGCGGTCGGCGAGCGCGCGATCGACGACCGAGCTCCCCTGGCCGCTGGGGCTGATGAGGACGTGTCCCCGGCGCAGGTAGTCGCGGAGCGGGAGCTGCGCGCGGGCCGACGTCGGGACGTCCGCGCGCCGCAGCACGCACACGAAGCGATCCTCGAACAGCGGCCGCGACCCCACCGCCGTCGACGCGACCGGCGGGCCGATGACCAGGTCGACGCCGCCGTCCAGCAGCTCGGTCGTGCGGCGCGCGTCGAGCGTGTCGATGCGCAGGTCGGCGTCCGGCGCGCACGCGGCGAGCCTGGTCAACAGGGGCGCCGCCAGCAGGGCCGCCAGGTGCTCGCCGGTGGCGATCCGGACCGTCCCGCGCTCCTGGGCCGGGTCGAACTCGCCGCCGCCGGCCAGCACCCGCCCCAGCTCGTCGAGACATCGCCGCAGCGGCGGGCCGAGCGCCTCGGCGCGGGTCGTGAGCTGCATGCCGGTCGGCGTGCGGACCAGCACCGGGTCGCCCAGCATCGCCCGCAGCGCGGCCAGCGACTGGCTCATCGCCGACTGCGTGACGCCGGTGCGGCGCGCGGCGCGGGTCACGCTGCGCTCGGCCAGCAGCGCGTCGAGCGCGACCAGCAGGTTGAGGTTCATGCCGCGCAGGGTCGCGTCCATCAGTAGTGCTAATCATCGCATAAGAAGCAACAGTTCGACTGATTCAGGCCGCGGCCGCAGGCTGCGGCCATGAACCACCACCACCGCCGCGTCGCCCAGGTCGTCATCTCCGTCGTGCTCGCGTCCGCGCCCGCGGCCCAGGCCGAGCCGCCGGCCCGGGTCCTGATCGAGACCGATCCCGCCACCTTCGCCTTCGCCGGCTACGCGCTGCACGTCCGGCTCGCGCCGCGGGCCGCCCCGGGCTGGACCGTCGGCGTCGGGACCTACGCCATGGACCTGCCCGACGCGCTGGTCGGCGCTGCCCCCGCGAACCACGGCGAGGGCTGGCACCAGCGGATCCGCGCCGGCTACGGCCTGTTCGTCGATCGCGACCTCGACGGCGACGCCGCCGGGACGTTCGTCGGCGCGCAGCTCGCGGTCCAGCGCCTGGCGCTGACCCGGGACGAGGCGCCCGCGGACACGCGCGTCTACACCGCCGGGCTGGTGATGGCGCGGGTCGGCTACCTGTGGTTCCCGACCCGGCGCGGCCTCTACGTCGTGCCGTGGGCGGGCGTCGGCGCGACCGCCGCCCTCGCGGGCGAGCGCGAGCTCGCCGGGGAGACCTACCAGGTGTTCCCGGCCGTCGCCTTCGCGGCGGTGCACGTGGGCTGGCGGCTATGACCGCGCCCTGCTCGCGTCAGCGCGGGGCGCCGCCTCGGTCGAGCGCAGGTCCGCGCGTCGGGCGTCTCGCGTGGTCACTGACGCGCGCGCGCCGGACCGGTCCTGCGCCTCATCGCCCCGCGCGACTGAGCCGCCTCAGGTCCCGAGCAGCTTCTGCCAGCGCGCCTCGGCCAGGGCCTTGAGCGCCGGCGCCTTCTTGAACGGGTCGGCCTTGTAGTCGCCACCGACCAGATCGCCGCCGCCGGCGTCGATGCGCGAGTTGCCGCGCAGCGCGTGCTTGGCCGGACCCTCGAGCACCAGCAGCTTGCGCGTCGACGGGCTCACGTCGCTGGTGCAGGTGACGTCGTAGGCGAACGTCAGCTCGGACACCCCGTCGGCGTCCTCGTCGGTGACCGACACCGAGCCCGGGACGAACTGCGCGACCACGTCGTACGCGCAGGTCGGCACGCCGTCGTTGACCAGCCGCACCAGCTTGAGCTTGCCGGCCTTGCCCCGGTAGTACTGGACGAACAGCTTGCGCGCGACGACGCGGCCGACCTTGACGGTGTCCGTCGACGAGAACACCGCCAGGCCGGCGGTGGCCGTGTCGCCGTCGGTCCAGCTCCAGACCTGCTCGACGGCCTGGCCCTTGGCCTTGACGCCTGTCGGCAACGGCTTGGCCGCGTCGAGCTGGGTGACGTCGATCGGCCCGGGCTCGTCGGCCAAGGCCGGGCTGGTGAACGCGAGCAGCGCGGTGGCGAGCGTGGCGAGCGTGAGCTTCATGCGGGGACGACCTCGATGAGGTTGGGCGCGACGATACCAGCGCGCCGTCGCGCCGTCGTGGCGTCGTCACAACGCCAGCCCGCCCCCGCCGATTCCCGGGCCGAAACTGCGCCGGGCCCGGTGGTAGCGCGCGACCGGGAGCGCGCGCCTCGGGGACAACGCTGGACCGTGATCTTTGCCGATGCTACACATCGGTTCAGTCCGATGAGTGATGGCAGCGCGATCGAGTGGACCGACGCGACGTGGAACCCGGTGCGCGGCTGCACGAAGGTGTCGCCCGGCTGCAAGCACTGCTACGCCGAGACGTTCGCCGAGCGCTGGCGCGGAATCCCGGGCCATCCTTACGGCCAGGGCTTCGATCTGCGGCTGGTGCCGGAGAAGCTCGAGGAGCCGCTCCGCTGGAAGCGGCCCCGCCGGATCTTCGTCAACTCGATGAGCGACCTGTTCCAGGTCGGGGTCGACGTCCCGTTCATCCGGCGCGTGTTCGAGACGATGAACGCCGCCGACTGGCACACCTACCAAGTGTTGACCAAGCGCGCCGACCGCATGCTCGCGGTCACCAGCGCGCTGCCCCGCGACATCGTCGAGCGCGCGCATATCTGGCTCGGCGTGAGCGTAGAAGATCGCCGCTACGGCCTGCCGCGGATCGATCTGCTGCGCGAGACCCCGGCCGCGGTGCGCTTCCTGTCCGTCGAGCCGCTGCTCGAGGATCTCGGACCGATGAACCTGTCCGGGATCCACTGGGTCATCGTCGGCGGCGAGAGCGGCCCCGGCGCGCGGCCGATGGACGAGGCCTGGGTCAAGTCGATCCAGCGTCAGTGCCGCGCCCAGCGCGTGCCCTTCTTCTTCAAGCAGTGGGGCGGCGTGCAGAAGTCCAAGGCCGGCCGCGAGCTCAGCGGCCGGACCTGGGACGAGTTCCCGGCGCTCCCGGCCGTACGACCGCGGCCGTTGGCTGTCGTCAGGTAGCGGGGGCCAAGAAGCGCAGGACGAGCAATGGGTCTGGGTACGATCGCTTTCGACGACTGGTGGGGGGATTAACTGCAACCAACTGCCCCTCGTCCTCGAGTTCCGCGAGACGCTTCTTGTAGTGGGTTTCTCGAAACGAAGTTTCTGCGAGGACAAACTCCTCAACTTCACCAACGGTGACCGTCTTTCCACCGAACCGAGCGAGCAGCTGTCGTCGTAGCTCAAGGAAGTCGGGCTGCTTCTCAAAGAGGAGAACCTGCGCAGGGTTGGTTGCGTCAGAGAATCGAAATTCTCCTGACTCGTCCACCTTCCACATGGCCTCCTTCATCTTCTCGATGCCCTTGCGGCTGTTCGTCGCGAAGAACAGGAAGTAGTCCGTCGCGTCGTTCTTATTCCGCATCTCGAAGGAGCGGACATACCGAGCGCCAGCAGCATCGCGCAGTTGCGAGAGGTAGAGCCCGTGGAGGAAGTTGCGACGCTCACCAATGTCGGTTATCGAGAGCACCCCCCGCCATCGCGACGTGCCGAACAGTTCATCGAAGTTGTTTGGTTGGTCCTCGTGTTTGATGAACCGATTGATCTCTTCGAACATGAAGTTGACGAAGACCTCGCAGCTCGGGTTGGCCAGGATCTCCTTGACCAGTGCGAAGGGGACGCCCTTCCATCCAAAGGGATCGATGAAAGCAAACGTCGGAGGCAGTCCCATCCCGTGCCGCTTGTATGGATCGATCAGGTGCTGACGGAAGCCGTCCTCGAACGTCAAACCACCGGTCACGCGTGTTCTGAATCTTGCGGGCAGATTGAGACTAGCCACAAGGCCTTCTAAGTGACGCGCCCTGCCGATGTCTTTCTCGATGAAGAGGAACCGGATCTCGCTCTTGATCTTGTCTTCGTGGGAGAGCGCCGCCTTCAGCGCGATGATCGGGGAGCCGTCTTCGCCCTTGTCGTAGACGCCCGGACCGGCAAAGCC
The DNA here is from genome assembly GCA_016717005.1 of Myxococcales bacterium. Classification (NCBI taxonomy): domain Bacteria; kingdom Pseudomonadati; phylum Myxococcota; class Myxococcia; order Myxococcales; species Myxococcales bacterium. The sequence continues at coordinate 174,623 of JADJUF010000037.1, read as the reverse complement.
ATCAACGTAGGCGATCGTATCCGCGCGACTAAGTCCAAGGATGGCGGACCACGCTTCCAGATATCGGCGGAGGATCTCGTGCTTGGCGCGGGTGTGCGGCTCAAGCGACCACGTGAGGTTCTTTCTCGCCATTTGCTAGCCCTTGACAGACGGGCATCAACTCTAGCGTTGAGGAGTCCTTGAGTCGAGTTTGCAGAACAAGAAGGGCCGCCGGAGTCACCCGGCGGCCTTCTTTTCATGGGGAATGAGGTGACTAGTAGCGGTAGTGGTCGGGCTTGTACGGGCCGTCGACGGCGACGCCGAGGTACTCGGACTGGGCCGCGGTCAGCGTGGTCAGGCGGACGCCGACCTTGCCGAGGTGCAGGCGCGCGACCTTCTCGTCGAGCTTCTTGGGCAGGACCGAGACGGTGCCCTTGGCGAACGACATGCCGGTGATCGTGTCCTTGCCGTGCTGGGCGTTGGCCCACAGCGCCATCTGCGCCATCACCTGGTTGGTGAACGAGTTCGACATCACGAACGACGGGTGGCCGGTGGCGCAGCCGAGGTTGACCAGGCGGCCGCGGGCGAGCAGCGTGATGCGCTTGCCGTTGGGGAAGATGAACTGATCGACCTGCGGCTTGATGTTCTCCTCCTTGATCTCCTTGTTGCCCTCGAGCCAGGCGACCTGGATCTCGCTGTCGAAGTGGCCGATGTTGGACAGGATCGCCTCGTCCTTCATCGCCAGCATGTGCTCGCTGCGGATCACGTCGCAGCAGCCGGTCGCGGTGACGAAGATGTCGGCCTGGGGCGCCGCCTCCTCCATCGTCACGACCTCGAAGCCCTCCATCGCGGCCTGGAGCGCGCAGATGGGATCGATCTCGGTGACCAGCACGCGCGCGCCGAGGCCGCGGCCAGCGTGGGCGCAGCCCTTGCCGACGTCGCCGTAGCCCGCGACCACGACCACCTTGCCCGCGACCATGACGTCGGTCGCGCGCTTGATGCCGTCGAACAGCGACTCGCGGCAGCCGTAGAGGTTGTCGAACTTCGACTTGGTGACCGAGTCGTTGACGTTGATGCAGGGGAACAGCAGCTGGCCCTGCTTGGCCATCTCGTAGAGGCGGTGGACGCCGGTGGTGGTCTCCTCGGAGACGCCCTTGATCTCGGCCGCGAGCTTGGTGAAGCGCTGCTTGTCGGCCTTGAGGCTCTCGGTCAGGACCGTGAGCACGGTGCGCCACTCGTCGTTGGTGGCCGTCGACGGGCTCGGCACCGCGCCGGCCGTCTCGTACTCGGCGCCCTTGTGGACCAGGAGCGTCAGGTCGCCGCCGTCGTCGAGGATCATGTTGGGGCCGTGGCCGCCCTTGAACGCGTTGAGCTGGAGGCCGATGCAGGCCCAGTACTCCTCGAGGGTCTCGCCCTTCCACGCGAACACCGGCACGCCGGCCTTGGCGATCGCGGCGGCGGCCTCGTCCTGGGTCGAGTAGATGTTGCACGAGGTCCAGGTGACCTCGGCGCCGAGCGCGACCAGCGTCTCGATCAGGATCGCGGTCTCGATCGTCATGTGCAGGCAGCCGGCGACGCGCGCGCCCTTGAGCGGCTGGGCGGCCCCGTACTCGGCGCGCAGCGCCATCAGGCCCGGCATCTCCTTCTCGGACATGCGGATCTTCTTGCGGCCCAGCTCGGCCAGGCCAATGTCCTTGATCTTGAACGCGGGAAACTCGGTGCGGATGTCCATGGGGTGCTCCAGCTCGGGGTCGTTGGTTTCGAAAAGCGATCAGTCGCGCGCGTCGCGCGGCACAGCGGGGTTGCGACCGATCGCGACCTGCAGGGCCGGTCGGTCGGAGGTGTAGAGCGGCGCCAGCGCCACCAGCTCGAGGTCGGCGCCGACCAGGCACGCGCGCAGGCGGGCCGGCTCGAAGCCGAGCCAGACGTCGCCCTGCTCGCGCATGGCCTCGTCGGCGTGGGGCAGGTAGTCGACGATGATCAGGTGGCCGCCGCGGCGGACCAGCCGCGCGGCGGCGGCGATCGCGTCGTCGGGCCGGGCCGCGTGGTGGAGCACGCGCGCCATCAACACCAGGTCGGCGCCGCCGCGCTGCGACACCTCGACCGCGAGGTCGGCGTCGTCGCCGTCGCCCTCGCGCAGCGCGACGTTCGGCAACCGCAGCGCGGCGATGCGCGCGGCGCAGCGGGCCAGGCGCGCCGGGCTGCGGTCGACGGCGATCACGCGATCGTAGAGCGGGGACAGGAGCGGCAAGAGCGGGCCGTCGCCGGTGCCGAGGTCGACCGCGAGGGCCGAGCCCGGCAGCAGCGGCGCGAAGATCGGCAGGAGCCCGAGCAGCTCGGCGCCGGGCGCCGGCGGCGGCTCGGCGAGGGTGCCGGCGTCGAAGAACCGGCGCGAGTGCTCCTCGCGCTGCGCGACCACGTGGGCCACCCGCGCCAGGCTCCCGTCGCGGGCGCAGATCGACTTGCCCTCGGTCAGCGCCGCGTCGACGACCACGTCGGTGGTGGCGTGGGCGCGTAGCAGCGTCCGCGTGCCGTCGCGGCGCGCCACGATCAGCCCGGCGTCGCGCAGCGCCTGGGACTTCTTGGTCACCTGGGGCTGGCTCTCGCCGAGCAGGGCCGCCAGCTCGCCCACGGTCAGCTCTTCCTCCGCGCACAGCGCCAGCAGCCGCAGCCGATCCTCGTCGCCGAGGAGCCGGAACAGGTCTGCGCGAGCCGCTTGCACTCCCTTCTTCTATTCCATCATGCGCATATTGGCAACTACAAACGAAGCACGATAATATTGTAGACAACTATAAATTTAGAGCTATCTATATGTTCATGAACGAGGGCCGCCGCGAACGGAAGCTGGCGCAGACCAAGCTGGACCTGCTGGCGGCGCTGCGGGATCGCCTGGCCGAGCGGCCGCTGGAGGAGATCGGGGTCCGGGAGCTGGCCGAGGCCGCGGACATCTCCGAGGCGACCTTCTACAACCACTTCCCGTCCAAGGCCGACCTGGCGATCTACTTCGTCCAGGTCTGGTCGATCGGCGTCGGCTGGGAGGCCGCGGCCGCCGACGCCCGGGGCCCGCGGGCCGCCATCGAGGCGATCTTCGAGTCGACCGCGCGCGACGTGGCGACCAGCCCGCGGGTGATGGGCGAGCTGATCGCGGTGCAGGGGCGGCTCGGCGACAAGGTCGCGCCGACGCCGCTGACCGCGCTCGAGAAGCGCCTGGCGTTCCCCGACAAGGCCGGCGTCGAGGCGATCGAGGCGATCGGTCTCGACGGCATGCTGCCGTCGCGGATCGCCGCGGCCCAGGCGCGCGGCGAGCTGCCGGCGGACCTCGACGCCGACGCCGCGCTGCTGGCGCTGGTGTCGGTGTTCTTCGGCGTGCCGCTGATCCTGGCGCGGCGCGCGCCGGCGGCGGTGGCTGCCGCCTATCGCCAGCAGCTCGAGATCGTGTGGGCCGGGCTCGTCGCCACGGCCGGAAAGGACCCGTCATGAGCACGCCCGTGATGTCTCGCTCGTCGGCACCGATCGCGTCCACGTCGACCCGCGCGCTCCTGGCGCTGGGCGCGGTGCTGGTCGCGATGTCGGCCTATCGCTGGGGCGTCAGCCTGGCGGCGTGGGTCGCGCCGGTGCCGTTCCTGCTGGTGATGCGCCGCGCCGACGGCTGGCGCCCGCGCCTGCTGGTGCTGGCGGTGCTGGCGGTCGCGACGTTCGCGCAGGTGCTCAAGATCATCACCGCGCCGCTGCCGTGGACGATGGCGATCCCGTTCGCGCTGCCGTCGGCGCTGACCGCGTGGCTGGTCCTGCTCGCGACCGAGACCGCGCGTCGACGCGCCGGCGAGCTGGCCGGCGTCGCGACCTTCGTCGCGCTGTCGGGGCTGGGCGAGTGGCTGACGTTCGCGGGCTCGCCGCTGGGCGTGTGGGGCACGGCCGCGTCGACGCAGGTCGACAACCTGGCGCTCTTGCAGCTCGCGTCGGTGCTGGGCGTGGCCGGCATCGGCCTGGTGGTCGCGCTGGTGCCGGCGACGATCGCGATGCTGCTCGGTGCGCGCGCGACCCGCGCCCGGGTGCGCGCGGCGCTGGCGACCGCGGCGCTCGTCGGCGGCGTGCACGCGTGGGGCGCGGTGCGGTTGTTCGCGCACCCCGGCGGCCCGACGGTGCGCGTGGCCGCGGTGGTCACCGACGTCGGGCCCGGCGTCGACGGCCTGCCGTCGACCTCGGCGCTGGCAGCCAACGAGGACGAGCTGTTCGCGCGCACGCGCACGGCCGCGGCGCGCGGCGCCCAGGTGATCGTCTGGAACGAGGTCGCGACCGTGGTCGAGCCCGCCGACGAGCCGCGGCTGATCGCGCGCGGCGTCGACCTCGCGCGCACGCTCGAGGTCGAGCTGGTGCTGGCCTACGGCGTGCTCGTGCGCGCGCAGCCGCCGCGGTTCGACAACAAGTACGTGTGGCTCGGCGCCGACGGCGCGCCGATCGAGACCTACCGCAAGCACCACCCGGTGCCGGGCGAGCCGTCGCTGCGCGGCACCGCGCCGCTGATCGCGCACGATCACCCGTGGGGGCGTGGCGCCGGCGCGATCTGCTACGACTACGACTTCCCCGCCACCGCGCGCGCGCACGGCCGGCTCGGCGCCGGGCTGGTGGTGGTGCCGTCGTCGGACTGGCGCGGCATCGACCCGTACCACACGCAGATCGCCCGGATCGGCGCGATCAGCGGCGGCTTCTCGCTCGTGCGCTCGGTGCGCTGGGCGACCTCCGCGGCCTACGACGCCTACGGCCGCACGCGCGCCACGATGGCGGCCGACGAGGGCGACGACCACGTCATGCTCGCGACCGTCCCGGTCACGCCGGTGCCGACGATCTACGCCCGCGTCGGCGACGCGCCGGTGGTCGCGCTCGGCCTCGCGCTGCTCGCCGCGGTCGCGGGCCGCGCCCGCCGGCGGCGGCGAACTGTAGCGACGTGAGCGCGCGGCGCCGAGACGCGGTCGCGCGCTGATCGCCCATGAGATCTCGCCGGCTGCGGCGAAGGCGTGCGCCCCGTCGAGAGCGACGGAGCGCGGCTGGGGTGACCCGCGCGACCGGCGACCGCGCCGCGGCGCGATCGCGGGCATCGCCGTGCCCGTCGCGCCCCGCGGTGTCGCGAGGAAGCGACGGACCTCGGCGCCGCTCAGTCCCAGCGGCTGGTGACGTGGAGCTGCCAGCTCGTGAGCACGCCGGCGGCGCCGGCGCCGAGCGTGGTCGCGGTGAGGGTCCAGGTGCCGTTGACGTTGTCGTCGCGCGAGATGGCGCCGAGCGCGATCATGCGCGCGGGCAGCACGCTGCCGCCGGTGGCGCCGTCCCAGACCACGGCCTCGACGCCGCTGGGATCGGCGAGCACCAGCCGCACGCGGCGCGGGTCGACGCCGGTCAGCTCGGCCGAGACCTCGAGGTCCATCGGCACTGACGCCTGGCCGATGACCAGGAGCGTCGACGCGATCGCCGCGCCGGCGCCGGCGGGGATCACGCGCGGCAGGTCGGTGGTGTAGCTGGCCTGCATCCAGTCGGCGACGCAGATGCCGCCGCCGCCGAGGGTGAGCCCGGCGCAGATCAGGCCGGCGCCGCAGTCGGCGTGGGCGTGGCAGTCGTCGCCCTCGCCCGGGCGCGCGCGCATGTCGACGCAGCCGCCGAGCGCCGAGGTCTCGTCGGCGGCGAACCCGCTGCAGCGCATCGGCGCCGCGCCGCAGTCGGCCTGCGCCCGGCACAGCGGCGCGAGCTCGGCGGCGAGCGCGTCGACGCACGGCGGCACCGCGGTCAGGTAGAACGCCTCGTAGGACAGCGCGCAGAACCCGGGCGGCAGCGCGCCGCCGCAGGCCGCGTCGAACACTGGGCCGAGCAGCTCGGCGTCAGCGCAGATCGCCGCGGCGTCGTCGATCGCCAGGCCGGGGTCGTCGGCGAGCTGCGCCTCGACGCACGCGCGCATGCCGGCGCGGAGCTGCGGATCGCACGCGGTGGTCGGCGGGGCCTGCCACGCCGCCGCGAACACGCGCAGCTTCTCGAGGGCGCTGGCGCCGACGTACGGCACCGCGGCCACCGCGAACACGTCGGCGAACGGCCGTCGCTCGACCAGGCCCCGGGCCGCGCGGGCGTCGAGCCCGGCGGCGTCGTCGAGCTCGGCGAGCGTGGCGCCGCTGGCGACCGCGACGATGGCCGCGGCCTCGGCCTGGGTCAGCAGCACGCCCTCGACGTCGAGGTCGGGCACGCCGCCGATCGTCCGCACGTACGCGACCAGGCGATCGATCGCGACCGGCCCGACGTACGGGATCGCGTCGAGCTCGGCCAGGTCGCCGAGCAGGTCGTCGTCGGCGGTGCCGAGCGCGCCGTCCACGCCGCGGACGTGGGCGACGATGTTGCGCGCCGCCCGGACGTCGAGCGCCGCGGCGTCGTCGAGCGTGGCGACGTCGGCGGCCGCCGAGTTGAGGAACCGCAGCACGCCGACCGCCTCGGCCGAGCCGTCGACGACCGCGAGCTCGTCGCTGCCGGCGTCGAGGGCACAGGCGGCGAGCGAGACGACGGCGACGGCGGGGAGCAGGTGGCGCAGCATGCGGCCAGTTCAGCAAGGGTCGTGCCGGCCGGCGCGCCAGCATCTCGAGGACTTCGGGGCCGCCGCGCTGTCGCCCAGAGCGACACCTCGTCCCGGCCGGCGCCTGAATCGGAAGCGATTCCAGTTGCTTGAAGCATGTGTCTGGGGCGCCAACTGGCAACCCGATCAGCCACCGTCGCGGGCGTTGGCCCGCCGCGAGACGCCTGTCGCGCAGATCTGCGCCCGAGCGAGGCGTTGTTCGCGCTGAGGCGCCCGCACGACCGATCGCGCTGATCCGTGCGGCGAAACTCGGCGCGGAGGTCGCCGGAGCCGCGTAGGGTGAGCGCATGGACTCGACCGCGTTCGTGGACTCGCTGGTGGCGTTCCAGGCCGAGCGGCTGGCGCCGATCCTCGCCGCCGGGCAGACCTCGCTCGACGGCGGCGCCGCCGGTGATCCGCGCGCGCTCCTCGAGATCGCCCTGGCCAACGAGCTCAACGTCAGCGAGCTGGCCGCGACCTGGATGCCGACGACGCCCGAGCTCGCGGTCAAGCTGGCGTTCGCGCGCCAGGCCGGCGACGAGGCCAACCACTTTCACCTCGTCGCCGATCGCCTCGCGGCGCTGGGTGGCGACGCGACCGCGTTCGCGCCGCCAGCGGGCAACCCGATGTTCGCGTACCTGCGCGGCCTGGCGACCACCGTCGAGCGGGTCGCGGCCGGGCTGTTCACGCTCGAGGCGATCGCGTTCGGCGTCAACGTCAACTTCATGGCGGCGTGCGCGGCCCGCGGCGACGACGAGACCGTGCGGATCTACCGCGCGTACATCCAGCCCGACGAGCTCGCCCACCAGCAGCTCGGGCAGCGCCTGCTCGCGACGCTCGCGATCACGCCGGCGCAGCAGGCGCTCGCCCGCGCCACCGTCGGCCAGCTCCTCGACCTCGCCACCGCCACCCGCGCCAGCGCCGCGGCCCGGCTCGGCACCGCGTGCCTGCCGGGCTGCTGATCGAGCCTCACGTCGCGGCCCGGCTCGGCACCGCGTGCCTGCCGGGCTGCTGATCGATCGTCACGCCGGGGCTCGGCACCGCGTGCCTGCCGGGCTGCTGATCGATCGTCACGCCGGGGCTCGGCACCGCGTGCCTGCCGGGCTGCTGAGCGATCGTCACGCCGGGGCTCGGCACCGCGTGCCTGCCGGGCTGCTGATCGATCGTCACGCCGGGGCTCGGCACCGCGTGCCTGCCGGGCTGCTGATCGAGCCTCACGTCGCGGCCCGGCTCGGCACCGCGTGCCTGCCGGGCTGCTGATCGAGCCTCACGTCGCGGCCCGGCTCGGCACCGCGTGCCTGCCGGGCTGCCGATCGATCGTTACTTCCCGGGGACCGGGGCCGGCAGCGGTGCCACCGTGGTCGGCGGCGGCGACGGCTTGTCCTCGTCCTTGTCGCCGTCGATGACGCGGAACGCCTTCACGGCCGGGCTCTTCTCGCTGAACTGGAAGCTCGAGTCCGGGATCGGCGCGTCGAAGTTGGGCTCGTAGAACCGGAAGTGGTTCTTGTTGCCCGCGGCGTCGATGATGATCGACTCCTTGACGCGGTAGTTCGACGGGTCGACGACGAGGTGGAGGGTCTTGTACTGCGCGCTCGGCGACTTGGGCACGAGGCGCAGCACCAGGTCGGACTTGCCGCCGTACTTGCTTCCGGCCTCGAGCGCGGGCGTGAAGTCGGCGGCCAGATCGCCCTTGCCGTAGAGGAACGTGATCGCGGTCGGCAGCAGGTTCTTCTGCAGGTCCTTCTTGATGACCTGCTTGTTCTCGTAGTCGACGACGTACAGGTAGTTGCCGTTCGAGATGAAGTCCTTGGCGATCGTCACCTTGCCCTTGCGCTTCTTCGAGAAGTACTGCCAGCGCATGTTGCCGGGCTTCTTGATGAGCAGCGAGCCGTCCGAGATGTCGGTGCGGCCGAACGTGGTGTTGGTGACCTCTTGCCGGAACTTGGCCTTCACCTGGCCGATGCCGCCGTAGAACTTCTGGACGCCGGCCATGACCTCGGCGGCGGTGGGCGCGGCGGCGACGCGGGTCGGCTTGGCCGCGGCCGGCAGGAACCAGCTGAACAGGCTCTTCGACGGCTGGCTCTGGGCCAGCGCGACCGAGGGGAGGAGGAGCGAGGAGGAGAGGAGGAGGGCAGCGAGGGTCTTGTGCATCGTATTGCTCCGGCGCGGGGGGGAACGCCGCGGTTGTACTAGTAGACGCACGTGGCCGCGAGGGGATTCATGCCCCGGTCCGTGCCAGATCGATGAGTTAGCAGACCAGGAGACCCGGAGCTACCCGACGAGCAGCGCGGTCAGGTCGACGCGCGTTTCGGGGGCGCCGCCGGCGGCGCGATCGATCACGCCCAGCGTCGTCGACACCAGCTCCTGATCGAGGACGCAGTCGGCCGCCGCCGCGGCCGGGCCGTGCGCGGTGAAGTTGAGCGCGCACGCGGTCACGACCGGCGCCTCGCCCGGGCGACGCAGGCGGATCGGCACGCCATGCGAGCGGCACACCAGCGGCCGCACCGGATAGATCCGGCAGCGATCGTCGTCGGCGAGCGCCGCGCACCGCCCTGGCGCCGCCGCCATCGCGGCCGCCGCGATCTCGGCCCGCTCGGCCGCCGTCCGCGCCGCCAACCACGCCGCGATCGCGTCGGCCTCGACCCCCGCGATCGTCAACCGTACCAGACAGCAGCTCGCGCACCCCGCGCCGCACGCCAGGTCCGCCCCGTGGCGCGCCTCGACCCGGCCGACGAACGCGTCGACCTTGGCCACCAGCGCCAGATAGTCCGCCACCCCGCCACCATAGCCCCGGACGGGGACAGGATCTACCCATCTAACATTGCAGAATCATTTTGAAATTCGACCGTACCGCGGCTGGTTTCTCCGAACCAGCCTCAGGATTTTCGGCCGCGGTAGCCTCAAATTCTCCAGTAATTCTCGATGTCTGAGACCCAGGAGCCTGTCCCCGTCCGGCTGTCCGGCGTTGCCGATACAATGGCGCGGTCATGGATCTGAACGAGATCGTCGTGTTCGCGAAGGTGGTGGAGACCAAGAGCTTCACGGCGGCGGCGCAGCAGCTGGGGCTGCCGAAGTCGACGGTGAGCCGGAAGGTGTCGCAGCTCGAGGAGCGGCTCGACGCGCGGCTGCTGCAGCGGACGACGCGCAAGCTGTCGCTGACCGAGATCGGGCAGGCGTACTACGAGCGCTGCCAGCGGATCGTCGCGGACATCGCCTCGGCCGAGCAGCTCGTCGGCGACATGCAGACCACGCCGCGCGGCCGGCTCAAGGTCACCGCGCCGGTCGACATCGGCGCGTTCCGGCTCGGTGAGCTGACCGCGGCGTTCCTGACCAAGCAGCCAGACATCGACGTGCACCTCGAGCTGACCGACCGCGTCGTCGATCTGGTCGACGAGGGCTACGACCTCGGCATCCGGTTCGGCCCGCTGCCCGAGTCGTCGCTGGTGGCGCGGCGCCTGACGACGCTGGCGATGGGCCTGTACGCGTCGCCGGCGTACCTCGAGCGCCGCGGCACGCCGACGGATCCCGACGAGCTCGGCGAGCACGATCTGCTGGTGTTCGCGCCGGTGCCGCGGCTGGCGACCTGGACGCTCCAGGGCCCCACGGGCCAGGTCGAGCTCACGCCGAGCGCGCGCCTGACGTCGAACAACCTGCTGGCGGTGCACGAGGCCGCGCGGAACGGCGCGGGCATCGCGTACATCGCGGGGTTCGTGCTGCGGTGCGCCGGCGACTCGGTGCTGGTGCCGGTGCTGCCGACGTGGCGCAGCGCGCCGATCGATCTGTTCGCGGTCTACCCGTCGGGGCGCAACCTGGCGCCGAAGGTGCGCCTGTACCTCGACTACCTCGCCGAGCAGCTCGGGCAGTCCGGCGGGCTGTGACCGCGGGCGCTCAGGCGCGGACGGCGCGGATGGCGACCCACAGCCACGCGGCGATCATCGCGGCGCCGCCGATCGGCGTGATCGCGCCCAGCACCTTCACGCCCGACAGCGCTAGCGCGTAGAGCGAGCCAGCGAAGATCGCCGTGCCCGCGATCAGCAGCCAGCCCGGGCGGGTGTCGGCGACGCCGCGCTCGACCGCGAGCGCCAGCGCCAGCACGCCCAGCGCGCCGTACATGTGGTAGCGCGCGCCGGTCTCGAACACCGCGAGGCGCTCGCTCGTGAGGCGATCGCGCAGGGCGTGGGCGCCGAACGCGCCGGCGACGATCGCGAGCGCGACCAAGGCGGCGCCCGCGGAGAACAGGCGTTGCCAGCTCGACATGCGCGCACTGTGGCCCGCGGCGGCGCGGCGGTCAAACCGCGGCGGCCCGCGCACGTCGTCGCGCCGGTCAAACCGCGCCGGTCAAACCGCGGCGGTCCACCGCGGCGGGCCGCGCACCTCGTCGCCGCGAGGCGGCGGTCAACTCGCGGCGGCGCGGCGCACCCCGGCACGGCGGCGCGGCGGGTAGACCGCGGCGGGCCGCGCACCTCGTCGCCGCGACGCGGCGGTCAACTCGCGGCGGCGCGGCGCACCCCGGCACGGCGGCGCGGCGGGTAGACCGCGGCGGTCCACCGCACCTCGTCGCCGCGACGCGGCGGTCAACTCGCGGCGGCGCGGCGCACCCCGGCACGGCGGCGCGGCGGGCAACCGCGGCGGGCCGCGCACCTCGTCGCCGCGACGCGGCGGTCAACTCGCGGCGGCGCGGCGCACCCCGGCACGGCGGCGCGGCGGGTAGACCGCGGCGGTCCACCGCGGCGGGCCGCGCGCCTTGTCGCGGCGGGCGCGATCGTCGACGATGCCACGGATGGCGTCGCCGGAGCCCGAGGAGTCCGCGCCGCCGTTCCGGTGGCGGCGGCTGATCAAGCCGGCGGTCACGGTCGCGGTGGTCGCGGCGCTGTCCTACGGCCTGCGCTCGCTCCTGGCGACGTTCTCCTACGACGAGGTGATCGCGGGCCTCGATCAGATCTCGACCGTGCGGATCGTCGTCGCGACGCTGATGGTCGCGACGATCCACGGCCTGTTCATCGTGCGCGAGCGCGTCGCGGTCGACTTCGCCGGCTTCCCGCGCCTGGCCACGCGCAAGGTCGCGGTCGCGTCGCTGATCAGCCGCTCGCTGTCGACGCTGGGCGTGGCCACGGTCACCGGCTTCGCGCTGAGGATCCGGCTGTACCAGGACCTCGGCCTCGACACGCGCGCGGTCGGGCGCATCACCGTCTACAACGAGTCGACCTACTACGTCGGGATCGCCGCGTCGCTCGCGCTGGTGTTCACGCTGGCGGGGCTGCCGCCGGTGGTGGCGTCGTCGTTCCCGGTGCCGCCGCTCGACTGGCTCGGCCCGGCCGCGATCGCGCTGCTGGTGGTGTACGCGGTCTGGAACCTGCGCCGCCACGCGCCGCTGCGGATCCGCTCGTTCGAGCTGCCGCCGCTCACTGCGGGCCAGCTCGTGGCCCAGCTCGTGCTGCCGGTGCTCGACACGCTCGCGACCGGCTACGCCACCTACGCGCTCCTGCCGGCGTCGTCGGGCCTGTCGTACCTGGCCGTCGTCACGGTCGGGCTGGTCGCGAGCGTGGTCGGCTCGATCAGCCAGGTGCCCGGCGGGCTGGGGGTGTACGAGACGACGGTGCTGGCCTTCGTGCCGCCGGCCGCGCACCCGGCGGCGCTGGCGGCGCTGCTGGTCCGCCGCGCGATCGTCAACCTGCTGCCGATCGCCGCCGGCGCGATGCTGCTCGTCGGCGTGTCGGTCGGGAGCCGCCTGGCGCGGCGCCCGAGCCGGGTCGCGCTCGACTTCGGCCGCGACGCGGTCGCGATCGCGACGTTCGCCGCGAGCGTGCTGTCGTTGATCGCGTCGGTGGTCCCGCGCGCGCACGGCCTGACCGATCGCATCGGCCCGCTGGCCCAGGTGGCGGTGTTCGCCGCCGGCCTGGCGACGCTGGTCGCGGCGCGCGGCCTGCAACAGGGCCGGCGCCGGGCGTGGTGGGTGTGCGTGACCCTGTTCGCGCTGCGCACGGTGACGGCGATCATCGGCGGACCGCACGTGCCCAGCTTGATCATCGCCGGGACGATGCTGCTGGTGCTCGTCGTCGGGGCCCACCTGTTCAAGCACCCGGGGCCGCTGTTCGACGGCGAGCCCACGTGGTGGACCGCGTGGCTGGTCGCCCTGATCGGCATCGCCTGGGTCGTCGACGCGCAGCCCGACACGCTGACCACCGAGGTCCGGGCCCGCGCGACCGGCGTGATCGTCGCGGCGGCGGTGCTGATCGGCGGCGCGCTGCGACGGATCCTGCCCGAGCGCCGCCGGCGGCGACGCAAGCCCAAGGGCTGAGCCCGCGCGGCGAACTGGCTCAGAGCCTGTAGCTCTTCTTCAGTCGAGCACCGGTCCACGCACCGGGAGTCTCGCGTCCTGGGTGGTCCTGGGTGGTCCTGGGTAGGGGCCCTGTCGGGGCTTGCCCCCGACGGGGGAGGGTTCGGCGACGAACCCTCTGGGGACTCAGGCGTCGAGGCGCGCGAGCTCGGCGAGGAGCTCCGCCGGCGGGCTCACCAGCTCGAGCCCGTAGCCGTGCGGCTCGCGGCGGACCACGCGCGCGTCGGTCTGGTGGCGGTGCTCGGTCCAGGCCTCGTCGGTGGGCGTGTGCACGACCAGCACCAGCGCGTCGCCGATCGTGAGCGCGGCGTCGGTGAGCACGAACACGCCGCTGACCGAGATGTCGCGACACACCACCGGCAGCGGCGGCTGGCCGGGGCGCTCGAGGACGGCGTCGAGCGGGACGGCCACGCGATGCGCGCGCGGACGGGCCCCTGGGCGCGGCGGCAACGGGGGCAGCGCCGGCAGCCGGCTCGGCATCTTGCCCAGCGCCGAGCGGGCCGAGCTCGGGATCAGGCTGCGGGCGGGCGCGGGCGCAGACGCCGTCGCGGACGTTGGCGGCGCGGGCGCCGTCGCGGCCTTCACCGCGGGCGCAGACGCCGTCGCGGACGTTGGCGGCGCGGGCGCCGTCGCGGCCTTCACCGCGGGCGCAGACGCCGTCGCGGCCGCGGCGGGCGCGGGCGCCGTCTTCGTCGAACTCGGGGACGCCGCCGTCGCGGCCGCAGCGGCCGCAGCGGCCGTCGCGGACGGCCCCGTCGACGTCGGGGACGCGGCGGGCGCGACCGGCGGGACGGCGGCCGCGTGCGCGATGGTGAGGGCCCGCGCGGTGGCGTCGACCGCGGCGGTGAGGACCGCGACCGCCTCGGCCGGCGCCGGCGCCGACTCGTGCAGATCGTCGAGCGCGACGTCGATCGAGACCACGGGGTCGTCGGCCCGCGCGACCGCGGTGCGCAGCGCCGACAGCGTCGCGTCGATCGAGCGCGAGCGCGACCGCGTCGCCTCGGGCTCGTACGCGCGGTCGAGGTAGACCAGCCCGTCGTCGAAGACCTCGGCCACCGAGGCGGCGTCGATCGCCCGCACGCTCGGGTGCTCGGGCGCGTGCTCGCGGACCACCGCGGCCCAGGCCTGGGCGACCTCGAGATCGCCGGCGTCGTCCCAGGCGATGTCGGCGCCGAGCGCGGCCAGCCACACCCGATCGTCGATGGGCAGCTCGCGCTCGAGCCCGATCGCGGCCAGCGCCAGCAGCGTCGGTCGGGTCGCGCTGGCGGCGGCGTGCTCGGCCAGCAGCGTCCACATCGCCAGGTGACCCGGCGGCGCGCCGAGGCCGTGCTCGTACGCGAGCGTCAGCGCCGCGCGCACCAGGCGCAGGCCGAGCCCGCGCAGCCCCGGGCGATCGACCAGCGCCAGGCCGAGCCCGCGGGCGGTCTCGACCCAGGCCGCGGGCTCGCGATCGCGCAGGCGCGTCCGCACCAGCGCCTGGACCGCCGCCTCGTCGTCGATCGACGCCAGCGCCAGCGCCGCGAGGCCGGGCTCCGACGGCGCCAGCGCGACCGCGCGCGCCAGCAGTGCCTGCGCGCCCGGCCGATCACCACCGAGCCGCGCCAGCCGCGCGGCGGTGGCCAGCGCCCGCGGATCGTGCGGAGCCTGGGCCTCGAGCCGCGCCGCCGTCGCGCCCGGATCGTCGCCGCCGCGGAGCACGCCGTCGATCGCGGCCAGGTACGGATCCCCCGGCGCGGCGGCCCGGGCCTCGACCGCCACGATCGCCGCGAGCATCGGCTCACCGGCGTCGAGCCAGGCCACGAGCTCGTCGACCGCGAGGCTGGCGGCGCCGCCCGCGAGCCGCTCGGCCAGCGCCAGCCGCGCCACCGCCGGCCACCACGCCAGCTCGACGGCGAGCGTCCGGGCCCGGGCCAGCTCGGCCGGTCCCCCGCCGGCGTAGACGGCGATCGCCCGTCGCCGATCGGGCACGACGTGCTCGAGCGCCCGCCCCAGCTCGGCCGCGCGGGCCGCCTGATCGCCGCCGCGCCCGAGCGCCTGCGCGACGCGCCCGAGCGCCTGCCCCCAGTCGCGTTCACCCCACAGCATCGGCCGGAGCCACGGGGCGATCATCGCCGCCAGGGTACCGCGCCGTCGGCCGCGCCGTCACACCACGCCGTGGGCGATCATGCTCTCGCCCATGTCGACGACCATCGCCTCGAGGGTCCGCGGCCGCCAGCCCAGCACCGTGCGCGCGCGCTGGTTCGACAGGTCCTGGCGCTTCCCCAGCTCCTGGACCGCCAGCTTCGCGGTCCGGTCCCAGGTGCTGACCAGCTTGAGGAGCCAGCCGGGCACCTTGCGGGTCGGGATCTTGAAGCCGCGCCCGCCGAATGTCCGGGCGAGGATCGCGGCGATGTCGCTCATCGACGCGTGCTCGATCGCGACGATGAACCGCTGCCCGGCGGCGGCGGCGGTGGTCATCGCCGCCACCTCGGCGGCGGCCACGTCGCGGACATCGACCACGGCCCAGCCGATGTCGGGGCAGCCCGGCAGCTCGCGCTTGAGGAGCTTCCGCACCACCTCGCCCGACGTGCTGAAGTCCGCGGACAGCACCGGCCCGAGGACGAGGCCGGGGTTGACCGTCACCAGCTCGATCCGCTGGTCGGCCGGCAGCGCCTCGACGAGGTCCCAGGCGGCGCGCTCGGCGATGGTCTTGCTCTGCTCGTAGGCGCCGACCTCGGCGCTGAGCTTGGACCAGTCGGTCTCGTCGTAGGTGCGGCTGCCGTCGCGGTCGTGCCCGTACAGCACCGCGGCGACCGACGAGGTCATGACCACGCGCTCGACCCGCTCGGCCACGGCCGCGCGCAGCACCCGCAGCGCGCCGTCGCGGGCCGGGACGATCAGCTCGTCGGCGTGCTTGGGCGGCTTGCTCGGCAGCGGCGACGCCACGTGCAGCACGTACCGGCAGCCGCGACAGGCGTCGCGCCAGCCGGCGTCGCTGGTCAGCTCGGCACGGACCAGCTCGAAGCGATCGCCGAGCTCGGCGTGGGCGCCGAGGATCCGACGGACCTCGTCGGCGCGTTCGAGCGAGCGCACGGTGCCGCGCACGCGAAAGCCGGCGGCGAGCACCGCCATGATGGTGTGCTGGGCGATGAAGCCAGACGCGCCGGTCACCAGGACCGTGGTCGCGGCGGGATCGACAGGGGCAGGGGGCGTGGTGGGATCGACAGGGGCAGGAGTCGCGGTGGACATCGGGTGGCCTTCCATTAGAGAACGATGGTCTTTTATTAAGAGACTGATGTTCTCTTGTCAAGGGCCGATCTCGCGGCAGGGCCATGCGGATCATGCAAGCATTTGAACTTGCCAGGGAATGATCTCCTGATATAAAAGAACCACGTTCTCATGTCCTCCGGCCAGCCGTTCCTCCGCGCCCGCGATCCCGAGCAGAAAGAGCAACGCCGCCAGGACCTGCTGGGCGCGGCCCGGCGGCTGCTGGTCAGCGATGGCGTCAGCGGCGTCGGGCTCTCGGCGATCGCCCGCGCGGCCGGGCTGGCCAAGTCGAACGTGTACCGCTACTTCGCGAGCCGCGAGGAGATCCTGCTCGAGCTCCTGGGCGAGGACGCGCTGGCCTGGCTGGCCGAGTTCGAGCGCGCGGCCGCGCCGCTGGCCGGCACCAACGACGCGTACACGGTCGCGGCGGTGCTGGCCCGGACCATCGCCGAGCGGCCGGTCACCTGCGAGCTGATCGCGATCGTCGCCGGCGTGCTCGAGCACAACACCTCGCTGGCCGCGGCCGAGCTGTTCAAGGCGCGCATGCTCGAGCTGTCGATCCGGGTCCGCAACGCGCTGCACGCCGCGCTGCCGGCGATCCCGTACGATCGCGCGACCGCGTTCACGCGCTACCTGCACGCGCTGATCGCGGGCCTGTGGCCGATGGCCCACCCGAGCGAGCTCATGCGCGGCGTGCTGGCCCGGCCCGAGCACGCGACGATGCGCTGCGACTTCGAGACCGACCTGCGCGGCAGCCTGCGGCCGATGCTGCTGGGTCTGTGCCGCGCCGGCCCCCTCACGCAGCCGGTGGTTGAGTAGACTCGGGCGCGTGAAGCCCGCCAACTCGCTCCTGGCCGCGTCCGGCACCACGATCTTCGAGGCGATGTCGGCGCTGGCCCGCGCCCACCAGGCGGTCAACCTCGGCCAGGGCTTCCCCGACGATCGCGGGCCCGAGGCGCTGCGCGAGGCCGCCGCCGCCTACGTCGTCGACGGCCACAACCAGTACCCGCCGATGATGGGCCTGCCGGCGCTGCGGCAGGCGGTCGCCGCCCACGCCCGCCGCCACTACGACCTCGACCTCGATCCCGACAGCGAGGTGCTGATCACCTCGGGCGCGACCGAGGCGCTGCTCGACTGCTTCCTCGGGCTGCTCGAGGTCGGCGACGAGGTGATCCTGCTCGAGCCGGCCTACGACACCTACGCGCCGGTGGTGCGGCGCCTGGGCGCGGTGCCGCGGGCCGTGCGCCTGACGCCGCCGCGCTGGGATCTCCCGCGCGCCGCGCTGGCGGCGGCGCTGTCGCCGCGCACCAAGCTGCTGGTGTTCAACTCGCCGATGAACCCGACCGGCAAGGTCTTCGGCGACGACGACCTGGCCTGGCTGGCGACGCAGCTGGTGGCCCACGACGTCTACGCGGTCTGCGACGAGGTCTACGAGCACGTCGTCTTCGACGGCGCCCGCCACGTGCCGCTGATGACCTTGCCCGGCATGCGCGACCGCACCGTGCGCATCGGCTCGGCCGGCAAGACCTTCTCGCTGACCGGCTGGAAGGTCGGCTACGTCAGCGGGCCGGCGGCGATGATCCGCCCGATCGCCAAGGCCCACCAGCTGGTGACCTTCACGACCCCGCCCAACCTGCAGCACGCGGTCGCGCTCGGGCTCGGCGCCGACGCCACCCACTACGCCGGCCTGGCCGCGGCCATGGCGCCGGTCCGGGCGCGCCTGGCCGCGGCGCTCGCCGAGCTCGGCGCCGAGATCATGGCCGGCGACGGCACCTACTTCCTGGTCGCCGACGTCGCCGGGTGGATGCACGCCGAGGAGGACGACGTCGCGTTCGCGCGGCGCCTGGTGACCGAGGCCGGGGTCGTCGTGATCCCGATGAGCGCGTTCTACGCGAGCGATCCGCCGCGCTCGCTGGTGCGGTTCTGTTTCTGCAAGGAGCTGGCGACCATCGACGCCGCCCTGACCCGGCTCGCGGCCTGGCGCCGACGCTGACGCTGGCGCGGTGCTGTCGCTGCGAGGAGCTGGCGACCCCCGACGCCGCTCTGACCCGGCTCGGGGCCTGGCGCCGACGCTGACGCTGGTGCGTCACCGCCAAAGATCGCGGTGCGGGTCGGCGTCGGCCTCGGGGCGCCAGCCACGCGCGCCCGGGTACCCGACCGGCTACCCAGGATCGCCAGAAGTTGCCCACCCGATTCACCGCAGCGGGGTGACCCTCTGCGATGATGTCGGATCATGAGTCAGCCCACCGTCGTCGTCACGCTCGGCAACGCGCAGCTCGGCCTCGATTCACGGATCAACCGCATCTTCGTCGGGCGCGATCCCGCGGCGTCGCAGCTCGCGTTCCTCGACCCCGGCCTGTCGCGCCGCCACGCCGAGGTGTGGCTGGGCCAGGGCCAGGTGTTCATCCGCGACCTCGGGTCGGCCAACGGCACCTGGGTCAACGGCCAGCACATCGGCGCCAACGTCGTCTCGCTGACGCCGGGCATGCAGGTGTCGCTGGGCTCGGTGCCGCTGGCGCTGGCGTGGACCGGCGGCGGCGCGATCGCCGCCCAGCCGCCGCCGCCCGCGTTCGCGGCCCAGCTCGCCCAGCACCAGGCCCAGCAGGCCGCGGCCGCCGCCGCGCCGCTGACCGGGCCGCTGGCGTCGGAGCCGCTGCCGCGGGACTTCGCGTACCGCCGCCAGGACGCCAACGGCAACGGCGTCGTCCTGCTGGCGCTGCGCCAGGACACGACCTGGGCCGGCACGGTGCTCGACGGCTTCGTCGAGTTCACCGCGCTCGACAACGAGACCGTCGCGTCGATCACCGTCGAGCTGGTCGAGCGGCACGAGGACGGATCGAGCAAGGGCCACGTCTGGGATCGCGTGCTGGTGCGGCAGGGCCCGTGGAAGTCGATGAAGGGCGACGTGCTGCCGCTGCCGTTCAAGATCGAGGTGCCGAGCGGGGTCGCGTCGTCGAGCCGCGCGGTGCGCTGGTGCCTGCGCGCGATGGTCGACATCGCGTGGGCGTCCGACGTCGACGTCGAGCTCGACCTGACCGTGCGCAACCCCGACCTCGAGCGGATCCGCGACGCGATGGGCTCGCTCGACTACCGGTTCAGCGAGTGGAAGTCCAAGCCCCACGCGCAGCGCTACGACGCCGGGTTCATGCCGCCGGCCCAGCACCGCAACCGCATCAACGAGGTCAAGATCGGCATCGAGTACCTGGGCGCCCAGGTCAAGCTGCTGCTCGACATCGACAAGAAGGGCTTCGACAAGGAGGGCGCGGTCGCGCTCGACCTGGCGCAGCTGCGCTCGGCCTCGGTCGAGGTGCTGGCCGCGACGCTGCAGAAGGTGATCACCGACGCGATGGCCGGCAAGTAGCGCGCACGGACGCCCGCTCGAGCACGGGGCGCTCGCCGCGCGTCGTCGAGGGTGACCGCGGGCGACCGACCCGAACCGCGGCGCCGCGCCGGTGCACGGCCGATTCGCCCGCGGCCGATCGACCGCGGGTCGCCCGGCCGCGCGTCGAGCGTGAACCGCGGCGGCGCCACCGCCGACGCGCCACCCGCGAACCACAGCGGGACCGGCGGCGCGGCCGCCGGCGCGACGGATCGTGCGATGCTCCCGCCATGCAGCTTGATCTGCGCCAGCGCCTGAGGGTCGGGTTGATGCGCCGGGCGATGCGCGTGCTCCAGGGCACGCCGGCGTTGCGCCGCCGGCTCCTCGCCCAGGCCCGCGCCGAGGTCGACGCCGGGCTCGAGCCGGACCTCGCGGTGCTCGCGGCGCTCGACCGGCGCACCCGCGACTCGCAGGTCTGGCACCGGACGCCGACCGAGGCCCGGCGCCACATGCGCACGTCGATCGCGGTGGTCGAGGACTTCGCGCCCGGCCTGGCGGTCACCGTCCGCGACCTCACGATCGCCGGTGCCGTCGGGCCGCGCCCGGCGCGCGCGTACACGCCGGCCGGCGCCACCGAGCCGGGCCCGGCGCTGGTGTTCTTCCACGGCGGCGGCTGGGTCACCGGCGACCTCGACACCCACGACGGCCTGTGTCGCAAGCTGGCGGCGCTCGGCGGCGTGCGCGTGATCGCGGTCGACTACCGCCTGGCGCCCGAGCACCCGTACCCGGCCGCGGCCGACGACGCGATCGCCGCGTACCGCGACGTCGTGGCCCGCGCGGACGAGCTGCGCGTGCGCCGCGATCGCCTCGGCGTGACCGGTGACAGCGCCGGCGGCAACCTGTCGGCGGTGGTGGCGTTGGCGGTGCGCGCGGATCCGCACCCGCCGGCGCTGCAGGCGCTGCTGTACCCCGCGACCGATCTCACCTGCTCGTACCCGTCGCACGTCCGCCTGGCCGACGCCCCGATCCTGGCGGCGCGCGCGATCCGCTGGTACCGCGGCCACTACCTGGGCGCGACGCCGTCGGCCGAGCGGCTGCGCGAGCCGACGCTGTCGCCGCTGCTCGCGTCGGCCCTGGCCGGGGCCGCGCCCGCCTACGTGGTCATCGCCGGCTTCGATCCGCTGCGCGACGAGGGCGCCGCCTACGTCGACGCGCTCCGCGCCGCCGGCGTCGAGGCCGAGCTGCGCGACGAGCCCGCGCTGGTGCACGGGTTCACGCTGCTCACGGGCGTGAGCCCGGCCTGCGCCCGCGCCACCGACGCGATCTGCGCGCACGTCGGCGCCCGACTGCGCGCCGGCTGAGGCGCGCGCGGCGGCGCTCTGCGCGCACGTCGGCGCTCTGCGCGCACGTCGGCGCCCGACTGCGCGCCGGCTGACGCGCGCGCCGCGTGCACGCGCCGGCGACCGATGGCACCATCGCGCGATGCACCGCACGCTGCCCGTCACGCTCGTCGCCGCCCTCGTCGCCGTCGCCCTCGCCGGCTGCGATGACGGCAAGGCCAAGGCCAAAGGCCGCCGCCGACAAGGTCGACCAGGTCGTCGACAAGCTCGACCGCGACGAGGCCGCCGGCCACCTCGCGACCGCGAAGGCCGCGCTGGCCGCGAACACCGACCCGGCCGAGGCGTGCTCGTGGTCGGCCAGCCACCCCGACGCCGCCGAGCTGGCGCGGCTGTGCAGCTTCGACGTGCCGATGCGCCACGCGACGCTGGCGGTGACGATGGCCGAGCAGGCCCGGGCCGAGCAGGCCGAGGCGCCCTCGCTCACCGAGTGCCAGAGCGACGAGTGGACCAAGGCCAAGCAGAAGCTCGACCGCGATCACGCTGGCGAGGCCGCGTGGACCGCGCTGGCCGCGCGCTGGGCCAAGGTCTGCCCGGGCGCGTGATCGCTACGGCGCGACGGCCTTCTTCTTGAACACCAGGAAGAAGCCGCGCGCGCGCGCGCTCAGGCCAGCAGGCCGGGCAGCGGGCCGCTCGACGCCTCGCCGAACCCGCCGATCGGATCGCCCATCGCGTGGGCCAGCGCGACCAGCAGGTCGGCGTGGCGGCGGTAGTCGAACGACAAGAGCCGGCCGGTGCGGATCGCGCCGCCGCCGCCGCCGGCGAGCACGAACGGCATGTCGTCGTGGCCGTGGGTGTTGCCGTCGCAGACCTCGGTCGCCAGCAGCACCAGCGAGTGATCGAGCATCGTGCCGCCGTCCTCGGGTCGGGCCGCGAGCTGGTCGAGCAGGTACGCGAACTGCTCGACCCACCACACCCGCTGGGCCAGGTAGTCGCGGTACTCGCGGTGCGCGAGATCGTGGCGCGGCCCGTAGTGCGAGGCCTGGTGGCTGCGCATGTCGAAGCCCGGGTCGTACATGGGCGTGCCCGCGAACCGGCTCATGATCAGCTCGCTGGTGTGGTGCGAGGCCTGGATCACGCCGACCTTGGTCAGCCCGCACGCCATCGCCTGCACCATCAGGTCGGTCTGAGCCCGGAGGATCTGCGGGAACCGTTCGGGCGCGTACAGGGTCGCCGGGGTCAGGCCGTCGCCGTCGATGCGCGGGTCGGTGCACGTCGCGCCGCCGCCGCCGCCGGTCGCCATGATCCGGGCCTCGACCTCGCGCAGCGACTCGAGGTGCAGCTCGAGGCGCACGCGGTCGCGCTCGCCGAGGGCTCCGCGCAGGGCCTCGAGCTCGCCGGCGGCGCTGTCGAGGACGCTCAGCTCGCGGGCCGCGGCCGGGTCGGGGCCGCCACCGCTGGTCGAGCCGCCCGCGAACAGCCGCCCGAACGCGGCGACCGGATCGTCGTCGGGCGCGACCGTGATGCCGGGCGCGACGTAGGAGATGTGCTTGTCGCCGCTGGCGCCGTTGTGCCGGGCCATCGCGCCCAGGTACAGGTGCCGGAACGGCGAGGTCGCGCCGACGGTCGCCGCCAGGTGCTGATCGATCGACACGCCGTTGCCGCCGTCGACGCCGGTCAGGAGCTTCTTGGCGCCGCCGGGGTGGCTGCCCTGATCGGCCGGCCCCATCGACAGGCCGCGGAAGAACACGCACGCGCCGCGGTGGCGCTCGAGCGGCGCCAGCTCGGCCGGCAGGGAGAACGAGGTCTCGCCGCCGGTCGGGTGCCACAGGCTGGGCTCGCCGTCGCTCGACGGACCGACCACGCCGTCGGGGAAGTTGAAGACGATCAGGCGGCGCGCGGTGCCGGCGTGGGCGTGGGCCGAGACGCTGCGGCCGGGGCGCGCGAACGGCGCCGCGAGCAGGGCCGCGCCGCCGAGCTTCAGGAACGCGCGTCGATCGATCCGGGTCATCGCCGCACCCCGAAGTCGGGCGACACGATCGTCGCGATCATCAGCTCGCGCACGTCGCCGCCGGCGGCGGCCAGGCGCTCGGACATGGCGATGCGGGCGCAGCGATCGGCCAGGCCGGTGCGCACGCCGCGCGTGAACCGCACGTACTGCCGGGTGAAGCAGGTCGTGGCCGCGTCGCTGGCCGCGACCAAGGTCGCCAGCTCGGGCACGGTCGCGTACGGCATCGACGTGCCGCTGCCGAGGCGCTCGACGTCGCGCAGCTCGCCGGTCGCGTCGATCGGGTGGCCGGCGTCGAGGGTGCGCCAGCGCCCGACCGGATCGAACTGCTCGAAGCCGAAGCCGAGGCCGTCGATGAAGCGGTGGCAGCCCGCGCACACCGGGTTGGCGGTGTGCTGCGCGAAGCGCTCGCGCGTGGTCGCGCCGGGGTCGACCTCGGGCACGCCGCCCGCGAACGCCGGCGGCGGCGGCAGCGCCTGGCACAGGAGGTTGCGGCGCACGAACAGCCCGCGCCGGATCGGCGAGGTCTGATCCGAGTGCGCGTGGCTGGCGAGCACGCTGGCGTGGCCGAGCACGCCGGCGCGCCGACCGTCGGTGTACGCGACCTTGCCGGTCGGATCGGTCGGCGCGGCCACGCCGTAGAACCGCGCCGCGACCGGGTCGAGGATCGTGTAGTCGGCGGTCAGCAGCTCGCCGAGCGTGTGGCCGCCGTCGAAGACGACGTGGGCCGCGAACGCGCGGGTCTCGTGGGCCAGCGCCGCGCGGGTCGGCGGATCGAAGTCGGGGAACAGGTCCGGGCGCTTGTCGGCGGTCGCGACCGCCTCGGCGCCGAGCCACTGCAGCGCGAACTCGCCGACCTGGGTCCGCGCCCGGGGATCGTCGAGCAGCCGCCGGGCCTCGCGCTCGAGGCCGGCGACGTCGTCGAGCTCGCCGCGCTCGGCCGCGGCCAGGAGCGCGTCGTCGGGCGTGCTGCCGACCAGCGCGTAGGCCAGCGCGGTCGCGCGCTCGTACCCGGTCAAGCGGAAGCTGCCGTCGCCCTGCGCCTCGCCCAGCTCCGAGCGGTACAGGAAGTGCGGCGAGATCAGGAGCGCGTGCAGCGCGGTCGCGAGCCCCGCGTCGTCGTCGGCGTCGGCCAGCGCGCCGTAGCGATCGAGCTCGGGCGTGGTCAGCGGGCGCCGGAACGCGCGGCGCCCGAAGGCCGCGAGCCAGGCGCGCGCGCAACCGGCGCGATCGCCGGCCCAGTCGCACGGGTAGAGCGCGGCCTTGCGCGCGACCGCGTCGTCGGCGAGCTGCCCAGCCGCGGCCAGGTAGGCCTCGACGTGGCCCGCGGTCACCGCCTGCGCGGCGGCGTTGGTGTCGAACAGGAACCCGGTCGGGCGCGACTCGATCGGCACCGCCGCCACCGGATCGCTGGCGCCGCCGGCGCACGCCAAGGCCACCACCGAGTTGCGACCGCCGAAGCCGTCAGGCACCGAGGTCGGGGCGCGCGGATCCTCGACCCAGTCGCGCTCGTCGAGCACGAACTTGTAGGTGTGCTCGCCGGCGCCGAGCGTGAACGTGCCGGTCCATTGCCCGGTCGCTGGCGCGTAGGTCAGCGGCCAGCCGCCGCCGGCCGCGGTGCCGGGCCAGCCGTTCCACGAGCCGGCGACGTGCACGGTGGCGTAGGTGCGGCCGCCGGGATCGAACACGAACGTGTGCGCGTCGCAGGCGCTGGGCTCGCACCGGCCCGCGGCGCAGGCGTCGCGGAAGGCGCAGTCGGTGGCGCGCGCGCAGGTCATCGCCGGCGCCGCGGCGCCGAGGAGGTCGGCGACGGTCGCGCGGTACTCGCGTCGGGTCAGCAGCCGGAGCTGGCGCGGCCCCGGCGGGATCACGTCGCAGGCCAGGGCCGACGAGCGGAGGCCGTCGCGGATGAACGCGGCTAGCTCGCTGGCGCAGGCGCCGGTGCAGCTGCCCGGATCGCTCGGCGGCATGCGCTCGGCGATGGTCGAGGTCAACGTCGCCAGCGACAGGTCGGTGTCGCGCAGCCGCGGCGCCAGGCCGCCGTCGCCGGCCTCGCCGTGGCAGACCTCGCAGTGGTCGGCGAAGCGCGCCGCGGCAGGACTGGCGGCGTAGTCGTAGCCGCCGCCGCCGTCGTCGGCGCCGCACCCGACCGCCGCGATCGCGAGCACGAGGAGGAGCGAGCGACGCATGGAGCGATCGCCCTTTGCAACGATCGTTCCGGGACGGTCGGACCCGCGCGCCAGCGGTGACGGTCGCTTGCCGCACAGCGTCGGCGCGCGCGGCGTTGCCAAACGCAACGAGCGGGCGGCCTCGGCGCGCTCGGGGCCGCCGGCCCGCGGAGTGTCGGCGCCGTCACCGTGGCCGCCCGGGTCGATTGACGGCCGCCGGGCCCCTGGGGAATGCTGCGCCGCGTGAAGGCGTGTGTGATCCTGCCGGCCCTCAACGAGGCCGCCCACATCGGCGAGCTGGTCGCCGAGCTGCGCGCGCTCACCGACCTGTCGTGCGGCCCGCCGACCGTGCTGGTGATCGATGACGGCTCGCGCGACGGCACCGCCGAGGTGGCGCGGGCCGCCGGGGCCGAGGTCGTCAGCCACCCGCACAACCGTGGCGTCGGCGCGGCGTTCCGCACCGGCGTCGAGTGGGTCCGCGGGCGCGACTTCGATCTGATGGCTCACATGGACTCGGACGGCCAGGTGCTGCCGAGCGACCTCGCGCTGGTGCTCGAGCCGGTCGCCGCCGACGCGTGCGACCTGGCGATCGGCTCGCGGTTCGCCGGCGCCCGCCCCGAGGGCATGGCCGGCTGGAAGCAGACCGCGCTGACCGGGTTCGCGCGCGGCGTCAGCGCGCTGATGGGCCACTCGCTGCGCGATCTCACGTGCGGGTTCCGCTGCATGAACCGCCTGGTCATCGACGCGCTGGCCCCGACCTTCGACTACGACTACATCACCGAGTCGCTGGTGCAGGCCGCCGCCGCCGGCGCCCGCATCCGCGAGGTGCCGGTGACGGTGCTGTACCCGCCCGAGCACGGCGGCATGAGCCGGCGCGTGCTGCGCTACAGCTCGCGCCTGCTCGGCACCACGGCCTACGCCTACTACCACGGCTTCATCGCGCCGCGCCTGCGCCGATGACGAGCTGGGGCGCGCGCGTGCGGCGCCAGGTCACGTGGCCGCGCGTGGTCTTCACGCTGATCCTGCTGTTCTGGGTCAAGAAGTTCCTGGCGGTCCAGCCGTACACCCAGGGCGACGTCCAGCCGACCGGCCAGTACCAGCGGGTCTTCGCGCGCCTCGACGGCCACTACATCCACCTCGAGCGGATGTCGCTGTTCTTCGACGGTGACCTCGAGCTCGGCAACCAGCTCGCGCAGTGGGGCGACCCGCTCGGCACCGCGACCTTGCCGACCACGACCGGCAAGAACTACCTGTACCCGATCGGCTCGGCGCTGCTCGAGCTGCCGGCGTTCGCGATCGCGCACGGCGTCGCCAAGGTCGAGAACGCGTTCGGCGCGCACATCCCGATGCACGGGTACGACGCGTTCCACCAGCGCTGGACGTTCTTCTCGGCGCTCCTGGCCGGCTTCGGCGCGCTCTTGATCGGCTACCGGCTGGCCCGCCGACACGCGTCCGAGACCGCGGCCTTGTTCGCGGTGTCGCTCGTCGGCCTCGGCACCGGGCTCTACTTCTGGTCGGTGTTCCAGTGCGGCTACGCCCACGCGTGGTCGGCGCTGGCGGTCGCGTGGGTGGTCGACTACTGGGACGCGACCCGGGGCCGCCACGACCTGCGCCGCTACGCGTACCTCGGCGCGCTGCTCGGGTTCGTGATCCTGGCGCGCGCGCAGGACGTGACGATCGCCGCGTTGCCGCTGGGCGAGGGCCTGATCGAGCTGGCGCGCCGGGCCCGACGCCAGGACGGCCGCGGGGTCGCGCGCATGGTCGGCTACGCGCTCGCGGCGCTCGCCGCGATGCTGCTGGTGTCGGCGCCGCAGACGATCGTGTTCCTGCGCTACTTCCACCACCCGTTCGGCCCGTACTCGCAAGAGGGCTTCATGCAGTGGAGCGCGCCGTACCTGTGGGAGGTGCTGTTCTCGTCGAAGCACGGCCTGTTCCGGTGGACGCCGCTGGCGTACCTGTCGATCCTCGGGCTCCTGTTCGCGCGCGGGCCCGAGCGCCGCTACCTCGCCGGCTGGCTGACCGTCGCGTTCTTCCTGCAGGTGTGGGTCAACGGCTCGACCTGGGACTTCTGGGGCTTCTGGGGCTTCGGCGCGCGGCGCATGGCCGGCGTCACCGTCGCGCACATCGTCGGCGCCGCGTTCTTGGTGGACGGCCTGCGCGCGCTGCACGCGCGCTTTCCGGCGGTGGTCCGCCGCGTCGCGCTGGCCATCCCGATCTTGCCGATGGTGTGCGTGAACCTCGACCTGTCGCAGCGCATCTCCGACTACCGGCTGTTCCCGTTGACCGACGACATCTACGACATGTCCCAGGTCTACATCGACAGCCTCACGCGCGAGATCCGGCGGTTCGATCGCGACTGGGGCTCGCCGACGGCGTGGCCGCACAACTGGCTGTGGGCGTGGCAGCACGACCTGCCGATCGAGCGCCACGACGTCGTCTTCGGGGGCGAGCGCCTGTGGGTCAACAACCGCGACTGGGGCGTGCCCGGCACGGTGGTGAAGGACGGCTTCCGGCTGTCGCCGGGCGCGTGCCAGCGCCACTGCCTCGGCCCGTGGAGGTTCGCCAAGATCGACACGATCGAGTACGCGTACCCCGAGGCCGGGGCCGAGCTGATCGTGCCGCTGTTCGCGCGCGAGCACGTGCACCTGAAGATCACCGGCCGGGCCCAGCCGCCCGCGCTCGAGCTCGAGGCCAACGGCCGCTGGCTGTCGGTGCCGGTCACCTTCGACGGCCCGCAGGTCTACCGCTTCGACCTGCCCGACGGCAGCATCCCGCACGGCCCGTCGCGGTTCCGGTTCCGCTGCGCCGGCGGGCCGCCGTGCGTCGGCATCGACCGGCTCGAGTTCGTGTACCAGGCCGACTGAGCTCCGCCGCGCGGTCGATTTCGGACGATTCTCCGCAACCGCGGGCGGAGACGGCCGATAGGGGGGCATGTTCGACTTCGCCCCCGCGGCGAGCTTCGACGCGGAGCTCGAGGTCGGTGACGACGTCGAGCCGCGGCGGGCGGGCGTGCCCGGCAAGGGCTCGCGGGTGGCGCAGGTCTTCGGGCTGGTGCAGCGGCGGGAGGCCGGGGCGGCGGCGGGCGGGGCGGCGGCGGCGAGCGGCGAGGCGGCGGGCGGCGAGGCGGCGGGCGGCGAGGCGGCCGGGGCGGCGGCGAGCGGGGCGGTAAGCGGGGCTGGGGAGGCGAGCGGGGCGGCGGCGGCGGGCAGCGAGGCGGCGGGTCCGGCGGACGATCCGTTCGGCCTGCACCTCGCCGCGGCGCGCGGGGTCGAGGGCGCGGGGACCGCGCTGCCGTACCGCGCCGAGCTCGAGCGCGCGATGGGCGTCGACCTCGGCGGCATCGTGGCGCACGTCGGCGGCGCGGCGGCCGACGCGTGCGCGGCGCTCGACGCGCGGGCCTACGCCACCGGCGATCGGATCGCCTTCGGGAGCGCGCCCGATCTGCACACCGCGGCGCACGAGGTCGCGCACGTGCTGCAGCAGCGCGCGGGGCTGCAGCTGCCCGGCGGGTTCGGCGCGGCCGGCGACGCGCACGAGCGCGCGGCCGACGCGATCGCCGACGCGGTGGTGCGCGGCGAGTCGGTGGCGGCGCAGGTCCCGGTCGGGCGCGGCGGCGGCGGCGTGGCGGTGCAGCGCGCGGGGATGGGCGACGTGCGGCGGGTCGAGGGCGGCGCGCACCTCGCGGCCGAGCCGAGCACGGGGCCCGAGGCCGCGTTCCTGGAGCAGCTCGCGCCGGCGCACGTGCAGGTGGGCCCCCGACCGGTGCGGATGCAGCGCGGTCGACCGCTGGACGTCGAGATCAAGGTGGCGTCGCCGCTGGCCCCGCCGCGGGGCGCGCCGGCGGTGCCGGTGTGGTGCAACCTGTTCCACGTCGACGGCACCAAGGTCGACAGCGCCGGCGGCGACTGGCGGGCGACCCATCGCACGAGCCCGGTGGTGCGGGTCACGGCGCCGGAGGCGACGTGGTACCGGGCCGAGGTGCACGTGAACGCCGGGCGACCGGGCGCGCGTGTGCTCGAGCGGTGGTTTCGCGTGTACCAGGCCAGCGAGCGCTCGGTCGCGCGCGACGAGGGCGCGCGGCTGGCGAAGGGCGCTGGCGACGTCAAGGTCGCGACCTACCGGGACCTCCTGGCCGCGGTGCTCGCCGCGCGCACGCTGACCGAGCGCGGCGACGCGGCGAGCTCCGCGCGGGCGATCGCGCTGCTCGAGCCGGTCCAGGACCAGCTGTGGGCGATCTGGCCCAAGGTGCTCCAGCGCGGCACGCAGTTCGGGTTCGCGCGCAACCTGATCGATCACCGCTTCGACGGCGCGCGCGGCGCGATCGACGCGTGGGTCGTGAAGCTGCGCCTGGGCTCGACGATCGCGGCCGACCCGCTGGTGACCGAGTTCGAGGTCGGCGCGCTCGAGATCAAGCTGGGCACCGGCGAGCCGGTCGACGTGTCGGAGCTGAAGGCGGCCGACCGCGCGGCGATCACGACGGCCAAGGTCGCCGGCGTCGCGGCGGCGGTGGTCGTGCTCGTCCCGCTGGCGGCCGAGCTGGGCGCGATGGCCGGCGCCGAGTTCACCGCCAGCCGCCTGGCGGCCTGGGCGGTCACGCACCCGATGAGCTCGATCGCGCTCGCCGAGTTCGTCACCGCGACCGCCATCGGCATCGGCGAGGCCGGCGGCCTGCGCGCCTACGTCGACGGGCTCAAGGAGAACGTCCCGCTCACGATCCTGCAGATCCTGATGGACCTCGCCAGCTTCGGGCGCGCCCACCACGACGACCTGGCGCCTCCCCGCGGCGGCGGCGGCGGCGGCACGCGCGCGCTGCCTCCCGGCGACGACCCGGCCGCCGGCCGCAAGCTGCTGGGACCCGGACCGGTCGACGAGGCGCCGGCGCCCGGAGCTGGCGCGGGCTCGGGACGCTCGACCGCGCCAGCCGGCGGGACCGACGCCTCCGCCGCGCCCGCGTCGGTCCCCGGGCGCCGCCGCGTCGACGAGCCCGTCGACGAGCCCGCGGCGCCGCGGACGCACGACGAGAGCCCCGCGGTGCGCGTCCCGACCATCCACCCCGAGGCCGACGCGCCCCGCCCGGTGGTGGCGAAGGCGATGAAGAGCGCCGGCATGACCCGCGGCGCGGTCGAGCGCGTCCTGGCGATCGCGACCGAGTTCCGCGTGCGCATCTCGTTCCGCCCCACGAACCGACACGCCGCGGCGCGGCGCGAGGCCGGCGCGTTGCCCAAGCCCGAGGCGCTGAAGATGAAGACCGTGACCGACGTCGACCTGCACCTCGGCATGGGCCCCGAGCACCTCGGCAAGGTCGCCTACTGGAACGGCTGGAAGCTGCCGGCCGACCTCGCCGCGATCGAGGCCTCGAACCCGGCCCTGGCGGCGAAGATCCGGAGCCGCCACGCCGACCGCATGGCCGAGTACGAGCGGTATGCTCCGGTCGTGCAGCGGCTGGTGGCAAAGGAGGAGATCTCGGTAGAGGGTGGGGTCGTGCGTGGCTGGGACGAGGGCCAGGAGATGCCGTTCACCGGGGACTACGATCTCTTCTCGATCACCGAGCTCGACGGGACCCCGATCTCGCAGGGCTCGGCGCGATATGCCGCGGTCTTCGAGGAACTGGCGGCGCCGCCGGTGTCGGTGCAGCACGGACCGCTCGTCGATTGGCGCCCGACGTCGCCGACAGACATGACCGCGAGGCAACGGATGCTCGATGCGCACCGCACCGACGGTGACATCGTGCACTTTGGCCCCGACGAGCGGGTCTCGCAAGGAGCGGAAGAATGAGCGGAGCAATGGACACGCCACAACGTCGGACCGAGTTGCTCGTCCGTCACGGTGCGCTCGATCAGGAGCTCGAGCGACTCGCCGTGGGGCCGTACTCCACCGAGAAGAAGCGCCGCATGACGGAGATCCATCGGGAAACCGCCGCGCTGCGGGACGAATACTTGGCGGGCCTGCCGCAGCTCGCGCTGAGTCGATGCCCGTCTTGCACGGACCTGGCGATCGATCGATTCGACGACGCCGGGATCGACGGGCTCTGGTGGCGCTACGATCGGAATGTTCGCCGGTACGAGGCTCCACGCCGTTGTCGCCACTACTTCTGCTTCACCGGCGCGCTCACGACGGTCGCGCCCGTCGAGTCGACGTACTACACGGTCGAGCCCGGCCCCGATGTGCCGTTCGTGGTGCCGCAGATCCTCGAGGGCGAGGGCATGCGCGCCGTGCTGTGGTCGCTGCCGGTCGGACGTCACACCGGGTATCCCATCTTCTACTACGGCGATCCGATCATCGCGGAGACCTACGGGCTGAACGACTGGGGTGACGCCTCATGGGGCTCATACACAGATGGCAACCCGGCGGGCTGGGCGTCGCGCTTCCTGCTCGACGAGGAGTGCGACTTCGACCTGGCGCCGTGGATCGCCCGCGGCAAGCTGCTCTACATCCTGCCGGGCGACGCCACCATGACCCTGCGCTCGGACGTCGCCGGGTGCCCCTACCTGGATCTGCCCGGCCGCCGGTACTCCGTTGCGATCCGAAACGGCCAGGTACGGCCGTAGGCTCGCGCGGCCGCGATCGACCGAGCGGCCGTAGCCCCACGTCGACGACGGGGCTCGCCCCAGCGCTCGCACCAGCGCCGACCCCGCGACACCTCGCGGCGGCCCGCTGACAGGTACCGGCATGGGTGACGTCCGGTCCGTGCTGGTGTCCGCGGTGTGCGCGCTGGTGGTCGTCGGCGGCGCGGTCGACGCGGGGGCCGCGCCGATGCCGCACTACGATCTGGCGGGCCTGGCGCTCACCAGCGACGCGATCGTGGTCGCGACGCGCCGACCGGCCAGCGACCGGTCCTCAAGCTACCACGTCACGCGGGTCGTGCGCGGCGCGATCGCGGTGGGCGCCGACCTGGTCCTCGACGACGGGCTCTACGCGACCGCGGGACGCGCGGTCGACGCCGAGGTGGTGGCGTTCCTGCGCCGCACCGACGCGGGCGGCTGGGACCTGACGTCGTCGGGGCTGCGGGTCACCGCGCGCGACGAGGTGTTCCGGTTCGAGCAGTGGAGCAACCCTGGCGGCTTCACGATGGTGGCCCAGGGCCACGACCCGACCGATCCGTGGCGCGGCGACGTCGCGCCCATCGATCGCGCGACCTTCGACCGTGAGCTGGCGACCGCGGTCGAGCGCGCCGACGGCGTGATCGCGGCCCTGGCGATCGCCGACCCGGCGCGGCGGCGCGCCGCGGCGCTCGCGCTGCTGGCGCCGGCCGGCGTCAGCCAGGCGACCCGGGGCTTCTACCGGGACGAGGTCGCCGCGCGGGTCGCGACCGGCCTGGCCGCCGTCGGGGATCTCGATGGTGCGCTCGACGCGCGCGCGCGGGATCGCTCGGGGCTGCCGTGGTTCGACACGCTGGCGCCGGCGCCGGCGCTGCTGGCGATCGCGCGCGGCCCGACGGCGGGGGCCGCGCGCCGGGCCCAGGCCCTGGCGGCGCTGCGCGACGGCGCGCTGTTCGCGGACATCGCGGCCGTGCGCGCGGTGCTCGGGCTGGTCGAGGACCCGGCGCCGCGGGTGCGCGCCGCCGCGATCAAGCTGGCCGCGTCGGTATGGCGGTGGAGCGGCGGTCGGGCCGCGGACCAGGCGATCAACCGCGTGCTCCGGCGCGAGGTCACCCGCGCGCTGGCCCGGCGCTTCGCGATCGAGACCGACGACGTCGCGCTCAACGCCCTGGCCGTGGTCCACGACGGTCGCCGGCTGCCGCCTCGCCGGGCGGGGCCACGGATCGTCGCCGCGTTGACCATCGCCGACGGCGGCCTGCGGATCGAGGTGCGATGCCTGCGCCCGGCCCGCCTGCGCCGGCCGGCGATCGTCGCGGTCGGGGCCGGCCCCGCGACGGCGCTGTCCGGGTGGGTCTCGACGACGTGCGGCGCCGACCGCGTCGGTCGCGGCGACGGCGCGGCGATCCCGTGGACGCCGGGCGCGCTGCGGGTGGCGCTCCAGCTGGAGGTCGACGGCGAGCCGGTCACGCTGCCGATCGCGACGGTGATCGCCGACGGCGACGGCGAGCTCGTCCTCGACCCGCCGTGACCGCGGGCGGAGGCCGCGACCCAGGCGCTCTCCTGCATCGCAGGGACTCCCGCGCTACGATCGCCGCCGCGATGATCGTCTGCGTCGACGTGCAGTACGGCGTGACCGCGGTGACCGCCGCGCTGGTCGGGTGGCACGCGTGGCCCGACGCCACCGCGGCGTGCGAGCTGGTCGATCGACACCCGCCCGATCCGGCGCCGTACGTGCCCGGCGCGTTCTACCAGCGCGAGCTGCCGTACCTGGCGGCGATCATCGCGCGCGCGCCGGCGCCGGTGACGACGATCGTCATCGACGGCCACGTCTGGCTCGGGCCCGATCGAGGCGGGCTCGGGGTCCACGTCCACCACCGCTTCGGCGTGCCGGTGATCGGCGTCGCCAAGTCGGCGTTCGTCGGCGCGCCCGCGCTGCCGGTCGTGCGCGGCGGCAGCGCCCGGCCGCTGCACGTCACCGCGATCGGCGTCGAGCCGGCGGTCGCCGCGGCCCAGCTCGCCGCGATGCACGGGCCGTTCCGCCTGCCGACGCTGATCAAGCGCGCCGACTCGCTCGCGCGCGGCCATCGCTGACGGTCACGGCGCGCCGACGACGCCGGCGTCGATGAAGCACGAGACCGCGTTCACCACGACGCACCGGTCGGCGACGCAGTCGATGATCGCCGGCCCACAGTCGCAGACCCGGGGCACGTCGGGCGCGCGGGCGCAGCCGAGCTGGTCCCACTCGGCGCGGTAGCCCGCCAGCTGGGTCTCGATCGCGGCGCGCCCGGCCACGCTGATGGGATCGCCCTCGCACCGGTCGCCGAGCCACGCGTCGCAGCCGCACCTGGCGGTCGCGCCGACGATCGTGCAGTCGGCCGCGCCGGCGCAGGCGTGGTCGGCCGCGGCGATCAGCTGCTCGAACGCGCGATCGACCGCCTCGCACTGCTCCAGCAACGACGGCGGGGCATCTCCGGCGGCGGGCCCACCGCCGCCACCGCCGCACGCGAACACGGAGCTCAACACCAGACCGGCGACCGCACGACGGACCATGGCCCGACGATAGCCGCGCCAGGAGGCGCGCGGCGCGATCAGCCGAGGGCACCGTGGCCGCCGTCACGATCGGACGCGGTCGCCGCGCGAGGCTCGACGCGGCAGGTTCGACGGCCGGCGCGCTGTCACGCCGCGTGACATCGGGCACGATGACGCCATGTCCCAGCTCCCTCCTCGCCTGACCGAGCGCCCCGAGTGGCAGGCGCTGCGCGCCCACGCCGCCGCCCTGGCGCCGCGCCACCTGCGCGACCTGTTCGCCGACGATCCCGCGCGCGGCGAGCGCCTCACGGCCGAGGCCGCCGGCCTCTACGCCGACTACTCGAAGCAGCGCGTCACCGACGAGACCCTGGGCTTGCTGGTCGCGCTGGCCGAGGTCGCCGGCGTGCGCGCGCGGCTCGAGGCGATGTTCGCCGGCGCCAAGATCAACGTCACCGAGGGCCGCGCGGTCCTGCACGTCGCGCTGCGGGCGCCGGCGACCGAGGCGATCGTCGTCGACGGCCACGACGTCGTGCCCGACGTCCACGCGGTGCTCGCGCGCATGACCGCCTTCGCGGAGCGGGTCCGCGGCGGCGCCTGGACCGGCCACACCGGGCGGCCGCTCCGGGCGATCGTCAACATCGGCATCGGCGGCTCGGATCTCGGGCCGGTGATGGCGTACCAGGCGCTGCGCCACTACGCGCAGCCAGAGCTGACCGTCCGGTTCGTGTCCAACGTCGACGGCACCGACTTCGTCGAGGCGGTGCGCGGCCTCGATCCGGCCGAGACGCTGTTCATCGTGTGCTCGAAGACGTTCACGACCCAGGAGACGCTGGCCAACGCCCGGGCGGCGCGGGCCTGGTGCCTGCGCACCCTCGACGACGAGGCCGCGATCGCCCGGCACTTCGTCGCGGTCTCGACCAACGCCGCCGCGGTCGCCGCGTTCGGCATCGACCCCGCCAACATGTTCGGCTTCTGGGACTGGGTCGGCGGGCGTTACTCGATGGAGTCGGCGATCGGCCTGTCGACGATGATCGCGATCGGCCCCGCGCACTTCCGCGACCTGCTGGCCGGCTCGCGCGCGATGGACGAGCACGTCCGCGCCGCGCCGCTGGCCCAGAACCTGCCGGTGCTGCTCGCGCTGATCGGGCTCTGGAACACGTCGTTCCTCGGCGCCGAGACCGTGGCGGTCCTGCCCTACGACCAGTACCTGGCGCGGTTCCCGGCCTACCTGCAGCAGCTGACGATGGAGAGCAACGGCAAGCGCGTGACCGTCGACGGCGCCGAGGTCGACTACCCGACCGGGCCGATCTACTGGGGCGAGCCCGGCACCAACGGCCAGCACTCGTTCTACCAGCTCATCCACCAGGGCACGCGCCTGGTCCCGTGCGACTTCATCGGCTTCGGCCGCACGCTCAACCCGCTCGGCGACCAGCACGATCTGCTGATGGCCAACCTGCTCGCGCAGAGCGAGGCGCTGGCGTTCGGCAAGACCGTCGACGAGGTCGTGGCCGAGGGCACCGCGCCGGCGCTGGTGCCGCACCGGGTCTTCCCCGGCAACCGCCCCTCGACGACGATCCTGGCCGAGCAGCTCACGCCGCACGTGCTCGGCGCGCTGGTGGCGCTGTACGAGCACCTGGTGTTCGTCCAGGGCGTGATCTGGTCGCTCGACTCGTTCGATCAGTGGGGCGTCGAGCTGGGCAAGGCCCTGGCCAGGCGCACCGCCGCCGAGGTGACCAGCGTCGACGAGCCGGCGCTCACGCACGACAGCTCGACCAACGCGCTGATCCGCCGCTACCGCGCCTGGCGCCGGTAGCGCGGCGCCGCGATCAATCCGCCGAGCGCGCCGACGGCATCGCGGTGATCAGCACGTCGACGCCGGCGGCTGGCTGGATCGCCCGGATCGGCAGGTCGGCGCCGGCCTGCCAGCGCGCGACCGCGTCGAGCTTGCTGACGCCGTCGACCAGGACCAGCACCGCGCGCGCCCGGCTCAGGCGCGCGGCGCTCATCGACACCCGGGCCGGCGGCGGCTTGGGCGCGTCGACGATCGCGATCGCGTCGGCGCCGTCCCACGCGTGGCCCGGGAACAGGCTCGCGGTGTGGCCGTCCTCGCCGAGGCCGAGCAGCACCAGATCGAACTCCTCGACGTCGGCCAGCGTCGCGGCGTAGGCCGCGGCGGCGACCTCGGGCCCGCGCTCGGCGGCGATCGCGTGCACCTGCGCCGGCGGGATCTCGACGTGATCGAGCCAGGCCTCGGCGGCGGCGTGATCGTTGCGCTCGGCGTGCCCCGGCGGCAGGCAGCGCTCGTCACCGAAGTACACGTGCCACGCGGCCCACGCCATCGGCGCGGCGCGCACCAGGCGGTAGGCGCCGCGCGGGGTGCCGCCGCCGGCCAGCACGATCCGGAAGCAGCCGCGGGCCGCGATGGCCTCGGTCGCGGCGGCGACGATCCGATCGCGCGCCGCGCGGTGCAGCGCGCCGACCTCGGCGACCTCGTGCCAGCGGGTCGCGGTCATGCCGGCTCGACCGGGCGCTCGATCATCTGGCGGCGATGCTACCACCGCGGGTCACCGGCCCGGCGGCGACCTTTGCGAGCGACCCAGCGCGCGGAGCGGCCGTGTCGCGCGGTCGGTGGCGGGCGTCGACGGCGAGGTCCCGCGCTCGACGGAGATCGGCGGCGCGGGCCGGTTGAGCGCCCGACCGAGCGCGGTGATCATGCGCACCGTGGTGCTCGACGCCATCACGGTCGATGACTCAGACGCCGCCGTGCGGCTGGCAGGTCGACACGGTCTGGCCGTGCTCGACCTCGACCTCGCACTCGAGGCCGGCGGCGCAGTCAGCGTCGGTGGTGCACGCGGCCCCCGCGGTGCCGGCGCCGGTGCCGCCGTCGTCGTCACCACCACCGCTGCCGCTGCCGCCGCCGCCGCCGCCGTGGGGCTGGCAGTACAGCTGGCCATGCTCGATCTCGGCCTCGTAGCCGGCCGGGCAGGCGCCGTCGGAGTCGTCGTCGGCCTGGCAGTAGCTGGTGGTGACGCCGTGCTCGACCTCGATCTCGCACTCGAAGCCTGCCGGGCACTCGGTGCCATCGGCGCACGGCGTCTCGATGATCGCGCGGTCGGTCGACGACGTCTGGTCGAGCGCACAGCCCGCGGTGGTGAAGGCGAGGGTGGCGAGGAGGAGCGACAGGCGAGCGGTGGTGAACATGGGGTGTCTTCTTTCGTTCGGTGTGCGCCGGACGTGATGACCGGTGCGTGAAGACAGGTGTAATGGCTCGCCGCCGATCCCACGAGTTTCGACCGCTTACGATGAGCTAGAAAAGTGACGTGATATTTGAAAATTATAATAAATCCGGATATATAATCGCGTCACGTCAGATCACAGCAACACCGACCTGGCCCGGAGCTTCTACGCCGGGCGCTACGCCGAGGTCATCGCGGCGACCTACGATCAGGGGGCCGACGTCGCGACCGACGACCTCGCCTTCGTCGTCGGCGCGCTGACGTTCGTCGATCGCGTCGACGAGGCCCAGGCGCTGTTCGACGCCTGGCACGGGCGGGCCGGCGCCGCGCCCGACGCGCGGACGCTGATCGCCGGCCGCTTCTTCCTGGGCCTGGCGCTCGCGCGGGCCGGCTACTTCGATCGCTCGGCGCCGCTGCTGGTCACCGCCGGCGCGCGCGCGCGGCACCACGCCGATCCGTGGGTGCGCGCGCTGGTGTTCCAGGGCCTGGCCTGCCAGTGCTACTTCACCGGGCGCTACGCCGGCGCCGCGCGCCACGCGCTGCGGGCCCTGCAGGCCGCCCACGAGGCGAAGTTCCGGTACGTCGCGATGCTCGGCACCGACATGCGCGGCCACGCGCTGGTGCAGCTCGGCCAGCTCCAGCGCGGCATCGCGCTGCTCGAGCAGGCCAACCGCCAGGCGCAGCGGCTCGGGCTGACCAACAACGCGTTCGCCGTCGACACGTCGATCGCCACCTACGCCGCGCGGTTCGTGCCCGAGGTCGAGGCCCTGGCGCGGGTCGAGGCGCTCTTGCGGCGGCGCGCCCACGACTCGTACTCGCGGCGCGTGCTGCTGGTCGAGGCCGCGGTGCAGCGCGCGCTGCGCGGGCGTCGCTCCGAGGCGGTCGCGGCCCTCGCGGACGCCGACCGCGACGCGCTCCGCGGCGACACGCGGCGCGGCCGGGTCGTGGCGCTGCTGGCGCGGCTATGGGTGACGCGCTGGCAGGCGGGGCCGGCGGCGTGCGCGGCGCTGGTCGCGCAGGCCCGGGGGCTGATCGAGCCGCGCGACGTCGCGTTCCGGTGTGAGCTGCTCGCGTTCGAGATCCTGGTCGCCCGCGCCGCCGGCGACGACGACGGCGTGACGCGCGCCCTCGACGAGCTGCGCGGGCTGTGGCGCGCGACCCAGCACTTCGCCGCCAAGGCTGCGCTCGGTCAGTTCGACGCGGCCCGCCCCGCCGACGCCTTCGACGAGGACACGCTGACGCCGGTGCTGCGCGCGGTGGCCCAGCGCGACGCGACCGCGCTGTCGCGCGTGCTGGCGCTCGGGCTCCTGGGCGCGGTGCCCGAGCTGCTCGGCCTGGCGCCAGGGCGCCGCATCATCCTGATCCCGTCCGAGGACCTGGTGCTGCTCGAGGATCACGGCGACGTGATCGTGCGCCACCGACCGCCGCGCTGGTGCCCGGCGCTGCTGCGCATCCTGGCCAGCGGCGCGGCCACGAAGGAGCGCATCGTCGCCGGGCTCTGGGGCCTGCGCGCGTACCACCCCGAGCTGCACGATCCGCCGGTGCGCACGACGATCCACCGCCTGCGCACGTTCCTGCAGCCGCACGGGCGCTGGATCGAGGTCGGCGACGATGGCTACCGTACGACGGTGCCGGTGCACCTCGTCAGCGGCGCCGAGCCGCCGCCGCTCGACGTCGCGCCGCTGTGGGACGAGGGCGAGATCCCATCGCTGCGCTCACACCTCGCGCCCGCGCCGGTGACGGCGGCGCCGGTCGCCGAGCCGCCGCAGCGGGTGCTGCAGTACCTGACCGAGCACGCGCGGGCGACCGTGCCGGAGGTCGCGCGCGCCCTCGAGCTGTCGCCCAGCACGGCGCTGCGCGCGCTGCGCACGCTGGTCGGCCAGCGTCGCGTCGAGCGCGTGGGCTTCGCGCGCGCTACGTCCTACCGGCTCCGCCCCGAGGCATGATCGTCCGCTTCTTGCGCAGTGATCGTGAACCGGTGGCGTCGCGCGGCGCCACCGCCAGGCTGGACCGCCACCGCGTCCACCGAGAAGGGCGCACAGGGGCGTGGCACGCCGGTTGCTATGCATCCGTCCGTGCTGAAGCGGATCGTCGTCGTCTCGTTCGTCGCCTGTGCTCTCCTCGCGGGCTGCGCCACCGATGCGCCCACCGGCGCCCCGACCGACCGACCGCTGCCCGCCACGTCCGGCGCCTTCCGCGGCGCCTACAGCGTGCCCGTCCCCGACGAGCTCGCGGCCGCCGCCACGTTCACGATCGACCACCTGGACTGGACGGTGCTCGATGGCGTCGCCACGCTGCACTACGACCTGCCGGTCGGGCTGGTCGGCGGCGACGTGCGCATCGATCTAAGCGGACCGATCGAGCCCGGCGCGACGATCGTCACGCTCACCGGCGCCGTCGGCACGGGCACGTGCACCTCCGACGGACGGTTCCTGTCGTGCGTCGAGCAGTTCACCGGGCTCGGCGCGCTCCCCATCAGCGCCGCGCTGGTCGAACAGACCGCGCGCGCCGAGTACGCCGGCCCCGCCTCGGATCGCCTCGCCGTGGCCGAGCTGTTCGGCGGCCCCGATCCGATCGGCATCGCGACCCTCGATCTCCAGGCACCCGTCGCCGAGGACTGACCTGCCGCAGCTCGCACGGGGGCCGATCTGTAGGCCTAACACGACACGATCGTTTGTGAATCGGCCGTCGGGATCAGCTGGTCGGCGCGGTAGATCCGGTCCCATCCGGGCGGTCCCCGGCGGGCGCAGTAGTAATGTGGGCGCTTGGCCGAGCAGTCGTCGACCAGGCTCCGGGGCACGTCGGCCGCCGAGCGCGTCCTGCTGGGCGCGCTGCTGATCGCGGCGATCCTGGGCGCGGCGCTGCTGATGGCGACCGCGCCGGCGCCGGCGTCGCCAGGGCGTCACTGGCTGCGCGCGATCGGCGGTGGGCTGTGCCTGGCGGCGGTGCTGGTCGCCGGCACCGCCACGGAGGCGCTGCGCGGCAACGAGCGCCGGCGTCCGTTCATCTCGGAGGTGCTGGCCGCGTTCCGCCGCCGCGGCCGCAGCGCGCCGCGCACCTGGGCCGGCTGGATCGGCTCGCTGGTCGCCAACGCGCTGATGCTGGGCGGCGCGATGGTGTTCCTGCTCGACGCGCTGCGGCTGGGCGGCGCGATGCGGCTCGCGGTGATCGCGACCGCGCTGTGCCTGATCGCCGTCGTCGTCGAGCCGCTGCGCGAGGTGGACCCGCGTCGGGCGCCGCTGCGCGCGTTCGCGCACCCGCTGGCCGCCGCCGCGTTCTACCTGGCCGCGATCGTGCTGTCGCTGGTCGAGCGCCAGCACGCCGGGCCGATCGGTCAGGCGCTGGCCGCGGTCCACGTCGCTTCGTCCGGCGCGCTGATCGCGCTGGCGCTGGTCGCGTCGGTGCTCGAGTACGGCTGGCGCCTGGCGGCGTGGCCGGTGTCCGGCACGCGCATCCTCCTCGACACCAGCCCGTGGAGTCGCGCCCGCTGGGTCCGGCGGTGGCAGTGGTCGTCGACCGTCGTCGCCGGCGCGGCCCTGGCCGGCGGCGCGCTCGGCGTGTGAGCGACGTGTGAGCCTCCGCACGCGCCGTCGTCGGTGTGAGCGACGCGTGTGGCTCGACCCGCGGCGTCGTCGGTGCGCTGGGCGTGAAAAGCTGAACCATCGAGGTCGATCGCCGACGAGTCGCGCTTGAGCGCGGCTCGGTGCGCGCGCAAGGTGACTCGGGGGAGATGCTCATGGTGCGTCTATGGAAGTTGCCAGCTGCGGTCGTGGAGTTCTCGGTCGGGACCACGATCGTGATCATTCACTCGGCGCTCGCGAACCGTGAGCAGCGCCGCAAGCAACAGTGGCAGCCGGTCGAGGCCAACGATCGCGCCCCGCGCGCGGACGCGCGGCCGGCGAGCCGCTGACGCCGGGGTCTCGGACGCGCGGCATGCGGGCGCGCGGCCGGCGAGCCGCTGATCGCCTGAGGTGATCCCGAGCCGCGCAGGCTGTGGCGCGAGGTCGAGGCGCGGCGGCGACGGCGCGCAGGTGTCACCCGGCCAGGACGCGACGCCGCGAGCGCGCGGC
Source organism: Myxococcales bacterium (assembly GCA_016717005.1). Lineage (NCBI taxonomy): Bacteria > Pseudomonadati > Myxococcota > Myxococcia > Myxococcales > Myxococcales bacterium. The sequence goes on along the minus strand of JADJUF010000037.1, from coordinate 133,272 downwards.
CGGCGCAGCGCGCGGGTCATCACGGGTGCGCACGCGGCGATGGTCGGGCGCGCAGCCCGGGCTGGCGCCTCTACTACCGATGTAGTAATCTCAGGGCTCGTGCGCGCGGGTGCGTGCTAGCTTCCCCTCGATGTCGCCCGATCTGATCCTCCGCCGTCATCCGACCTGGGCCGGCCCGCCGGGCCCGGTCGTGCTGGCGATCCTCGACGGGGTCGGCCTCGGTCGGGGCGACGCCGCCGACGCGGTCAAGCTGGCGCGCACGCCGACGCTCGACCGGCTGCTGGTGCCGGGCCGGTTCGTGGCGCTCAAGGCCCACGGCACCGCGGTCGGCCTGCCCAGCGACGACGACATGGGCAACAGCGAGGTCGGCCACAACGCGCTGGGCGCCGGCGTGGTCCACGCCCAGGGCGCGCTCCTGGTCGGCCGGGCGCTGGCGTCGGGCGCGCTCTTCGACGGCGCGACCTGGCGCGCGATCATCGACCGGTGCCTGTCCCGCGGCTCGGCGCTGCACCTGCTCGGGCTGCTGTCCGACGGCAACGTCCATGCGCACCAGGATCACCTCGAGGCGCTGCTCGAGCGCGCCGCCGCCAGCGGCGTGCGCAAGCTGTACGTGCACGTGCTGCTCGACGGCCGCGACGTCGCCCCGACCTCGGCGCTGACCTACGTCGACCGGCTCGAGGCGGTGCTGGGCCGGCTGCGCGCCGGCGGCGTCGACGCGCGGATCGCCTCGGGCGGCGGCCGCATGGTCACGACCATGGATCGCTACGAGGCCGACTGGCGCATCGTCGAGCGCGGCTGGCGCGTCCACGTCCTGGCCGACGGGCCCCGGTTCGCCAGCGCCGCCGCCGCGATCGCCGCGGCCCGCGACGCCACGCCCGGCATCATCGATCAAGATCTGCCGCCGTTCGTCGTCGCCGACGACCAGGGCCCGGTGGCGCCGATCGTCGACGGCGACGCCGTCGTGCTGTTCAACTTCCGCGGCGATCGCGCGATCGAGATCACGCGCGCGTTCGACGACGCCGAGTTCGCCAAGTTCGATCGGGTCCGCCACCCCGACGTGCTCTACGCCGGCATGATGGAGTACGACGGCGACCTGCACCTACCGCGGCACTACCTGGTGGCGCCGCCGACGATCGAGCGCACGATGGGCCAGCTCCTGGCCGCCACCGGCGTCACCCAGCTGGCCATCAGCGAGACCCAGAAGTACGGCCACGTCACCTACTTCTGGAACGGCAACAAGAGCGGCATGTTCGACGAGGCGACCGAGACCTACGTCGAGATCCCGTCGGACCAGGTGCCGTTCGAGCAGCGGCCGTGGATGAAGGCCGCCGAGGTCACCGATCGGCTGATCGCCGAGCTGGCCACCGGCCGGCACCGCTTCGCCCGCGTCAACTACGCCAACGGCGACATGGTCGGCCACACCGGCAACTTCGACGCGACGGTCATGGCGGTCGAGGCCGTCGACCTGCAGCTGGCCCGGCTGACGCGCGCGGTCGAGCAGCTCGGCGGCGTCCTGGTGGTCACGGCCGACCACGGCAACGCCGACGAGATGTTCCAGCGCGGCAAGGGCGGCGTGATCGTGCGCGACCGCGACACCGGCGTGCCGATCGCCAAGACCAGCCACACCCTGGCGCCGGTGCCGCTCGCGATCCACGATCCCCGGGCCGGCGACCGCTACCAGCTCGATCCCGCGCGGGCGGCCGAGGCCGGCATCGCCAGCGTCACCGCGACCTGCCTCGAGCTTCTCGGCTACACTGTCCCGCCCGACCTGGCGCCCTCGCTCGTGAGGTTCTCATGATCCGTCCTCGCTCCCTCCTGCTCGTCCTGGCTGCGGCCGTCACCGCCGTGCTCGCGGCCAGCGCGTGCCGGAGCAACACCGCCGAGGCGTCGTGCTCGACCGCGGACGAGTGCCTGCCGTCGGTCGACTACACCGACATCAACCAGCACCCGCTCAAGCACCAGGCCTTGAGCGACAAGGTCGTGGTCGTGAACTTCTGGGCGACGTGGTGCGGCCCGTGCAAGAAGGAGATCCCTGCCTTCAAACGCACCTACCTGGCCTACAAGGACAAGGGCGTCGAGTTCCTCGGCGTGCTCTACGACAACCAGGTCGACGACGCCGGGCTGCTCAACTTCATGAGCGACTACGAGATGACCTACCCCGTCATCCACGCCGACCGCCCGGTGCTCGAGGCCTACGCCTACCCGCGGGCGCTGCCGACGACGTTCATCTACGATCGCCACGGCAAGCTGCTGACCAAGCACGCCGGGCCGATGAGCGAGGCCGACCTCACGGCCAAGCTCGACGCCGCGCTCAAGTAGCGGGCGTGCCGCTCGGACGGCAGGACGAGGACGCGCGACGCTCGTCGTCAGCGCGGTGACGCGACGTCGGGCCGGGACCGAGGATGATCCCAGTCATCCGGCAGCGCAGTGGCGATCAGCGTCGCGGTCAGCGCCGCCAACAGGCCGACCATCCACACCGGCACCAGCCCGATCATGCCGCCGGCCTCGTGGTGCATGAGCGGGCGCCCGGGGCGCCGGAGCCGGGTCGCGAGATCGATCCCGATGGCGACCGCGCAGCCTGCCAGCGCGGCCGTGAGGCCCGCGACGCCCAGGGCCAGGAGCCCGATCCATGCCGCGCACCCCGCGGCCAGGAAGGCCACGCCCCGGAGGTTGACCAGGATCATCATCGGCACGGCGAGCCTGCCACGACGCCGCGCCGGGATCAGGCGGCCGGCGGCGCGCGCCGGGGCAGGGTGCAGGTGACGGTCGTGCCGACGTTGGGCTCGCTGGCGATCGCGATGGCGCCGCCGTGGCCCTCGATCACCCGCCGGGCCAGGCCCAGGCCCAGGCCGACGCCACCGGTGGCGCGGCTGCGGCTGCGATCGGTGCGGAAGAACGGCGTGAACACCTGGGGCAGATCGGCGGCGTCGATGCCGATGCCGCGATCGGTGAGCGTCAGCTCGACGCCGTCGTCGGACGGGCGCGCGGTCAGCACGATCGGCGTGTCGGCCTCGGAGTACTTGCGGGCGTTCTCGAGCAGGTTGTCGAGCACGCGCAGCACCAGCACCGGATCGAGCCACAGGCTCGGCAGCGGCGCGGTCGCGGTGACCACGAGCGTGCGCTCGGGGTGGGTGGCCCGGAACCGCGCGGCCGCGCGCTCGATCAGCGCCCCGACCGCCGTGTCCTCGCACCGCAGCGGCGCGCCGGCGGCCAGGCCCTCGGCGTGGGCCAGGTCGAACCGGGCCAGCGTCATCATGTCCTCGATCAGCCGCTCGACCTCGCCGAGATCGGTGGCGACCTCGGGCAAGAGCTCCTTGGCCTGGTGGTCGATGCCGTCGGTCATCAGGTCGACGGCGACCTGGATGCGGGCCAGCGGGGTCTGCAGCTCGTGGGAGACGTTGGCCATCAGCTCGCGCTGGGTCGTCATCAGCAGGGTCACGCGATCGGCCATCTCGTCGAAGGCGCGCCCGACCTCGCCCAGCTCGTCCTTGCGCTCGAGCCCGGCCCGGGCGGTCAGGTCGCCGCGGCCGAACCGACGCGCGGCGCCGGCGATGCGCTGCATCGGCCCGCCGACGTGGCGGACGATCACGACCACCAGCAGCACCAGCGCGGCGAGCAGGACCGCCAGGCCGGTGAGCAGGCGCCGCAGCGGCGGCGGCCGCGCGTCGCAGATCGCGTACGCGATCACGCGACCGTCCTCGCGGAGCTCGTGGACGACCGTGAGCTGGGAGCGCTGGGCCGGGTGGTCGATCCACGCCGCCGGCAGCGGCGTCGCCGCCGAGGAGGCGATCAGCTGGCGGTCGGCGTCGTAGAGCGTGATCTCGAGCCGGGTCTGGCCCAGCTCGTCGAGGTCGGCCCGCAGGCGCGCCGGATCGTCGCGGTGCGCGACGATGCGCTCGGACGCCAGCCGCGTCATCGCCCGCAGCTCGGCGGTCGGCAGCGAATCGACGATCTGGAACGACGCGAACAGCCCGCCGATCACGAACACGATCACCATCGCGCCCAGGTAGACCGTGAGCCGCAGCCGTCCGGTGCGCATCGTCACGACTCGGGGCCCTGCACCAGCATGTAGCCGGCGCCGCGCACGGTCTTGAGGAACCGCGGCGCGCGGGCGTCGTCGCCGAGCTTCTGGCGCAGCTTCGAGATCTGGACGTCGATCGAGCGGTCGAACGCCTCCTCGGCGCCGCCCCGGGCCAGGTCGAGCAGCTGCTCGCGGCTGAGCACCCGGCCGGCGCGCTCGGCCAGCGCCCGCAAGAGCGCGAACTCGTAGCCGGTGACGTGGACCTCGCGATCCTCGACGGTGACCCGCAGGCTGGCCGGGTCGAGCGTGATCGCGCCGGCGCGGATCAGCTTGGTGCCGGGGCCGACCTCGCCGCGGGCCCGGCGCACGACCGCGCGGATGCGCGACACCAGCTCGCGCGACGAGAACGGCTTGGTGACGTAGTCGTCGGCGCCGGCGTCGAAGCCGAGCACGCGGTCGGCCTCCTCGCGCCGCGCCGTCACCATGATGATCGGCACGTCGAGGCGCGTGCGCAGCTCGCGGCACACGTCGATGCCGTCGCGGCCGGGCAGCATCAGGTCGAGCAGGATCACGTCGTAGCTGTGGCGGGCGGTGTCCTCGAGCGCGCGCAGGCCCGAGGTCACCCAGTGCACGACGAAGCCGGTGCCCTCGAGGTAGCGGCTGGTCAGCTTGGCGAGGCGCTCGTCGTCCTCGACCAGCAAGACCTCGATCCGGGGCTCGGCGGGCAACATGGTGACCCGGAGCACTGTAACCACGGTCGGCCGCCGCCGGCGCCGCCGACACACTCCCAAACAATCGCGACACACGCCACAAAGATGGCGTCGCCATGGTGTCGGCATGGAAGCGGCCTCTGTGTCGACCGATGGCGCCGTCCCGGGCGCCGTGATCCGGCCGCCGCCGGCGCCCGATCTGGTCAAGAACCTCGGGCTGGGGCGCGGCGCCCGCGTCCGACGGTGGGGCTGGCGGATCGCCAAGTACGCGGTGGCGCTGCTCGTGGTCGTGGGCGTGGTCCGCGCGGTGCAGCGGGCGCGGGCCCCGGCGCCGCCGCCGACGTTCGTGTCGGCGCCGGTCACCCGCGGCACCCTGCGGGTCGTCGTGTCGGCCACCGGCCGGCTCGAGGCGGCCACCACCGTCGACGTCGGCGCCGAGGTGTCGGGCCGGATCGTCGAGCTCACCGTCGACGACAACGATCCGGTCACGCGCGGCCAGATCCTGGCCGTGATCGACCGCGAGCAGCTGGTCGCGGCGCTGACCCAGCAGCAGGCCCAGGCGGCGTCGGCGCGGGCGTCGGTGCGCCAGGCCAAGGCCACCCAGGTCGAGGCGCGGCAGAGCGCGGCGCGGACCGCGGCGCTCGTCGCCAAGGCCCTGGCCACGCCCCAGGCCGACGAGAGCGCCAAGGCGGCGGTGGCCCGGGCCGACGCCGCCTACGACGTCGCGGTCGCCAACGCGCGCCTCGCCGACGCCGGCGTCGCGTCGGCGCGGTCCAAGCTCGACAAGGCCACGATCCGATCGCCGATCGACGGCATCGTGCTCGACCGCAAGGTCGAGCCGGGCCAGACCATGACCGCGGGCTTCGCGACGCCGGTCTTGTTCACGCTGGCCGAGGACCTGACCCGGATGACGCTGACCGTCGACGTCGACGAGGCCGACGTCGGCCGGGTCGCCGACGGCAACCCCGCGACCTTCACCGTCGACAGCTACCCGGGGCGCGAGTTCCCGTCGACGGTCGCGCGCCTGAGCAACCAGCCGACGATCGTCCAGAACGTCGTCACCTACGCGGCCCGGCTCGACGTCGACAACCGCGCGCGCCTGCTGCGGCCGGGCATGACCGCGACCGCGGCGATCGTCACCGCCGTGCGCGCCGACGTGGTGCTCGTGCCCAACGCGGCGCTGCGGTTCACGCCCCCGGGGGCCGCGACGCCGGCGCTGGGGGGCCGGCACCGGCCGGGTCTGGCTGGCGGGGGCGCCCGGCGCCGACGGCGCGCTCGGGGCGCCGACCGCGGTGGTCGTCACGCTCGGCGCCAGCGACGGCGCCAGCACCGAGATCACCGGCGCCGAGCTCACGGTCGGGGCCGCGATCCTGGTCGATCTCGAGGGGGCGCCGTGACCCAGCTGTGCTCGCTGGTCGACGTCGAGCGCCGCTACGGCACCGGCGACGCCGAGGTGCGGGCCCTGGCCGGCGCCAACCTGACGATCGATCAGGGCGAGTTCGTCGCGGTCATGGGCCCGAGCGGCTCGGGCAAGTCGACGTGCCTGAACGTGCTCGGCGGGCTCGATCGCCCGACCGGCGGCCACTACTACTTCCGCGACGTCGACGTGGGCGGCCTCGACCGCGACCAGCTGGCGCGGTTCCGCCGCCACTACCTCGGCTTCGTGTTCCAGGGCTACAACCTGCTGGCCCGGACCTCGGCGCTCGAGAACGTCGAGCTGCCGCTGGTCTACCGCGGGCTGGGCCGGCGCGCCCGCCGGGCCCAGGCCCGGGCGGCGCTGGCCGAGGTCGGGCTGGCCGATCGCGAGCGCCACAGCCCGTCGGAGCTGTCGGGCGGGCAGCAGCAGCGCGCGGCGATCGCGCGGGCGATCGTGACCAAGCCGGCGCTGCTCCTGGCCGACGAGCCGACCGGCAACCTCGACACCGTCCGCAAGGACGAGATCATGCAGCTCCTGGTCGGGCTCAACCGCGATCGCGGCATCACGATCGTGATGGTCACGCACGAGCCCGAGATGGCCGTGTTCGCGGATCGGGTCATCCACTTCCGCGACGGCGTGGTCGAGCGCGATCAGCGGAGGGCCGCGTGATCGTCGGCAGCACGGTCGTGATGGCGGTGCGCGAGGTGCGGCGCAACGCGATGCGCTCGATCCTGACCGGGCTCGGGATCGTGATCGGCGTGGCGGCGGTGATCCTGATGGTCACGATCGGCGACAGCGCGACCCGCAAGGTCACCGCCGACATCGGCAAGCTCGGCACCAACCTCTTGATCGTCATGCCCGGCAGCGAGCGGCGCGGGCCGGTCGCGGCGTCCGCGCCGGCGCTGACCCTGGCCGACGCGACCGCGATCTCGCGCGAGGTCACCGCGGTCGGCGCGGTCGCGCCGGCGGTCAGCCGGATGGCGCTGGTGGTCTACGGCAACACCAACCACAACACCACGGTCACCGGCTCGAGCAACGCCTACTTCGCGGTCCGCAGCCACGCGGTGGCGCGCGGCCGGGCCTTCAGCGACGCCGAGCTCCAGGGCGGCGCGCTGACCTGCGTGATCGGCGACACCGTGCGGCGCGAGCTGTTCCGCCACCAGGATCCGCTGGGCGCGACGATGCGGGTCGATCGCCTGGCGTGCACGGTGATCGGCGTGCTCGAGGCCAAGGGCTCGGGCACGTTCGGCGGCGATCAGGACGATCTGATCGTGATGCCGCTGGCGACCTTGCAGCGGCGCCTGATCGGGTCGACCGACCTGTCGGTGATCTTCGTGAGCGCGATCGACGCCAAGGCCACGACCCGGGCCAAGGGCCAGATCGAGGCGCTGCTGCGCCAGCGGCGGCGGATCCCCGACGGCAAGGCCGACGACTTCGCGGTCCAGGACATGAAGGAGATCGTCGCGACGCTGGGCTCGGTGACCGGCATCCTGACGGCGCTGCTGGCGGCGATCGCCGCGGTCAGCCTGCTCGTCGGCGGCATCGGGATCATGAACATCATGCTGGTGTCGGTGACCGAGCGGACCCGCGAGATCGGGATCCGGCTGTCGATCGGCGCGCTCGGCCGCGAGGTGCTGTTCCAGTTCCTGGTCGAGGCGGTGGTGCTGTCGACGCTGGGCGGGCTGATCGGCCTGGTGCTGGGCCTGGTCGGGTCGTACCTGGTGTGCGGGGCGCTGGGCATGCCGTTCGCGGTGGTGCCGTGGGTCGTGGGCCTGGCGGTGACGTTCTCGGTCGCGGTCGGCATCGGCTTCGGCTACTTCCCGGCGCGGCGCGCGGCCGCGCTCGATCCGATCGAGGCGCTCCGCCATGAGTGATCTCCGTCGTCCCCTGGTCGCGGTCGCGCTGATCGCCGCGCTGGCGGTCCCGCGCGCGGCGGCGGCCGAGCCGATGACGCTCGCCGACGCGTTCGCGCTGGCGCTGGCCAACCAGCCCAACCTCGCCGGCGCGCGCGCGCGGATCGCCGCCGCCACGGTCGACGTCGACCTGGTCGACCTCGAGGTGCGGCCGACCGTGTCCGCCAGCGCCAGCTACGACGTCGGCGCGCGCGGCGGCGTCGCGCTCACCGAGCCGGCCCAGGGCCTGGCGGCGTCGGTCACCGGCGCGTGGCGCATCTGGGATTTCGGCCAGCGCGCGGCCCGGCGCGCGGCCGCGGTCGCCGGCGTCGACGTCGAGCGGGTCGCGCTGACCCAGGTCGAGCGCGCGCTGCTGCAGCAGGTCGAGGTCGCGTACGCGCAGGTGCTGGGCACCCGCGCCCAGGCCGAGGTCCAGCGCGCCACGCTCGAGGCCGAGGCCCGGCACCTGACCGAGGCCGAGCAGTACCTCGGCGCCGGGGCGCGCACGGAGATCGACGTGGCCCAGGCGCGGGCGCGGCTCGCGACCGCGCGCGTGGCCCAGCTCCGGGCCGACAACGCGGCGGCCCTGGCCGCGGCCGGCCTGGCCCGCGCGATCGGCGCGCCGCTGCCCCCGGCGGCGACCTTCCCGACCACGTGGCCGGCGGCGCTGGCCGGCGAGGACGTCGACCTCGACGCGCTGGTGCGCGAGGCCGCGCGCACCGATCCGGACCTCGCCGGCGTGGCCGCGCAGCGGACCGCGACCGCCCGGGCGCGCGCCGCGACCGCGGTCAGCACCCGGCCGACGCTCAGCGCCACCGCCAGCGTCGGGGTCGACGCGCTCGGCACCTACGGCCTGCCGCCCGACGACCGTCGCGTCGCGGGGCGCTGGGGCGTCGGCGTGGCGCTGTCGTGGCAGCTCTACGACGGCGGCGCCCGCGCCGCCCGGCTGCGCGCGGCCGACGCCAACCTGCGCGGCCTCGACGCCCGCCGCGCCGGCCGCCTGGTCGAGCTGCGATACCAGGTCGACGCGGCCCGCCTCGACCTGGGCGCGGCCAAGGGCCAGCGGCTCGCGACCGTCGACAGCGTCGCGGCCGCCAGCGACCAGCTGCGCCTGGCCGAGGCCCGGTTCGTCGCCGGCCTCGGCACCTCGGCCGAGCTGGCCGACGCGCAGGACGCGGTGACGCGGGCTCGGGGCGACGCCGTGGCCGCGGAGTACCAGCTGGCGCTGGCCCGTGCGACGCTGCGACACTTGCTCGGGCGCATCGAAACCAATCCGGCGCCCTCGGAGTCCAACGACCGATGATTCGACGTGTCACGCTGCTCTTGGCCATGCTCGGCGCCCCGCTGGCCCTCGTCCGGCCCGCCCGCGCCCAGCCGGCCCCCGACGCGGCGCCGGTCGCGACCGCGCTGGGCGTGGTCCACGACCGCACCGGCGGCCCGATCGCCGGCGCGACGATCCGCACCGATCCCGGCGGGGTCGAGGCGCGGTCCGACGCCGCCGGTCAGTTCGCGATCGCGGTCGAGCCCGGCGACCTGTTGATCATCGACGCGGACGGCTTCGAGACCGCGCTGGTGGCGATCGAGGGCGACGGGCCCGTCGACGTCGAGCTGGTGCCGCTGGCGAAGCTCGGCGAGGTGATCGAGCTGACCGATCGCAAGCCGACCTCGGTCGCGGGCGCGGTCAGCCTGTCGCGCGACGAGCTGGCGACCCTGCCCGGCACCGGCGGCGACCTGCTGGCCTCGCTCGACGCGCTGCCCGGCGTCACCAAGCCGTCGGGGTTCGGCGGCGGCGGCAACCAGGGCGTGATCATCCGCGGCTCGGCCCCCGAGGACTCGCGCATCCTCCTCGACGGCTTCGACATCCCGCAGCTCTATCACTTCCTCAACCGCTCGATCATCCCGACCCGCGCGGTGGCCGGGCTCGAGTACCTGCCGGGCGGGTTCGACGTGAAGTACGGCCGGGCGTCGTCGGGCGTCGTCGCCGTCACGTCGCGCGGCGGCGGCGACGAGCTCGAGGGCGCCAGCGAGGTCTCGGTGATCGACGCGAGCGTGCTCGGCGCCAGCCCGATCGGCGACGACGGCAAGCTGCTGGTGTCGTTCCGGCGCTCGTACCTCGACGCGTACCTGCCGGCGCTGCTGCCGGCCGACGTCGGGCTGGTCACGGCGCCGCGCTACTACGACGGCCTCGTCCGTGCCGACTGGGACGTGACCGACCGCCTGCGCGGCGCGCTGACCGTGGTCGGCAGCGACGATCTCACCGAGCTGGTCGCGACCGACGATCAGACCGCCGAGGAGTTCCGGTTCCGCGCCGACACCAAGTTCATCCGCGCGATCGCCGCCGGGTACTGGCGCGGCGACGACGGGCTGACCCTCGACGTCGGCGCCTCGGCGCTGGCCCAGGGCGTGTCGTTCCAGTTCAGCGACCAGTACCTCAACGTCGAGCAGGTGTCGCTGGCGTCGCGGGCCGAGCTGAGCAAGCGGTACCGGACCCTGGCCGGCCTGACCGACGTGATCGTGCGCGGCGGCGCGGAGCTCGATCCGCGCCGGGCCGTGATCGACCTGCGGCTCAACCAGGGCCGCGACGAGGGCGAGGCCGACACCGGCATGGACGGGCCGGTCCAGACCTTCGACGACACCGTCTGGCTCACCGACGTCGGCGCCTGGACCGCGCTCGAGGCCAGCCTGTCGCCGCAGCTGCGGTTCTCGGCCGGCGTGCGGCTCGACGCGTTCGTGCGCAACCGCGCCTACCCGGTGCAGCCGCGCGGCGAGCTGACCTACCGCCCCGACGCGCGCACGAAGCTGCGCCTGGCCGCCGGGCGCTACACCCGCCCGGCCGAGTTCCAGGAGGAGCTGCTGTTCCCCGACCTCGGGCCCGAGAGCGCGACCCAGCTCACGCTCGGCGGTGAGCGCGCGATCGGCGACCACGCCAACCTCCAGGTCACGCTCTACGACACCGAGCGCACCGATCTGATCACCCGCGACGAGCAGCGGCAGCTGCGCAACCAGGGCCGCGGCCGCAGCTACGGCGTCGACGTGCTGGGCAGCTACCGCACCGACCAGTGGTTCGGCTGGCTGTCGTACTCGCTGGCGCGCTCGACCCGCCGCGACACCGCGACCGGGCCGGAGCGCCTGTTCGACTACGATCAGACGCACGATCTGGTGGCGGCGGTGTCGTACAAGACCCGGTCGAAGCGCTGGCAGTTCGGCGGCAAGTGGACCTACAGCTCGGGCCAGCCGACCACCCCCGTGCTGGGCTCGTTCTACGACAGCGACCTCGATCTGTTCTTGCCGCAGAACGGCGCGGTCAACTCCGAGCGGCTGCCGTCGCACCACCAGCTCGACCTGCGGGTCGATCACTTCTGGCGCTTTGACGCCTGGACGCTGTCGGCGTTCCTCGACGTGAGCAACGTGTACCTCAACGCCAAGGTCGAGCAGTACCAGTACAACTTCGACTACTCGCAGCGGGCCGAGATCGCCGGCCTGCCGATCGTGCCGTCGATCGGTCTGCGGGGTGAGCTGTGATGTCGGCGCGCCGCGCCGCGGCGATCCTGGCGCTGGCCCTGGTCGCCGGCTGCACCGACCTCAGCCAGCGCTGGGAGCTCGACCACGCGCGGGTGCTGGCGGTGCGGCTGTCGGCGCCGGGGCTCGCGCCGGGCGAGGTCGCGACGGTCGACGCGCTGGTCGTCGATGACGCGGGCGTGCCGGCGGTGGTGCGGCCCACGGGCGTGACGGTCGTGACCGACCTCGGCCTGGCGGTGACCGCGGCGGCCGACGCCGACGGCTGGACCGTGACCGCGGGCGACGCCGACGCGATCGCGACCGCCCGGGCCGCGGGCGGCCTGGCCCCCGACGCCCCGCTGATCGCGGCGCTGGGCGTCTTGGTCACGGTCGACGGTCAGCAGCTGCTCGCGACCAAGCAGGTGCGCCTGGGCGAGCCCCTGGCGAACCCGCCGACGCCGACGATCCTCGTCGACGGCGCGGCCCTCGCGCCGGCCTCGCTCGCGATCGGCCGGGCGCACGCGCTCACCCTCGACGGCGTGGTCCCGGCCGACGACCTCGCGTTCGACTGGCTGACCTCGACCGGCACGCTGACCTACAGCGAGACCTCGGCCGCGACGCTCGAGCTGGCGGCCGACGACCCCGCGTCGGGGCACGTCGTCGCGCTGGTCCGCTCCGACGTCGGCGGCGCCGCCTGGGCGACGACCGCGGTCGTCGCGGGGCCGTGACGACCCGCTCGATCTACGGTCGCGGCCTCGACGTGGTCTCGGCGCAGACGACCAACGTGGGGACGGCGCGCCCGCAGGTGAACAGGGCCCGCGGCGTCGCGCCGCCGTGACCGGGCCGCGCGGCGGTCGTCACCCCGCGCCGTCGAGGCACGCGCGCAGCGCCGCCGACGGCGCCGGCGGGTCGTAGAGGCCGAGCGCGCGCGCGCGGCGGGCCGCGTCGCACTGGCCGGCCAGGCGCGCGAAGCCCTCCTCGAGGAACCCGAGCGCGTTGGTCAGGTCGATGTGGTCGGCGCGGCCGAGCTCGGCCCCGGCGTCGCGAGCGATCGCGACGGCGGCGGCGAGCGCGCGCTCGAGGGCTGGCAGCTCGGCGAACTGCAGGCGCACCGCCTGGGTCTGGAGCCGGCGCAGGCGCTCGCGCCACGGACCGTCGGTGACCGAGCAGTTCATCGCGACCTCGCGGTCGAGCTCGGTCGCGAGCGCGGTCGGGGCCAGGCCGTCGGCGCCGAGGGTCGCCGCGAGCACCTGCGCACCGCCCGCGCAGTCGCCCGCGAGCATGGCGCACCGCGCGCGCTGCAGCGCGATCTCGCGCGCGGGGACCCCGGATGGGGGCGCCTGGCCGAGACGATCGAACCGCCCGAACGAGTCGCGGCAACGGGGATCGTGCGCGCCGGTGCGTTGCATCGCCTCGACGAACGTCTCGAGCCCGGCTGGCGCGCTCGCGGTGGTGGGCGTGGGCGCCGCCGGGCGGTCGTCGTGCCGCGTCGCCAGGAACACCACGCCGCTCGCGAGCGCGAGCCCCGCGAGCGCCAGCCCGACGCCGAGCGGCCGCAGCGCCAGGCCCGATCGGCTGGGTCGCACGGGCGCCGCGATCGCCTGCGCCAGCGCCTCGGCCAGCGCGGTGGTGTCGGCGAAGCGCGCGTCGGGATCGCCGGCCAGGCCGCGCACCAGCACCGCCGCGATCGGCGCCGGGATCGCGGCGTCGAGGCTGCGGCTGTCGGCGGCCGGCCGCGCGCCGCCGAGCGCCTCGGCCAGCGCGACGCACAGCGCGAACTGATCGGCGCGGCCGTCGACCGGCCGACCGGCGCGCTGCTCTGGGGCCATGTAGGCCGGCGTGCCGACGACCGCGCCGTCCTGCGTGACCACGCCGCTGGCCGCCAGCGCGCTCGGCGGGCTCGCGCCGGCGCCGCGCGCCAGGCCGAAGTCGCCGATCCGCGCCCGGCCGTCCCGGGCGACGAAGATGTTGCTGGGCTTCACGTCGCGGTGGACCAGGCCCATCGCGTGGGCCGCGGCCAGCCCCCGCGCCGCCTGGACATAGACGTCGACGATCGCGCCGGGCGAGCGGCCGCGCTGCCAGCGATCGAGCGGCTCGCCGTCGACCAGCTCGGTCGCGAGGTAGACCTCACCCGCGTGCTCGCCGACGTCGTGGACCGCGACGACGTTCGGGTGCTGGAGCTGCGCCAGCGCCCGGGCCTCGCGCAGCAGCCGGGCCGCGCCCTGGGGGCCGACCTCGGGCCGCAGCAGCTTGATCGCGATCCGCCGCTCGAGCATGGGATCCCACGCGGCCCACACCACGCCCATGCCGCCGGCGCCGAGGCGCTCCTCGAGCCGGTAGCGCCCGACCTGGGTCGGCGCGCCGCCCTCGACGGCGGCGAGGTGGCCGAGCGTGACGCGGCAGCGGGCGCAGGCGTCGACGTGATCGGTCAGCGCCGCCGCGCGCTCGGCCGGCAGCGCGTGCTCGACGAACGCCAGCAGGGTCTCGTCGCCGGGGCACGCGACCGCGGTCATGGCGCCCGCGGGGTCTGGAGCACGCGCGACAGCGACAGCTCGAGGTGGGTGTCGAGCTCGGCGATCGCGCTGGTCAGGGCCTCGGGCTCGACGCCGAGCGCGCGCGCGACCGCGGCCCGGGTGTGCTCGATCAGGTGCTCGCGGCCGGTCGCGAGCGTGCGCGCGACCGTGGCGCGGTGGACCGAGTAGGTCGCGGCGATCTGATCGAGCGTCAGGCGATCGACGTAGGCGTGGCGCAAGAACGTGCGCTGGCGCGGCGCCAGGCTCGCGACCGCGGCCGCGAAGCCGCGCTTGACCGCGCCGCCCAGCGCCTCGCGCAGGTGGGCGAGCCGCGGGTCGGCCGACGCGCCGAGCCCGACCAGCGCGTGCTCGTCGAGCTCCTCCTCGTAGCGCGTCGCTAGATCGCTGCGGGCGACGTCGACGAACAGCCGCGCGGCGGTGACGCGCAGCCAGTTCTGCAGGAAGCCGAAGCCCGCGTACTCCGCGATCCTCGGCGGCGCGCTGGCGTCGCCGACGAACAGCTTGATGCGCAGGCGCTGGCGCAGCTCGGCGGCCGGCAGGCGGTGGAAGCGCGCGACCAGCTTGTCGAGGTCGTCGGCGAACGCGGCCTCGAACGCGCGGATGCCGTCGGGGTCACCGCGCCGACACCAGGCCGCGAGGTAGAGATCCTCGACGCGCAGGCGCGGCAGCACCGCCGCGAGGTCGGCCGGGCGGGTCAGCCGGTCGGCCAGGTACGCGGCGAAGTCGGCGTCGGGCGCGGGCGCGGTCGGCCACCGGCTATGCACCGCCGCGAGGCCGGTGGCGAGGACCGCGCCGAGCCCGCCGGCGTCGACCGCGGCCCAGCGCGTGGCGTCGAGGTGACCGCGCACGAGCTGCAGGAGGGCGCCGGAGTCCACCCATGGATGGTGCCACGGAACCCCGCGCGGCCTGCGCTCCACCGCGGTCGCCCGCCGGCGGCGCGCGCCGCGCACGGCGATCGCGACCGGCAGCGCCATCAGAACGGCTTGGCCAGCGAGATGCCCTGACCGATCTGCTGGTTGTACTGGTTGGCGGCGCGGTCGGCGATCGAGCGATCGACCGCGTGGGTCTCCGGGTTCATCTGGTGCGCGCCCCAGTACGACATGTAATAGCCGCCGCCGACCGCGAGGCCGCCGCCGATCGACAGCACGTAGCGCACGGTGACGTTCGGGACGAAGAAGCTCGCGACCATGCCGACGACGCCGCCGGCCATCGTGCCGATGCCGCGCCGGTGCCACTTCTTCCCGTTCGAGCGCATCGCCATCGTCTCGTCGAGCGCGCGCTGATCGCCGGCGATCCGGAAGAAGTCCTCGTCGGTGAGCTGCTCGGTGCCCTGGACCGGGTACCAGATCTTCTGGGTGTGGACGTGGGTCTTGTCCTGGAAGGTCTCGGCGGTGGCGATGACGTTGCCGTTCGAGTCCTTGTACTCGGTCTCGCCGACCTTCTCCTTCTGGGTGGTGGTCCAGACCTTGACGTCGTCGACGACGGCGAGGGGCGAGCCGCTGGCGACGGCCCCGCCCTTGGGACCCTGGGCGGGCAGCACGCACGCGGTGGCGAGCGGGGCGGTGAGGGCGACGGCGAGCGAGAGCGTGGTCAGCGAGCGGGCCATGAGCAGTTCCTTGTGCGTGGTCAGGAGGGCGCGGCGGCATCTCCACCGCGACCGTCCGGACGGGCCGCCCGCGCCCGGAGTCGCACGGTCTGGAGAGAAATCGTCGCGGTCGCGCAACTCCGCGCGGCGGCTAGGAATCTCGGGACGGCGGGTGACGGACGGCGAGTGACGGACGGCGAGTGACGGACGGCGAGTGACGGACGGCGAGTGACGGACGGCGGATGGCGAGCGGCGGGTGGCGAGCGGCGGGGCCGCGGGTGACGAACCGCGGCGATGCGGATGCGGACGCGGGCTGGCTCCCGGAGCGCTGGTGGAGTTGACGCGGTGTGGACAGCCACACCGCAGCCGGCGGTGACAGCGAACCTGACCGCACAGGAGGGCGGTGTGCCTGACCCACACCGCTTGGACACCGGCGACGCGCGTGCACGTCGGCCGAGCGCGCTGACGTGGGCGCCGGTGCCCACAACCCCACAGCGCCTGCCGGTCCCGTGAGTTTGATTTGATACCGGAGACCCGGAGGTCGCTGGACCAGCTCCGATCCAGGTGAGCCGCTAGACGCGCCGCCCGTCCAGGTCGCCGGGATCGGCTCCGCCCCGTCTCTCTCTCTCTCTCTCTCTCTCTCGAGGATCAAAAAAAGATCACGGGCCGGTAGGCGCTGTGGGGTTGTGGGCACCGGCGCCCACGCGATCGCAGCCTGCCCGCGTTGCACGCCTCGCCGGTGTCCAAGCGGTGTGGGTCAGGCACACCGCCGTCCTGCGCGGTCAGGTCGTATCCACGCTGGCTGCGGTGTGGCTGTCCACACCGCGTCAACTCAACCAGCGCTCCGGGAGCCAGCCCGCGTCCGCATCCGCATCGCCGCGGTTCGTCACCCGCGGCCCCGCCGCTCGCCATCCGCCGCTCGCCATCCGCCGTCCGTCACCCGCCGCTCGCCACCCGCCGCTCGCCGCTCGATACCCGCCGCTCGATACCCGCCGCTCGATACCCGCCGCTCGCCACCCGCCGCTCGCCACCCGCCGCTCGCCACCCCGCCGCTCGCCACCCGCCGCTCGATACCCGCCGCCCGACACCCCGCCGCTCGCCACCCGCCGCTCGCCACCCGCCGCTCGCCACCCGCCGCTCGATACCCGCCGCTCGCCACCCGCCGCTCGCCACCCGCCGCTCGATACCCGCCGCTCGCCACCCGCCGCTCGCCACCCGCCGCTCGCCACCCGCCGCTCGATACCCGCCGCTCGATACCCGCCGCTCGATACCCGCCGCTCGCCACCCGCCGCTCGCCACCCGCCGCTCGATACCCGCCGCTCGCCACCCGCCGCTCGCCACCCGCCGTCCGTCACCCGCCGCCTTTTCGTCATCTTGTCCTTGCCATGATCGCAATGGAGTATATATTAGCCCAATCATGCTTGGGCGGCGGCGACAGCAACTGGAGTTCGTGGTGACCAAGGCCCGCGTCGGGCATGGCGGTCGGCGCAAGGGCGCGGGCCGCAAGCGCGTCGGTGCGCCGACGCCGCCGCACCGCGCGCGGCCGGTCCACGATCCGCGGCAGCCGGTGCACGTCGTGTTGAAGGTCGTCGGGGACGTCGGGCGCTTGCGGCGGCGCAGCGCGTACCAGGCGATGCGCTGGGCGATGGTGCGCGCGCTGGGGCGTCACGACTTCCGCGTGGTCCACGTGTCGATCCAGGGCAACCACATCCACCTCTTGTGCGAGGCCGACGACCGCCTCGCGCTGGCGAACGGCGTGCGCGGCCTGTGCATCTCGGCGGCGCGGCGGCTGAACCTGGCGATCTCCGAGGAGCGCGGCGTCAAGCGGCGCGGCCGGGTGTTCGCGGCGCGCTACCACGCGACGCCGATCACGACCCCGCGCCAGGCCCGCAACGCGCTGGCGTACGTGCTCAACAACTGGCGACGTCATCGCGCCGACCATGGCGGTGTCGGTCAGCGCCGCGCCCAGGTCGATCCGTACTCGACGGCGGTGTGGTTTGTCGGCTGGGCCGAGCGCGACGGCGTGCCGTTCGCGTGGCCGCGCGGCTTCGAGCCGCTGCCGTCGGCGCGGCCGCAGACCTGGCTGCTCGCCGACGGCTGGCGTCGAGGCGGCGCGCCGCCGAGCCTGTGGCAGGTGCCGGGCGCGATCGACGGCTGAGGCCAGGGCTCAGCGCCCGTACCTTCTTCGGTCGAGCACCGGTCCACGCGCCGGAGTCTCGCGTCCAGGGTAGGGCCTGTCGGGGCTTGCCCCCGACGGTGACGGCGCGGTCGGGGCGAGGCCGCTGACCTCGGCGTACCTCTGCACCTGCTTGGTTCGGCGACGAACCCTCTGAAACCAGAGCTTGTCGCTCTTTCGGTCGAGCACCGGTCCACGCGCCGGGAGTCTCGCGTCTCGGAGAGGAGGCTCGGCGGGGCTTGCCCCGACGAGGGGAGGCCTGGCGACCTGGCGACAGACCTCCCTGGAAATCAGTGCCAGAAGCCGACCGAGACGCCGGCGTTGCCGAAGCGCGGGGCGAAGTCGCCGGTGACGCCGGCGCGGACGCGGTAGCGGCGGCCCCAGGCGCGCACGCCGAACGCGGCGACCTCGACGCCGCCGGTGGCGTGGACGCGGCCGCCGACGCCGGCGAAGCGGCCGGGCTCCCAGTAGCTGCCGGCGCGGATCCGCAGGCGCCCGGGCAGCGCCTCCCACTCGACGCCGCCGCGCAGCCACAGCGACGGCGCGCGCCCCGAGGGTTGCCACAGCTTGTGGGCGAAGGCCTCGAGGCCCATGCCGTCGGCGACCGGCCCGGCCACGACCACGTCGGCGCCGACGATCACCTGGCGCTCGTCGCGGAAGCGGCCGGCGACCCACTGGTTCCACGCGGTCGGCGCGATCCGCCAGGCGACGCCGACGCCGACCTGCCACGGCACCTCGACCCGGTCGGGCAAGATGTAGCCGGCGCAGTCGACCGGATCGCACGACGCGGTCTCGACCTCGCGGCCGGGCGCGGCGAGCGCGCCGACCACGCCGACGCGCAGCGCGTGGCCGAACGGCCGGTAGAGCGCGCCGACCTCGAGGCCACTGCCGACCAGCGCGAACATCGGGTCGGCGCCGTCGAGCTCGAGGCGCCCGACCCGGATCGCCGCGCCGCCCGTCCAGGTCTCGTCGCCGGGCGCGTACGCGACCGCGACCTTGCCGACGCTGGTGGTCGCGGTGACCGTGCCGTCGGGCGTCGGCAGCCCGACCGTCGCGGCGCCGCCGACCACCGCGACGCCCCAGGCGCCGTAGACGCCGCTGACGCCGAAGCTGGTGCGACGATCGGCGCGGTCGGCGTCGGGGATGCCGTTGTTGTCGAAGTCGCTGGCGACCACCGCCGACAGCGCGTCGAGGTGGAAGTCCCAGTCCCAGGTCGAGGTCGACGTCGCCGGCCGCGCGGCCGCGGCGGCCGGGTTCGACAGCGCGCCGGCCGAGCCCTCACCGACCGCGAGCTGGACGCCGCCCATGCCGACGATGCGGGCCGAGCCGACCACCGCGCCGTCGTAGAGATCGAGGCTCCACGCGCGGTCGGTGATCGGCGCCAGGTCGTCGGCGCGGGCCGCCGGCGTCGTCCGCGCCGCACAGAGCGCCGCGATGATCGCGAGCGTGAGGCGGTCGGCGCGCCGCATCGCTCAGCCGGCGAGGTGCGCGATCAGCGCCGCCCGGGCGTCGGCGTCGAGGGCCCGGTCGAGCGCGGCGCACAGCGCCTCCTCCTCGTCGTCGTGGACCCCGAGCGCGGCGTGCAGCGCGGCCTTGGCGTGGAGCGCGGCGCCGCGGTCGTGGGTCGCCGTGGCGGTGATCATCGTCGCGATCAGCGCCTCGATCTCGCGGTGCTGCGCGTTCATCGCCGCCAGCAGCTCGAGGTCGGCGGCCGGCGAGCGCGCGAACGCCGGGAACAGCTGGGTCTCCTCGAGCGCGATGTGGCGCCGCAGCCCCGCGGCGAGCTCGGCCAGCGCGGCGTTGGCCTCGGGTAGGTGACCGTCGTCGAGCTGGTGCGCGGTCTTCGCCAGGCTGGCGTCGATGGCTCCGTGCAGCTCGTCCATGCGGTCGGCGATCGAGGAGGTCACGGTCACCGGCCGATCGTACTCGAAGTCGCGCCCGGCGGCTGGGAACCCCGTCAACGGGACGCCCGGCCGCGGCGGCGCGCGAACGCGACGATCTGCGCGCGCACGAACCGCGCGGCGTCGTCGTCCTCGGCGCTGGCCGGCCAGCGCAGCTCGGTCGCCGCGCCCGCCAGCGCGAACGGCGGCTCGTGCGCGCGTAGCTCGGGGTGGAGCGCGCGCAGGTGCGTGGCGATCACGCGCGGCACCGTCGCCAGCATCGCGGTGCCCCGGACCCGCGCACCCCGGCGCAGCTCGACGAGGCCCTCGGCGCGCTGGCCATCACGCTCTCGGCCGACGAGGCCAGCGCGCTGGCCGCGGCGGTCTCGGCCGACGAGGTCGCGGGGGCCCGGTGCCCCGAGTTCCAGATGGCGCACCTCGACAGCGAGCGCTGAGCGTAGGACCTCGCGACACCGAGGTCGTCGCGGGTGTGGAGGATCGCCGCACCCGCGCGGGCGGGCCCGTGGTCGCGCGCACCTGCGCTTGGCCAGCGGCTTGCTTCTGTCGACCGGATGACCTCGCTCCCGCGTCTCTCGATGGTCGCGCTGTTCGTGGCCGCCTGCGGCGGCGGCGGTGACGACGGCGGCGACCCGCCGGTCACCGGCGTCACGTGGTACGCCGACGTCGCGCCGATCCTGGCCCAGCACTGCATGGGCTGCCACAAGGACGGCGGCATCGCGCCGTTCGTGCTGACCGACTACGACGCGGCCGCGCCGATCGCGCCGCAGCTGCTCGAGGCGGTCGAGGCCGGGATCATGCCGCCGTTCGACGCGCGCGCGTCGGCCGGGTGCACGCCCCGCCACGGCTGGCAGGACGACCCGCGGTTGTCGGCGGCCGAGGAGGACACGCTGCGGGCGTGGATCGCCAACGGCACGCCGGCCGGCGCGGTCGCGCCGGTGCCGCCGCCGCCGGTCTACGAGCTGCCCGGGGTCAACCGCACGCTGGCGCCGACCACGCCGTTCGTGACCACCGGCGACGCCGATCAGTTCATCTGCTTCGCGCTCGATCCCGGCGTCACCGACCTGACCTGGATGACCGGCCTGCAGATCCGCGCCGGCAACCCCGACGTCGTCCACCACGCGGTGACGGTGGCGCTGTTCCCCAAGCGCGCGCCCGGCGACCCCGACGGCCCCAACGAGCAGCTGCGCGCGGCCGGCACGATCGGCGTGCCCTTCGACTGCGCCGACGGCGGCGTCACGACCATGGCCAACTCGTTCTTGCTCGGGGTGTGGACGCCCGGCAACCAGCCGATCGATCTGCCGCGCGGGGTCGCGGCGCCGCTCTTGGCCCGCAGCTTGATCGTGATCCAGATCCACTACCACCCGGGCGGCCGGCTCACGAACGCGCCCGACGCCACCGCGATCGACCTGCGCCTCGACAACGTCCGCCCGACCCAGCTCTACACCGCGACCGCGGTCGGCAACGCTGGCCGCGCGCCCGACCTGTTGCCGGGGCCGGCCGATCGCGGCGCGCCCGAGTTCCGCATCCCGGCCGGCAGCGCCGATCACCGCGAGTCGATGCGCTTCACGATCGGCGCGCTCGACGCGCCGCTGCCGCTGTTCTCGGCCTATCCGCACATGCACTACGTCGGCACCGGCATCGACGTGGCGATCGCGCGCGCGGCCCCGACCGCGGCCCAGCCCGCCGACGAGTGCCTGTACAGCGGCGACTGGAACTTCGACTGGCAGCGCAGCTACCTGTACGACGCGCCGATCGAGGCGCTGCCGACGGTGGCCACCGGCGACGTGATCGACGTGTCGTGCACGTACGACAACACGCTCCGCAACCCGTTCGTGCAGCGGGCCCTGGCCGAGGCCGGGCTCGAGGCGCCGATCGACGTGGTCCTCGGCGAGGAGACCCTCGACGAGATGTGCCTGGGCATCTTCGGCGTGGTCGTGCCGTTCCCGCCGGCGGCGCGGCCGCAGACCGACGCCGACGTGCGCGCGCTGCTCGACCGCGCCGCGCTCACGCTGACGCCGCGCTGACCGCATCGGCGGAGCGCGCGCGGAGCTCCTCCCCAGCGAGCGTCGGACCCGAGCGCCGCCTTTACTTGCTCGCGCTGGCGTGGAACTGCGCGAGCAGCTCGGCCTCGCGCGCCCGCGGCGGGCCCGCCCGCAGCGCCGCCGGATCCGGCCCCTTCGGCGTCGGCGCGCCCTTGGCCTCGGCCGCGGCCCGCAGCTCGGCGGTGACGCGCACGCGCCGCTCGAGCTCGGTCGGGTACCAGGCCAGCAGCCCGGCGACGGTGTCGGCCATCGGCCGGAACGTCAGGCCCGCGGCGATCGCGCGATCGGGCCGCCAGCGGTGGAAGCCGGCGAACTTGCCGACCGGCGCGGTCCAGATCGGGAACGCGTCCTCGCCGCCCATCTCGTGCGCCGCGAGCCACGCGCTCGGCACCCACGTCAGCCTGGCGTCGCCGCCGCCGCCGGCGACGCACGCGTCGAGCACGTCACCCCAGCGCGCCGGCGCGGCGGGGCCGACCGCGTTGAAGATGCCGGCGGTGCCGTGCTCGGCCAGGGTCACCAGCCACGCCGCGAGATCGCGCACGTCGATCCACTGCAGCGGATCGTCGGGGCTGCCGGGGGCCAGCACCTCGCCGCCGGCGGCGACGCGCACCGGCCAGTACGTGAAGCGATCGGACGGATCGCCGGGCCCGACGATGTAGCCGGGCCGGACGATCGTCGCGCGCCCGGGGAACGCGGCCTCGGCCGCCCGCTCGCTCAGCGCCTTGAGCGCGCCGTAGTTCTCGAACTCGGCGCCCATCGACTCGACCGTCGGGTCGGCGATCGTCGCGAGCCGCGCGGTCTCGTCGCCGCCGCGCGCGGGGATCTCGTCGTAGGCCGAGATGCTCGAGATGTAGATGTACTGCTGGCAGCGCGGCGCCAGCAGCTGGGCCGAGGCCCCGACCAGGCGCGGCACGTAGCCGGAGTTGTCGATCACGACGTCCCACGATCGCCCGGCGAGCTGCTCGAGGCCCTTGGGCGAGGCGTCGGGGTGCAGGAGCGCGCCGTCGGGCCCGCGCTCGTCGTCGGCCGGCAGCTCGGGATCGCGGTTGCCGTACAGGTGCTCGACCTCGAACCCGAGCGGCAGCAGCTTCTCGCGCTTGCCGCGGTTGAAGATCGTGACCTCGTGGCCGCGGGCCAGCGCCGCCTCGACGGTCTTGGGCCCGAGGAAGCCGGTGCCGCCGAGGATCAGGATCTTCTTTCGGACCGGCGGCGGCGGCGGCGTGGTCACGGCCACGGCCACGGCCGGCTCCTTCTTGGATGACGAGCAGGCGGCGGCGCCGAGGCCGAGCGCGGTGGCGGCGAGCGCGCCGCGCACGACGTCCCGGCGCGAGAGGTCGCGACGATCGTTCGACATGCGCGCCACGGTAGCAGCGCGGCTCGAGCGACTCGACCGAAACTCAGCGCGCGTCGGCGGATTTCTCGACGGTCGCAGCCGTCGCAGCCGTCGCGTGCGACGTCGCAGCCATCACCGCCGCGGGCCGGGACCAGCGCGAGGCGGCGCTACGCGAGGTTGTGGTAGACGGCCTGGACGTCGTCGTCGCCCTCGAGCGCGTCGATCAGCTCGAGCACCTCCTTGGCGTGGTCCTCGGGCAGCTCGACCAGGGTCGGGGCCACGTACTCGGACGCCGACGAGATGAGCTTGAGGCCGCGCGCTTCGATCGCGGTCGCGAGCGTGCCGAAGTCGGTGAACGCGCTGCGGATGATCAGCTGGGGCTCGCCCTTGTCGCCGGTGCCCTCGCCCAGCTCCTGCAGGCCGTGATCGATCAGCTCGAGCTCGAGCTCCTCGAGGTCGCCCTCGTGCGGCGCCAGCCGGAACACGCCCATGCGCTGGAACAGGAACGCGACCGAGCCGGTCGAGCCGAAGTTGCCGCCGTTGGCGCGGAAGTGCATGCGCACGTTGGCGACGGTGCGGGTGACGTTGTCGGTCGCGGTCTCGACCAGCACCGCGATGCCGTGGGGCGCGTAGCCCTCGTAGATCACGATCTCGTAGTCGGCGCCGCCCTGACCGCTGGCCTTCTTGATCGCCCCCTCGATCTTGTCCTTGGGCATGTTCGCGGCCCGGGCGTTCTGCAGCACCCGCCGCAGCGTCGGGTTGGCGTCGGGCGTCGGCCCGCCCGACCGCACCGCGATCGCGATGTCGCGGCCGACCCGGGTGAACAGCTTCGCCATGCGATCGGCGCGGGCGAAGATCGTGGACTTCCGTTTCTCGAAGGCGCGGCCCATGGGGCGCAGCCTAGATCAGCGGCGGCCCGCCGTCACGGGCCAGGTCGCGCAAGCGCGCGGGCGCGCCACCGGCTCGGAGCTTGTCGCGGTCTCGGTCGAGCGCCGGTCCACGCGCCGGGCGGCGCGCGTCGTGGAGGCGCGGCTCGTCGGAGCTCGCCCGAGGTCCCGACGTGCTTCGACCGTGACCTCGGACGTCGCGTGCCCCAGCACCGGCCTGGCCCTGGCGACGGGCCCTCTGAACCTCAGCGCTTGTAACTTCTTCGGTCGAGCACCGGTCGGCGCGCCGGGAGTTTCGCGTCGTGGGTGGGGGCCCCGTCGGGGCTTGCCCCCGACGGGGGAGGGCCTGGCGACAGGCCCTCTGAAACTCAGACGCCGTCGCAGACCATCGACGCCGGTTGATCGGCGCAGGCGTTGTTCGGGTCGCAGAAGTCGCTGGTGCACTCGTCGTCGAACGAGCAGGCCGCGCCGTTGGCCTTGTCAGCCGCGCAGGTCGTCGTCGTGAAGTCGCACCACGCGCTGGCGACGCACGACGCCGCGTCGCAGGCCATGCCGACGGTCGCGAGCGCGGTGCAGGTGCCGAGGGCGGTGGAGGTGGCGCCGTCGCAGCTGGCCTCGCCGACGCACTCGTTGCTGCTCTTGCAGGCCCCGCCGGCCGCGACCTGGCCGACCAGGACGCGCTCGCACGCGCCGGCCTGCCCGAGCTCGACCGAGCAGGCGGCCCCGTCGATGGCCGCGACGCAGTCGGCGGCCGCGCCCTCGTCGTAGGTGATGCGGCCGGCGGCGAGGGCCTCGCTGTCGAACAGCAGGCCCTGGTACAGCGCGGCGAGCGCGGTCGTGCACTCGGCCTGGGTGGTCGGCGGCGGGTTGAAGATCTGGAACCGATCCATCAGCTCGGCGGCGTCGCAGCAGCGGAACGACTGCTCGCACGCGGCGGCGGCGAGCTTGCTCGGGAACTGATCCATCGGGATCGAGCCGTTGTCGTCGCTGCACGCCAGCATCGACGTGGTCAGGATCGCGATCAGGGACATCAAGGGAATCGAACGCATCACCGTCTCCTTGCTAGTTGAAGCCACGCTAGCCCGAGCGGACGGTCCGGCGCAAAGCCGGGCCGCGCGCGCGGCATCGGTCACAGGAGCGGCGCGAGCTCGGCCGCCGCCGGGAACAGGCCGAACACCCCGCCGGTGTGGACGAACACGATGCGCTCGCCGAACCGGGCCGGATCGCGCGCCAGCTCGGTGACGATGCCGTGGAACGCCTTGCCGGTGTAGACCGGGTCGAGCACGAGCCCGTCGCGCCGGCACAGGTCGCGGATCGTCGCCAGCTCCTCGGGCCGGCTCCGGGCGTAGCCGAGGCCGACGTGACCGTCGACCAGCTCGATGTCGTCCGCGGTGATCGTCGCCGGCAGCGCCCAGCGCTCGATCATGTCGGCGC
Source organism: Myxococcales bacterium (assembly GCA_016717005.1). Taxonomy (NCBI): domain Bacteria; kingdom Pseudomonadati; phylum Myxococcota; class Myxococcia; order Myxococcales; species Myxococcales bacterium. The sequence goes on along the minus strand of JADJUF010000037.1, from coordinate 107,842 downwards.
AGATGCGGCCGATCGTGCGCACGAAGTACGCGCGGTCGTCGCACACGTTGACGCCGGCGATGCGCGCGGTCAGGCCGTGCAGCCGCGCGCCCAGGACCAGCCCGGCGCCGGTGCCGCCCGAGCCGCACGCGTACAGGATCGTCGTCGGGCGCGCCGGCAGCGTCGCGAGGTCGTCGGCCAGCTCGCCGGCGGCGGCGACGTAGCCCCACGAGCCGGTCGCGTTCGAGCCGCCCTCGGGGATGACGTAGGGCCGGCCGCCCTCGGCGCGCACCGCGTCGGCCTCCGCGGCCATGAGCTCGGTGCGCCGGGCCCAGTCGGGGCGGCTGATCCAGCGGATCGTCGCGCCGGCCAGGCGGTCGAGCAGGATGTTGCCGGTGGCGGCCGGCGGCCGGTCCGGATCGTCGGTGCGCAGCACCAGCCGGCAGCGCAGGCCCCGGCGCGCGGCCGCCAGCGCGGTGGCCCGGGCGTGGTTCGACTGCTCGCCGCCGCAGGTGATCAGCGTGTCGGCGCCCTGATCCTCGGCCTCGGCCACCAGGAACTCGAGCTTGCGGACCTTGTTGCCGGTGAGCTCGGCCCCGGTGAGGTCGTCGCGCTTGACCAGCACCTCGACCCCGAGCGCGGCGCTGGTGCGCGGCAGGGGCTCGAGCGGGGTGCCGGTGCGGGCGAGCGCGACCTTGCGCGGGTAGGGCAGGCGCGGGCGGATGAACGACATGGCGCATCGTAGCGCCGTCGCGATACAATGTTCCGATGCGTGCGGTGGTCGTCGTCGGTCCCGTCGGCGCCGGCCTGCCCAGCGCCCTCGGCGTGACCGCCGGGCCCGGCGCACCGGGTGGTACGACCATGTGCGCGCCGGCGCTCGCCGATCGTGCCCAGGTCGGTCCCCCGAGCTCCGCGCGCCGGCTGCACGTGGGTGTGCGCCGCCACGCCCGCACGGCGCGGGCGCGCTGCGGGCATGGGGCGACCCGGTGACCCGCGTCGAAAAGAATGCCCGCGTCGCGCCGCGTGTTAGATCGATCGTGGTGACCCGTCGCGCTGCCCTCGCGTTCGCGTTGACCGCGCTGACCCTGGTCGGGCCCGCATCGGCGCAGGGGCCGAAGGTCCCGACGCCTCGGGGCTGGCCCCAGCCGGCGGCCGGCGCGTCGGCCAGCGGGGAGACCGAGATCTTGCTGACGTTCGACGACGGCCCCGACGCCGACACCACCCGGGTCGTGCTCGATCTGCTGCGCGACCGCGGCATCCGCGCGGTGTTCTTCCAGGTCGGCTGGCGGTTCCGGCGTGGCGACGTCGCCAAGGCCCAGGCGCTCGAGCATCGGATCATCCGCGAGGGTCACATCGTCGGCAACCACACGATCAACCACGTCCAGCTGTGCTCGGTCGACCGGGAGCTGGGGCGGGCCGAGGTCGAGGGCTCCCGGGCGCTGCTCGAGCAGGCGACCGGCATGCCGGTGCCGTGGTTCCGCACGCCCTACGGCGCGCGCTGCCCCCGGGTCGAGCGCCTGCTGGGCGAGCTGGGCCTGCAGCACTTCCACTGGGACATCGATCCGCAGGAGTGGCGCGGGCTCGGCGCCAAGGCCACCGCGGCGCGCGTGATCCACGCGATCAACCGCATCGACGGCCGCGGCGTGCTGCTCATGCACGACACCAAGTTCGCCACGCGGTTCGCGCTGCCCGAGGTGTTGAAGTGGATCGACGCCGAGAACGTGCGCCGCAGGAAGCGCGGCCGGCCCGGCATCCGCATCATCGGCGGCGATCAGGTCGCGGCCGAGCAGATCGCGCCGACGCTCGCGTGGCTCCGCGCCGCGATCGGCCACGGCCGGGCCGGCGTCGACGCCGCGCTGGTCGCGACCGTGCCGTAGCAGGCCCGATCGTCGCCCCAGGGGCGGTGGCCGGGCGGTTCGCGTCTCAGGCGGGCTCGGGCCGGCGCTCGCTCCAACCGGGGATGGGCGTGGCGACACGCGCTCGAGCTCAGCGCCGGCGCCGCCGGGTCGCCAGCACCGCCGCCGCGGCCACCAGCGCCGGCGTCAGCAGCGGCGCGCGGTGGCGATCGGCCGCGCAGCCGCCGGTCTCGGGCTCGGGATCGGTCACGGTGACCAGGGTCGGCGGCCCGAGGTTGCCGTTCAGATCGACCGCGCGCACGGCCAGCTGGAACGTCCAGCCGTGATCGTCGCCGTCGAAGCGGAGCAGCAGCGCGCCGCTGTAGGCCGGGCGCACCGGCGTCGCCTCGAACCACAGCTCGGCGGGGGCGGTGCCGCCGACGACGGCGACCTGGTAGCCGAGCTGATCGGCCGGGGCGCGATCGTCGGTGGCCGTCACGGTCAGCTCGATCATCGACAGGTCGCCGCAGGTCGCCATGCCGCAGCCGCCGCTGTCCTGGTTGCGCGTGACCTGAACGTCGGCGAGCGCGGGCGCGCTCGGCGCGATCGCGTCGCCGGCGTAGGCTGGGTCGACGCTGTGCGGGTCGTTGGTGACCGGCGAGCACGCCGCGGCGGGGCGGGCGGTGACGAACCCGAGGGCGGCGGTGAGGGCGGCGGTGAGGGCGGTGGAGAGGGCGGTGGAGAGGGCGGTGGAGAGGGCGGTGGTGCGGTGGCGGCGCATGCGCGGGGACATTGCAACCGCGCGGCCAGGCCCGATCGTGGCGCAACCGCTGGCAGCTCGACGGCGGCGGCGGCGGAGCCACGCGCCACCGCTGTCGCGGCCGCAGCCGGGCGATCGCAGATTTCTGGCGGCGTGACACCGCTGTCGCGGCGCCGGTCGGTCGAGGCGCGCGCGCCGGGCCCGTGGTAAGGTGCCTGCCGGCCGCTCGCCGGCCCCCGCATGTTCCGAATTCGACAATCATATCGAGAGGATGCCGAGCAGATCTTGGCGGTCGCGGAGCACCTCGACACCGTCAACCTGCCCGCCGATCGCCGGCTGATCGAGCGGATCCTGGAGCTGTCCGAGCACAGCTTCGCCGAGACCGTCCCGGCGGTGGAGCGCGAGTACCTGTTCGTGCTCGAGGACCTCGAGCACAAGCGCGTCATCGGCACCTCGATGATCCACGCGCAGCACGGCACCAAGCGCGCGCCGCACATCTTCTTCCGGGTCGAGAACGACGAGCGCTACTCGTACACGCTCGATCGCTACTTCGTCCATCGCACGCTGCGCATCGGCTACAACTACGCCGGGCCGACCGAGATCGGCGGGTTGATCCTGCTGCCGGAGTACCGCGGCAACCCCGAGTCGCTCGGCAAGCTGCTGTCGTACACGCGGTTCCTGTTCATCCGCATGCACCGCGAGGTGTTCCGCGACCACGTGCTGTCGGAGCTGTTGCCGCCGCTCGAGCCCGACGGGACCAGCAAGCTGTGGGAGCACCTCGGCCGCCACTTCACCGGCCTCAGCTACCAGGAGGCGGATCTCCTGTCGAAGGACAACAAGGAGTTCATCCACGCCTTGTTCCCCGACGATCCGATCCACTGCGAGCTGCTGCCGGCCGAGGTCCGCGACATCATCGGCAAGGTCGGGCCCGAGACCCGCGGGGTCGAGAAGATCCTCCGGCGGATCGGCTTCGAGTACGCCGGCCAGATCGATCCGTTCGACGGCGGCCCCCACTTCGTGGCGACGACCGATCAGATCCCGCTGGTGCGCGACGCCGATCGCGTGCGCCTGGTGGTGGTCGACGACGCCGATGGCGCCCGGCCGTGGGCGGTCCTGGCGGCCGAGCACCCGACCCAGCGGCCGGGCTTCCGCGCCGTCGGGGCGCGCGTGATCAAGATGGACGACGGGCGCTTCGGCGTGACCCGCGACGTGGTCGCGCGGCTCGACGTGCCCCCCGACCTGCCGGTGTGGCTGGTGCTGGCGTGAACGCGCTGGCGCTCGCCGCGGTGGTCGCGGCCGGGTGTCAGGTCGCGACCGCGCAGGCTCCGCCCGAGCAGGGCGCGCTGCAGCTCGGCAGCGTCGTGACCCCGCCGACCGAGTGGACCGCGCTGCCCGAGGTGGCGCGCGCCGCGACCGCGACCCTCGGGGCCGCCGCGCTGGCCTGGGGCGATCCAGGCCGCGGCTGCTACGCGGTGGTGATCGGCGCGCGCGCGCCGCGGCAGAACCCCGAGGACGCGCTGGCCGAGCTGGCGACGCGCCTGACCAGCGACCTGGGCCTGACCGGCTGGTCGAGCACCGGCTCCGACGGCGGCGGCCAGATCGCGCGCGGTCCGCTGACCGGCAGCGTCCGCGCCAGCGCGCGCGCGGTCGGCGTCGGCGCCGTCGTCGTGGTCGCGGCCTGCGTCGCCAACCCGCGCGAGCCGGCGCCCTGCGCCACCCTGTGCCAGGGCGTGCTGGCTTCGTTCGATGCCGCCAAGGTGATCCCGTGACGAGAACCTCGCTCGCGCTCCTGTTCGTCGCGGCCCTCGTGGCCCCGTCCCTCGCGCAACCGGGCGATCGCCCCGCCCACCCGCCGGCGCCGGTGGCGCGGGTGGCGTCGCCCAGCGGCTGGCTCGTCGACAAGCCCAGCGCCGACCGCGTCGCCGCCCAGCTCGGCAACGAGGACCTGTTCGCGGGCGTGCCGATCAGCGTCGACGCCCAGGCGTGGACCTCGCCGACGCCGGGCGCGCTGCTGATCGGGACCCAGGTGACCACCGAGCTGATGCCGGTCGCGCCCGCCGCCTCCGCCTCCGCCGCGCTGCACGCGACCCGGGCCGGCGCCGACGCGGTCACCGACGCCAAGGTGTCGCGCTGGGACGTGACGATCGATCCCGCGGGCAAGCTGCACGAGGCCAGGCTCGAGTGGAGCGACCCGACGGTCGGCACCACCGTGCTGGCGCGGACGCTGGTGTTCCGCACCGGCGGCGCGCTGGTGCGGATCGGCGGCGAGTGCATCCTCGGGCCCGACGCCGCCGGGCTGCGGGCCGCGTGCGAGGCGGCGCTGGCGTCGATCGCGCCGATCGCGACCGCGCTCGAGCCGGTGGCCGTCAGCGCCACGCCACCGGTGGCGGTCGAGCCGGCGCCGCCGCCGACGTCGACGCCGACGCCGACGCCGGACCGCGACCGCGGCAGCGCGGCGCCGGGCATCCGCGCGCGCGAAGGGGAGATCCCGGCGACGATCATGGTGCGGCCAGCGCCCAAGCAGACCGATCGCCGCCCGTACTACCTGCTGGGCGGCGTGGTGATCCTGGGGTTGGTGTTCTGGTGGAACCGGCGCGAGCGCGAGCAGCGCGAGGCGGCCGAGCGGGCCGAGGAGGCGCGGCGGGCGCGGCGCGAGCGCGGGCGCGGGAAGGACGCGGCCGCGGGGGACGACGCCGCCGAGGATGACGCGGCCGCCGCCGCGGATGGCGGGGCCGACGACGGCGCGGATGCCGCGGACGCCGGCGCGGATGACGCGACCGCCGGCGCGGATGACGCGACCGCCGATGCCGAGGACGCCGAGGACGCCAAGGACGCCAAGCGTCCGCGCGAGGAGGACGAGTCGTGACCGAGCTCGCGATCACGCCACCCACCGGCGACGCCATCCTGATCGTCGATGACGAGAAGAACATCCGGCGCACGCTGCGCATGGTCCTCGACAGCGAGGGCCACGTGGTCCATGAGGCCGGCAGCGCCGCCGAGGCCCTCGCGGTGATCGAGCGCGAGCCGGTCGAGCTGATCCTGCTCGACGTCAAGCTCGGCGAGGACAACGGCATCGAGCTGCTGCGCACGCTCAAGGCCCGCGGCGACGACGGCCTCGGCGGCCCCGCCGCCGACGTGCCGGTCGTGATGATCTCGGGCCACGCCACGATCGAGGACGCGGTCGCCGCCACCCGGCTGGGCGCGTTCGACTTCATGGAGAAGCCGCTCGATCGCCACCGGGTGATGGTGACGGTCAAGAACGCGCTCGAGCGCCGGCGCATGTGGCGCGAGGTCAACCAGCTGCGCCGCGCGGTCGACGCCCGCTGGGAGATCCTCGGCACGACGACCGTGGTCAACGACCTGCGCCGGCAGATCGTCAAGGTCGCGCCGACCCGCTCGCGGGTGCTGATCACCGGCGCCAGCGGCACCGGCAAGGAGCTGATCGCGCGCGCGATCCACCGCAACAGCGCGGTGTCGAGCGGGCCGTTCGTCAAGGTCAACTGCGCCGCCATCCCGCCCGAGCTCATCGAGAGCGAGCTGTTCGGTCACGAGCGCGGCGCGTTCACCGGCGCGGTCGCCAAGAAGCGCGGCCTGTTCGAGGTCGCCGACGGCGGCACGATCTTCCTCGACGAGATCGGCGACATGGCGCTGTCGGCCCAGGCCAAGGTCCTGCGGGTGCTGCAGACCGGCGAGTTCACGCGGGTCGGCGGCGAGAAGAGCCTGCGCACCGACTCGCGCGTGGTCGCCGCCACCAACCGCGACCTCGAGGAGATGGTCAAGGCCGGCACCTTCCGCGAGGACCTGTTCTTCCGGCTCAACGTCGTGCCGATCCGGTCGCCCGACCTGGCCGAGCGGCTCGACGACGTGCCGCTCCTGGTCGAGTCGTTCGTGGCCGAGTGCTGCGACGAGAACGGCTTCGCCGGCAAGCCGATCGACGACGTCGTGTTCGATCGGCTCCGGGCCTACGACTGGCCCGGCAACGTGCGCGAGCTGCGCAACGTCGTCGAGCGCCTGGTGATCATGAGCGACGAGGTGATCAGCGAGCGCGACCTGCCGCCGTACCTGGGCGGCCCGCGCAGCGCGGTCGGCCGCTCGACCGGGCCGGTCGCGACGTTGTCGCTCGACAAGTACGCCGGCAAGTCGCTGCGCGAGTTCCGCGAGGAGATCGAGAGCGAGTTCATCCGGATGAAGCTCGCCGAGCTCAACTGGAACATCTCGAAGACCGCCCAGGTCCTCGGCATCGAGCGCACCAACCTGCACAAGAAGCTGCGCGCCCTCGGCATCCACCGCGGCGAAGACGGCAAGGACGAGTAGCCGGGCGGCGCGGCGACGACCGCGCCCGCGCCGGTCCAGGCACTGTCCTTGCCCGCGGGCGGCGCGGCGGATGCCGTATACTGCGTCCCATGGCGCGCCGCGGCCGGATCCTCGCGACCAAGTGGGGCATGAACCCCAACTCGTCGAGCCTGGGCGTCGACGTGACGTTCCTCTTGTTCGGCGCGACCGCGATCGCGCTGGCGACGCCGCTGGTCGGCGCGCTCCTGCGCTGGCGCAAGCCGGCCGGGTCCCCGGCGGTGGCGCCGGCGCCGACCGCGCCGGCGCCGGCCTCCTCGGGCGACGCGTGATCGCGCGGCTGCGCGGCTGGCTGGCCGATCCGCTGGCGGCGGCGCGGCGCAGCCGGATCGAGGCGTTCGGGGCGATCGTGCAGCTGACCCGGCCGCGGGCGCTGGTGTTCGTCGATCGCGATCGCGCGCGCGCGCTGGGGCTCGAGGGCGGCGCCGCCTGGGCCGCGCCCGCGACCGACGGCGTGCTCGATCGCGCGCCGCTGTCCGCGCCGCTCGAGGCCCACCTGCAGCTGACCAACCGCTGCGACGCCGGCTGCGCTGGCTGCTACACCGGCGCCAGCGCCGCGGCCGGCGCCGGCGAGTGGGGCCTGGTCGAGTGGCGCCGCGCGCTCGACGTGCTGGCCGACGCCGGGGTGTTCCACGTCGCGCTCGGCGGCGGCGAGAGCGCGACCCTGCCGTGGCTGGGCGAGCTGGCCGCGCACGCGCGCGCGCGCGGGCTGGTGCCCAACCTCACGACCAGCGGCCTGGCCGGGCTCGACCGCCTGCTGCCGATCGCCGATCGCTTCGGCCAGATCAACGTGTCGCTCGACGGGCTCGGCGCGACCTACGGCGCGGTGCGCGGCTTCGACGGGTTCGCGCGGGCCGACGCGGCGCTGCGGGCGCTGCGCTCGATCAAGCGCGCGGTCGGCATCAACGTCGTCGTCACCCGGGCCAACTTCGACGAGCTACCGGCGATCTTCGCGTACGCGCGCGCGCGCCGGCTGTCGGAGGTCGAGCTCCTGCGCTGGAAGCCGGCCGGCCGCGGCGCCGCGGTCTACGAGCGCCTGCGCTGCACCGACGCCCAGCACCGGGCGCTGTTGCCGACGGTGCTGGCCGCGGCCCGGCGCGCGCGGATCCGGGTCAAGCTCGACTGCTCGTACACGCCGATGATCGCGCACCACGATCCCGGGCCGGCGGTGCTCGCCCAGCTCGCGGTCTACGGCTGCGCCGGCGGCGACCACCTGATCGGCGCCAAGCCCAGCGGCGCGATCACCGCGTGCAGCTTCGCGGCGCCGCCGCCGCCGCGCGGCGACCACCGCCCGACCGTCACCGACCTGCCGGCCTACTGGACCCAGGCCGACGCGTTCGGGCGCTTCCGGACCTGGCGCGAGGCCGCGGCCGAGCCGTGTCGGACCTGCGCGTACCTGACCCAGTGCCGCGGCGGCTGCCGGGTCGTCAGCGCCCACGCCGGCGACGTCGGCGCGCCCGATCCCGAGTGCCCGCGCGTCGTCGATTTCCGTAGGCGCGGCGTTGCTTTCGGCAACGATCGCGAGCCGGTTCGGCGTCGGCTCCCCATGGTATAGACGCGCGATGAAGACGGTCATGATCATCAGCGACGCCACCGGCGAGACCGCCGAGCGCATGGTCCGCGCGGCGACGCTGCAGTTCACGGGCGTGCCGGTGAACGTGCGCACCTACTCGCGCGTGCGGCTCGAGACCGAGTGCGAGCAGCTGATCGAGAAGGCGGCCGAGCTGCGGGCGCTGGTGGTGTTCACGGTGGTCAACAGCGAGGAGCGCGAGCTGCTGACCAAGCTGGTCGAGCGCTACAACGTCGAGTCGGTCGATCTGATCGGCGCGCTGATCGGCAAGCTCGGCTCGTTCCTGGGCGCGGCGCCGGCCGGCGTGCCCGGGCTCTTGCACACGATCACCGAGGACTACTTCCGCCGGATCGAGGCGGTCGAGTTCGCGGTCAAGAACGATGACGGCGCCGAGCCCCGCAACCTGCCCAAGGCCGACCTGGTGCTGGTCGGCATCTCGCGCACGTCCAAGACGCCGCTGTCGACCTACCTGGCCCAGCGCGGCCTCAAGGTCGCCAACGTGCCGCTGGTGCTGGGCATCGACCCGCCCGAGGAGCTGGCCCAGGTCGATGACCGGAAGGTGTTCGGCCTGATCATCCAGCCCGACATGCTGATGCACATCCGCCAGGCCCGCCTGAAGCACCTCGGCATGTCGAACGACGCCGAGTACGGCAAGCGGCAGCACATCAACACCGAGATCGCGTACAGCCGCGAGATCTTCCGCAAGCACGCCAACTGGCCGGTGATCGACGTGACCAACCGCGCGATCGAAGAGACCGCCGCCGACATCCTGCGCATCTACCAGGAGCGGCAGTCGGGCGAGCGCGCCGCCGGCTGACGCGCCGCGGGTGACGCCCCGCCGGGGGTGACCGCGCCGCCGGGTGCGCGGATCCGCGCATTGCGCCGCGCCGTGGCGTGGCCATCTTGGCCGGCGAGGTCATCATGGACGCCGCACCCAGCCGCTTCGACACCCTGGTCAACGAGCTCAAGCAAGCCAAGGACGAGATCCGCCTCAAGCTGCACCTGGCGGGCCTCGACGCCCGGACCGCGTGGGAGAAGGTCGAGCCCAAGGTCGACGCGCTCGAGCGCCGGCTCACCGCGGCCGGCGAGGTCGCGGCCCACGAGCTCGAGTCGGTGTTCGATCAGGTCGCCAAGGCGCTGGCGCGGCTGCGCGACGACGTCGATCCGCCCAGGCCGCCCGGCCCGGTGCTGTAGCGAACTGGCGCGCGGTCGCGGGTAGAATGCGCGGGCGATGACCGCGCTGGCTCGGGCCTTCTTCGCGCTGGCGCGGACCCGGCGCCGGCGGCTGCTGTGGGCCGCCTGGTGGACCGGCGCGCCGACGCTCGAGGCGTTCCGGCCGCCCGACGCGTGGGGTGGCGGCGCGACCACCGAGGCCGAGGCCCGGGCGATGGCCGAGCGTGCGGCCGGGCGGCCGCTCGAGTTCGACGGCGGGCCCTGGGCCGGGGCCTGGCGTCGGGTCCAGGCCGGGCTGGCGCCGTTCCCGCCGCGCGCGGCCCCGCGACCGACGACGAGCGCCGCCGCGGCCAGCGATCCCTACGCGGTGCTCGGCGTCGGCGCCGCGGCTCCGCTCGACACCGTCAAGGCCGCGTATCGACGCCTGGCGCTCGAGCACCACCCCGACCGTGGCGGTCGCGCCGACGCGTTCCTGGCGATCAAGCGCGCCTACGACGCGATCGTGCGCCGGCGCGGGCGGCCCGTGCGCCGGCCGCGGCGTTGACGGCCCGGACGCTCGGGGACCCCACCCCAGGCGCGCGGCCGAGCAGGCCGGTGTGCTCAGACCAGCAGCGCGCGGCCGAGCAGGCCGGTGGTGCGATCGATCGAGGCCAGGTGGGCGGAGCGGACCAGGCCCGGCAGGGTCTGGGCGATCTCGGCGTTGGTCCAGGCGCTCTGGCGCGCGGCGCGGATGCTCCAGAACTCGAGCACGTCGTCGACCGGGCCGAGCGCGTCGTCGATGCGCTCGCCGAGGTCGTCGAGCACCGCGTCCTTGGACGCGGCCATCAGGTCGTGGAGGATGTCGTCGACCGCGCGGTAGTCGCGGTAGCTGGCCTGATCGCGGTCGAGCGGGCGATCGAACTCGTGCGAGACGCGGATCAGCGCGTGGACGAGATCGTGGTTGATGTGCGCGTTCATGCCGGCGACCGCGAACCGCAGCGGCGAGATCGAGCGGTCGAGGCGCTTGGCCCGCATCGGCCGCCAGGCCCGGGCGATAGCGGCGGCGTCGCCGACCAGGCCGTCCTGGTAGGTCAGCGCGAACACGACGTCGAGCCGGCTGACGAACGCTGGGTCGAGCGCGCCGCCGCTGGCGACCCGCGCCACCACGCGCTCGGTGACGTCGAGGTAGATCGCGTTGAAGTGGCGGAAGCCGTCGTCGGGCGGCAGCGCGGTGGCCAGCTCGGCCATCCAGGTCGCGACCTCGGGCAAGGTGGCGTCGTCAGCGAGGACCGGCAGGGGCATCGGGAGGCTCCGGGCCGTTCGAGGGGAGGTCAGTCGCCCGGCGACAGGAAGGCGAAGTAGCGCTCGGGCAGGTCGTCGAACGCGAGCTGGCCGTCGCACTTGGAGCACGAGAACGACGGCGCCTCGAGGCCGGCGGCCAGGAGCGCCGCCGACTGCAGCAGGCGCTCCTCCTGGTGATCGCAGCTCTCGCAGTGGTACGGCGCGAAGAACGACGTGACCGTGCCGCGGCCGACGACGTCGGCGACCATCGACGCCTGCAGCACGAACGGCACCGAGCAGGCGTGGAACTCGTAGCCCTGGATCGGCGCGCTGCGCAGGAACTCGCACCAGGCGCGCACGCCCAGCGAGTTCATGTACGTGACCTGGGCCATGTCGAAGTCGACGCGCCCGACCATCTCGGTGGCGAGGTCGTCGAAGCGCGTGGCCTCGGTGAAGTCGCCCTTGAGCACGACCCGCGTGCGCTGGGTCTCGTGGACGATCTCCCACTGGGTCAGGCGCGACAGCACCCGCCGGGCCTTGTCGTCGAGCTCGCTGAACCCGGCGCCGGCGACGGTCTTGCCCGAGGCCTGCTGGGCCCAGACGATCTTGGCCGGGATGTCGACCGGGCCGGTGTCGTCCTCCATCGTGATCCGCACCGCGACCGCCGCGCCCTCGGGCAGCGGCACGCGGCTGATGATCCGGGCGCCGTCGATCGACAGGTTGGTGACGGTGGCGTCGATCGCGGCGCCGCCGTGGATCAGCTCGAGGTGGTAGCGCTCGGCGCCGCGCCGGGGCAGGCCCAGCTCGATCGCGACGACGTCGTAGAGCTCGTCGGCGCTCATCGGCGCGACCAGCACCTCGTCGCAGCCGCACGAGCCGATCCGGCGCATCTGGTCGCCCGACAGGCGCTTGCCGACCACCAGCACGACCCGGCTGGTCGGGGACATCGCCTTGATCTTGGTGGTCAGCTCGCTGCCGGTGATGCCGGCCATCTCGGCGTCGAGGATCGCCAGCGGCGGCTTGAGCTTCTCGAACAGCGCCCACGCCTCGTCGCCGCTCGACGCCACCTTGGGCTCGAGCTCGAGCCGCCGGAAGCCTGGCGAGCCGAGGTGGCGTAGGAGCTCGCTGTTGTTCGAGACCAGGACGACCGGCATCTCAGAACACAGTATCACGGCGCCATGGTCGACGGATCGGCCGGGCCCGGGCGGCGGCGCCGCCGCGACGTCGCCGCGACGGACCCAGCGTAGGTCGACGTCGTGGACGGACCGCGATCGATCGGCCGGCCGCTAGTACCTCGCCACAGGGGAGATGATTGGTTGCGGGCGCCGAGGCGCGCCGAGCGCAAGGCGCAACGACGACGGGCTCCTCGTTGGAACTCGAGGAGTTGCAACGCAGCGATCGGCGATGGATCGGCGTCCTCAACCGATCAGATTCCCTGTGGCGAGGTACTAGCTGACGGCGCTGCCGCGGTAGATCTCGTCGACGGCGAGCGCCGCGCCCAGGCTCGCGACGGCGACGCGGCCGCCCGCGACCGCGGTGGTCGTCGACCACGCGCCGGCGTCGTCGCGGTGGTGCACCGTGATGCGGCGCTCGCGGTGCGCGACGATCACGTAGTCGCGCAGGCTGGGGATCGTGCGGTACGCCTCGAGCTTGCCGCCGGTGTCGTACTCGGCTGACGAGTCGCTGGTGACCTCGACCAGCGCGGTGGGGTTGATGGCGGTGGCGCGGGGGCTGGGCGGATGCTGGACGAGCGGGCCGCAGATCACCGCGCCGTCGGGGAAGGTCGCGAGCCCGACCGCCTCGACGTAGATGCGCAGGTCGGACGTGTGCGCGCGGCACGGGCGATCCCCGATGGCGTTGCCCAGCGCGCGCAACACCTCGGCGGCCAGCGCCGAGTGGTCCTCGCTGCCGCCGGCCATGGCGTAGATCTCGCCGTCGAAGAACTCGTGCTTGGTCGGGCTCGACTCCTCGAGCGCGACGTACTCCGCGTACGTGTAGCGATGGAGGCGGTGGCCGGGCTGCACGCCGACCATCGTAACACCGCGGCGATCGGGTCGCCGCGAAAGCCGGTGGACCTCGCGCCGCGCGACCGGGCAGCGGTGGCGCCGCCGTGGTGATCGCGCCACCAGCGAGCAGGGGCGCCGCCCGGCGTGGTCAGGTCAGCTCACGTCGCGGCCAGGATGATCGCGATCAGCGCGATGATCGCGACGACCACCCCGGCCAGGACCGCGTAGCCGCGCATCAGCGACGGCCGGTCGTAGGCGCTGCGCTCGGCGGTCAGGCGGTCGATCTCGGTCGTGCGGGCGTTGATCGCCGAGCGCAGGCGATCGATGCGCTGGTACAGCTCGGCGAACTCGGCCCGATCGACCCGGTGCAGGTTGATCAGCGTGCCGAGCGTGACCATGCGCCGGACGATCTCGGCCTCGGCCAGCTCGTGCTCGCGCAGCTTGCGCCCGTGCTCGGCGTCGAGCTCGGCGAGGCGGTGGCGGTGGCCCTCGCGGGCGTCGGCCAGGGCCCGCTTGGCGCCGTCGAGCTCGGCCTTGGCGGCCTCGAGCTTGGCGGAGGCGGCCGACAGCGGCCGCTCGACCGAGGCCAGCTTGCGCTCGAGGTCCTGGCGCTCGGGATCGAGCGACGCGGCCTCGCGGCGGTGGCCCTCGGCGGCGCGCCGCAGCTCGGCCCGGGCGTCGCCCATCGGCGACTTCTCGGCGTCGCTCTCGCGGGCCTCGGCCGCCTGCAGGTACGCCTTCTGCCGACGCTCGAGGTCCTTGCGCTTGTCGCGCAGCGCGCGGCGCTGGGCCTCGTAGCTGGTCACGTCCTTCTGGGCGTCGGCGACGACGCGCTCGGCGTCGCTGACCGTGGCGACGCGCTGGCGCTCGACCTCCTCGAACTTGGTGTTCTCCTCGGTCTTGCGGCCGAGCACCTCGGTGCCCTGGGCGGCGATGGCGTCGCGGCGGCGCTCGGTCTCGGAGATCGCCTCGTTCTCGCCGGCGAGCACGCGGTTGTCGACCCCGGCGGCGCGGGCCTCACGCCCGAGCGTGAGCAGCACGCCGTCGAGCGCGGCTGTGTCGCTGGTGATCTCGGCGCGCAGCAGCTTGACCGCGCGGCTGCGCTGCCAGCGGGCCTGGGCGAACGCGACGGCGTAGCGCGCGGCGTTGGCCAGGCCGCCGTCGGGCACCTCGGGCACCGGCATCACCGTCGGCGGGATGAACGGCCGATCGTCGGTGCCGTCGGTGCGCAGGATGCGGGTCGGCGGCGGCGCGACGTCCGAGGGCTCACGCGTTGGCGAGATGATCGCGGCGGCGACCGGGAGGGTCGGCGGGCGCGGCGGCTGGGTCGGGGTCGCGGGTCGGCGCGGCGTCGGCGGGGGCGGCGTCGGCGGGGCGGCCGTCGGGGCGCCGGTCGGGGCGGCCGTCGGTGCGAGCGGGGCGAACGGGGCCGGCCCGGGCGGCGGCGGCTCGGGCGGCGGGGCCGGCGGCGGGCTCGGCGGGGCGGTCAGCGCCTCGGCCTCGACCGGGTCGACCAGCCAGTCATCGTCGACGGGCACGGTCGCGTCGCTCGGCGGGAGCTTGGCCGGCGGGGGCGGCGCGGCCGCGGTGGTGACGTCGTCCTTGCGGCGGGCGCCGACCCCGACGAGGCGACGCTCGGGCGGCGGGGCGGTGCGGCGCAGCGCGGTCGGCGGCGGCACCAGCGCGGTCGCGAGCGCGCGGCGACCGTCGTCGACCGGCGGCGGCGGCGCGGCCGGGGTGACCATCGTCGGCGGCGCGGCCATCGGCGCGGTCGTCGGTCCGCTGACCGGCGCCGGGACCGGCTCGGGCGGGGCCGGGCGGGGCGGGGCCGGCCGAGGCTCGGGCGCGGTGGCGACGAGGCCGGTCGGCGGGCCGCCGCCTGCGCGCGCGCGCCGGTTGGGCGGCGGCGGCAGACGCCGGTTGCACGCGGCGCAGCTCACGGCGTCCGCGGCGTTCTCGGCGGTGCAGAACGGACAGAAGCGCATGCGCGGCTACTCGGCGCCTCGCTCGAACACGATCTCGCCGCCGACCACCGTCAGGTCGACGTGCGTGTCGAGGAGCTCGCGGCCAGCCACCAGTGGCCGATCGTACACCGTCAGGTCGGCCACCAGGCCCGGCGCCAGATGCCCGCGCTGCTCCTCGACGAACCCGGCCACCGCCGGGGCCCCGGTGAACGCGAAGATGGCCTCGTCGAGCGTGAGCTTCTGATCGGGGTACCAGCCGCCGGCGGGCTGGCCGGCGGCGTCGGCCCGGGTCACCGCGGCGTAGATGCCGCCGAGCGGGGCCACGTCCTCGACCGGGAAGTCCGAGCCGGCGACGATCAGGCCGCCGGCGTCGAGCACCCGCCGCCACGCGTACGCGCCCTTGATGCGCTCGGGCCCGAGCCGGGCCTCGGCCCAGGGCATGTCGCTGGTGGCGTGGGTCGGCTGCATCGACGCGATCACGCCGAGCGCGGCCATGCGCGCGATGTCGGCGTCGGTCATCACCTGGGCGTGCTCGACCCGCAGGCGCAGGTCCTGGCCCGGGTTGGCCTTGATCGCGTGCTCGTAGGCGTCGAGCGTGGCGTGGACGCCGGCGTCGCCGATGGCGTGGGTCGCGACCTGCCAGCCGGCGGCGGTGGCGGCCGCGACCGCGCGGTCGAGCGCGTCCGGCGCGGTCACGAACAGCCCGCGGTCGCCGGGATCATCGCTGTAGTCGGCGAGGAGCGCGGCGCCGCGCGAGCCGAGCGCGCCGTCGGCGAAGTACTTCACGCCGACCAGCGCGAAGTAGTCGTCGCCGTCGTCGGGCTCGATCGCGCGCGCGGCCAGCGCGTCGGCGCGGGCCGGATCGCCCTCGAGGTACGCGCTCACCCGCAGCGGCAGCTCGCCGGCCTTGGCCAGCCGGCGGTACGCGGCGACGGTGTCGTCGTCGATGCCCATCTCGTGCACGGCGGTGATGCCGGCGGCGATCGCCTGCGCGGCCGCCGCGCGGATGCGCCGCTCGCGGGCCTCGGGCGAGGCCTTGGGCGCGCGCGCCTCGATCAGCGCCATGGCGTTGTCGACCAGCACGCCGGTCGGCTCGCCGGCCGCGTCGCGGATGATCTTGCCGCCGGCGGGATCGGGCGTGGCCCGGGTGATCTCGGCCAGCGCCAGCACCGCCGAGCTGACCCAGACCGCGTGGCCGTCGACGCGCCGGAGCGCCACCGGGCGATCGCCGAGCGCGGCGTCGAGGCTGGCCCGGGTCGGGAACGCGCCGCCCCAGGGGTTCTGATCCCAGCCGCGGCCCTCGATCCACTCGCCGGCGGGGCGGCCCGCGGCGGCGGCGACGACGGCGACGACCGCGGCCGACTCGGACGCGAGCCCGCGCAGGTTGACCTGCTCGCTGGCGACGCCGAGGCCGTACAGGTGGCAGTGGCCGTCGGCGAGCCCGACGGTGACGGTGCGGCCGTGGAGCTCGATCACCCGGGTCTCGGGCCCGGCCAGCGCGCGGATGTCGGCGTCGGCGCCGATCGCCAGGACGCGGGCGCCGCGCACCGCCACCGCCGTCACCCGCGGGCGGTCGGGCAGGTTGGTGATCACGTCACCGCCGACCATGACCAGGGTGGCGCGGTCCGGCGCCGCCGGGGCGCTCCGGCCACAGGCGACGACGCAGGTCAGGGGCAGGAGCGACGACAGGAGGCTACGCACGCGGGCCGACGATACCCAAAGATCGCCAGCTGCGGCCGGTCCCGGGCCCGCCTTCTGACGGCACCGAAGGCCCGGCCGGGCGTGCTATGACGCGCCCATGAACCCGGCCGAAGTGGCGACCTCACTCCTGATCGAGAAGACCCTGTCGGCGAGCGCGGCCTACCGCAAGGTCGACGACTCGCTGTACGTGATCAAGCAAGGCTCGGCCTACGTGATGATCAGCGTGGTGCCGTGGGGCAACGATCGCGCGTGCCTGCGCTGCACCGCGCAGCTGGTCAAGGGCATCGAGGTCGACGGCAAGCTCGCGCTCGAGCTGCTCGAGCTCAACACCTACGTCCGGTTCGGCGCCTTCGCGTACGACCCGGCCCAGGACGCGATCCTGTTCGTGCACTCGATCCTGGGCGGCACGACGCTCGACCGCGACGAGCTGACCGCGACCCTGCGCGACGTCGCGCTGATCGCCGACGAGTACGACGACAAGCTGGTCAAGAAGTACGGCGGCCAGCGCATGCTCGACCTGCTCGAGGAGGCCGCCATCGAGAACCTGATGGACAAGCACCCCGACAAGTTCGACCTCAAGAGCTGAGCCCTCGGCGGGTCGCGACGACCCGCCCCCACGAGACGAGCCCACCCGAACGGCCCGGATCCTCCTCGGAGGTCCGGGCCGCACCGAGGCGCTGAGACCAACCATGGCCATCCACGACGATCCGACGCTGGGCTTCGGCACCCGCGCCATCCACGCCGGGCAGAGCCCCGATCCCACCACCGGCGCCGTCATGACGCCGGTCTACTACACGTCGACCTACGCGCAGACCGCGCCCGGCGAGCACAAGGGCTTCGAGTACTCGCGCACGCACAACCTCACGCGGTTCGCGCTCGAGGCCAACCTGGCCTCGCTCGAGGGCGGCCATGCCGGCTTCTGCTTCGCGTCGGGGCTGGCGGCCACGTCGACGCTGCTGCAGATGTTCGACGCCGGCACCCACGTGATCGCGTGCGACGACCTCTACGGCGGCACGTTCCGGCTGTTCGACAAGGTCTACCGGCGCATGGGCTTCGAGTTCAGCTACGTCGATCCGCTGGCCGGCGCCGCGGCGGTCGAGGCGGCGATCCGGCCGACGACCAAGCTGGTGTGGCTCGAGACGCCGACCAACCCGATGCTCAAGCTCGCCGACATCGCGGCCGTGGCCGAGGTGTGCAAGCGGCGCGGGCTCCTGCTCGCGGTCGACAACACCTTCATGACGCCGTACCTGCAGCGGCCGCTCGAGCTCGGCGCCGACCTGGTCGTCCACTCGATGACCAAGTACCTCAACGGCCACTCCGACGTGGTCGGCGGTTGCATCATCGTCAAGGACGAGGAGCTGCGCCAGCGGGTCGCGTTCCTGCAGAACGCGGTCGGCGCGGTGCCGTCGCCGATGGACAGCTTCCTGGTCATGCGCGGCACCAAGACGCTGCACGTGCGCATGGAGCGGCACGAGCGCAACGCCCGGGCCCTGGCCGAGTGGCTCAGCGGCCACGCCCAGGTCGAGAAGGTCATCTACCCCGGGCTCGAGAGCCACCCGCAGCACGCGCTGGCCCGGACCCAGCAGCGCGGCTTCGGCGGCATGATCTCGTTCGTGCTGAAGGGCGGGCTCGACGAGTCGCGCCGGTTCCTGTCGGCGTGCCAGCTGTTCACGCTGGCCGAGTCGCTCGGCGGCGTCGAGTCGCTGATCGAGCACCCGGCGATCATGACCCACGCCAGCGTGCCGCTCGATCGCCGCACCGCGCTCGGCATCGTCGACGGCTTCATCCGGCTGTCGGTCGGCATCGAGGACCTCGACGACCAGCGCGCCGATCTCGAGCGCGCGTTCGCCGCGGCCCGCTGACCGCGCGATCGCCGCGCACCACCGCGCGCGCCGCGCTCAGCCTTTCGGGCGCTGCTGCTGCTCCGGCGTCCCGTGGGCGCGCGGCGTGATCGTCGGCGACGTCGAGTCGGCGAGGCCGTCGGCCGGCAGGTAGTACGCGGTCGCGGCGGTCCAGCCGTGCGGCGCCCGCGCGGCGAAGCGGCCGTCGCCATCGAGGTCGGCCGAGACGTAGCCGTCGTCGGCGCGCTGGTCCTTGGCGTCGCGCTGGAAGTGGATCAGCACGACGCCGCGGTCGACCGCCTTGCCGTCGGCGCGCTCGACCTTGCCGGCCACCTGATCGGGGCCGGCGTGATCGAAGTCGGTCACGCGGGTGCCGCGGCCGTGCGAGATCACCGCGTCGATGCCAGCCATCGCCATCGTGCCGTGGGGGCGCGGGTCGCGCGGGTCGGCGATGCGCCCGAGCATCCGGACCCGCACCGGCTGGGTGAGGTGGCGCTCGAGGTCGCGCTGGTCCTTGGCGCCGCGGACCGCGCCGTCGGGGGCGAACTCGAACATCGCGCGCACGGTCCGCAGCTCGCCGGGCTCGAGCACCAGCCAGCGGTGCTCGAGGTAGGTGCGGTACAGCGGGTTGTCCTGGCCGGCGTCGAGGTAGACGCAGGTCGGCTCCTCGAACGGGTTGCCGACGGTGATCCACGTGACCTCGCGCGACGGCGGCGACGACGAGGCCGAGATGAAGCGGGCGTAGTTCGACTGCGCGAGGTTGTTGGCGTCGGTCATCTCGAGGACCGGCGGCGTGGTCGGGGTCTGGTACGCGGCGACCCGCGCGACGACGCAGTAGTGCTGCGGCGGGTCGCTGGCGGCCGGCGCCGGCGGGGTCCACGTGGTCGTGAACGTCGCGGTGGCGCCGGGGCCGATCGGCTGGGTGTCCGAGCCGATCGAGGTCTCGGGCGCGCCGCCGATCGTGTAGTCCTTGACCGCGAAGTCGACCCGGACGCCCGGCGCCGCGAGCGTGCCGCGGTTGGTGACGGTCGCGGTGACGGTGTTGACGTGGCCCTGCCACGGGACGTTGGCGTAGGTCGCCGGATCGGCGACGCTGCGCGCGTTGCTGACCTCGATGTCGGGGCTCTGCCACTGGTTGGCGGCGTCGCGCGGCCACGGCCGGATCGACGGATCGGGCTTGCCGATCACCTGGTAGCGGATGCGGACGTCGGCCCTGGTGCCGTCGATCGCGACCACGTCGACCTGGAAGTCGGTCGGGAAGGTCGGCGAGGTGCTGTCGACCTCGTGGTAGAGGTTGCCGGCGCCGAGCACCGCGCCCTGGTCGTCGGCGTGCTGCGCGACCAGGAGGATCGTCGGCCGCGAGATCACCGGCGGGTCGGGGGGCTGGCTGACGTCGGTCATCACCACCCGGCTGGGCGTGGGCAGCGCCCGGTCGCCGATCTGCGCGGCCTGGCCGATGCGGTACTCGAGGTAGTAGTTGCGCCCGTCGCCGACGCGGATCTCGGCGCCGCCGAAGCGACCGGCGGGCGGGGCCCCGGCCTCGATCGGCGCCAGGGTGATGGTCTCGTCGACGCTCGTGCCCAGCGCCTGGAAGTTGTAGAGCCGCAGCCAGCCGGCCGGGATCCAGCCGAGCATCATCCGGTGTGCCAGCGTGAAGTGCGGGAACGGGCCCTCGGCGTCCATCGGGTCCCAGCCGCCGACGTTGCGGCCGGCGACCGACGGCGTGTACAGGTCGGGCAGGTTGAGCGTGTGGCCCATCTCGTGGGCTAGCGTCTGGAAGATCGTGCGCCCGCCGCCCTGATCGTTGGCCGAGCCGTCGCCCCACTCGTTGGGCATCGAGATGCCGCGCCCGGACACCGTGCCGAACGCGGTCGCGCTGTTGACGCCGTAGCCGCCGTACGGCCACGCCACCTTGGCGGCGCCGACCGCGGGCGTCACCGCCTGGGTCACGCACACGACCATGTCGAAGCCGGTCAGATCGAACGGGTTGGCCGCGGTCGACTGGCTGTTGGCCTGGGTCACGACCTGGTTGACGAACTCGTTCTTGGCCTGCCACGCGCCGTTGCGCGGGTCGACCTGGAAGTACGAGCTCCAGCCGTTGGGCAGGTTCACGACCGTCGCGAAGACCGTGCCGCTGACCGTCAGGTTGCCGTACGAGACCTCGTTGTAGAAGGCGGCCGTGCTGCGGCTGACGCCGTCGGCCCCGACCACGCCGGTGAACGCGTTCTGCTGCCAGCGGGTCTGGAACCCGGTCAGCGTCGCCGCGGTCGTGGTGTAGCGCTGGTCGCTGGTGTCGACCAAGACGATCGCGATGCGCCGGTTCCCGGTCGCGGGCACGGTCGCGAAGTTCTGGGCGGTGCCGGGGCCGCCGCCCCAGGTCGGTGCCACGGTCGGCGTCGCCACGACACCGGAGAACCACAGGTTCGGGCCGTTGACGTCGTCGTTCCACTGGTCGGTGACGACGAACTTACGGCGGGTGAGCACGACCCCGGTGCCGTGGTGGCGGACCTCGAGCACGTGCACGCCCGGCTGGTAGCCGTGGAGCAGCATGACCGTCGGGCGCGACGGCAGCGCGGCGCGCTCCTGCGACCGCGACACCAGCCCGCCAGCGGGGCCCGCCGCGACCACGAAGTCGAGGTCGTCGAGGGTCAACCCCGACGAGGGATCGATCTTGAGCTGGATCGGCGCGTAGGTGCCGACGTAGCCGGCGCCCTTGGGCATCGCCAGCGCGACCTTGGGACGCAGCAGCTCGGCGCGGATGCCCGGGGGCAACCGCGCCGCCAGCGCGATCTTGGTGGGCAGGTAACGACGGATCTCGCTCAACTCGAACACGCGCTTGGCCATCGGCAGCTCCTGACGCAGGGCCACACCGGGCCCGCGTCGACAGGACGCGCGCGCGCGCGGATCTTCGCGACCGCGCGGCCGCTGGCGTCGCGCTACACGAACGCGGCGTCGATGGCGGCGGCGAGCTTGGCGCGCAGCTCGGCCGACGGCTCGGGCTCGGGCAGGCTGCCGTAGATCGCGGCGATGTCGCGCTGGGGCGCGTCGTCGGCGCCGACCCCGGCGCCGTAGCGGCCGTAGGGCATCGGCGCCTTGCGCAGCATGACCGCGCCCCCGCCCTGAGCCGGCGGCGCCAGCGGCGCGATGAAGCCCTTGCGCAGCGCGGTGCCGACCCGGGCCGGGCAGCGGCACGGGTTCATCGGGTCGATGTGCTCGCACCGCGGCGCCAGGTAGTCGCCGATCTTCTGGCGGGCCCGGGACAGCCGCACCCGGTAGGCGCTGACGGTGACGCCGAGGGCCTTGGCGCCGTCCTCGTCGGGGAGCTTGAGCACCTGAGCGGCGACGAACGCCGCGCGCTCGCCCGGCCCCAGGCACGCGGCGACGCTGGTCATGCAGCCCTGCTTGAGATCCCACAAGAGCAGATCGCGCTGCGGGTCGGACAGCGACCGGACCACGTCCGTGCGCGTGGCCTCGTTGCGCAGGGTCTCGTCGAGGACGTCGAAGTTGACCTCGGGGCTGCGCGGCAGGCGCTCGCCGGTGACGTGCAGGGCGATCTTGAGCAGCCACAGGTGGGCGCGCTGGTCGTCCTCGGGCAGATCGTCGAACCCGACCCAGGCTCGGGCGAAGGTCTCCTCGACGATCCGGCCGGCACGCTTGGCGTCCATCGCCATCCGGAACGCGAAGTTGTAGATACGCCCGAGCTGCGTGTCCAGGACGACACGCGCGCGCTCACGCCGAGCTTGGGGCCGCACCGTCGGCCATGCTACCACGGGCCATGGTCCGCAGCGCCGTCCTGGCCACCGTCGCGCTCGCCGCCTGCACCGGCGACGCCGGCCATCCGCCGCTGGCCCGGATCGAGCTCACGCCCGAGACGATCCTCGAGAACGACGGCTTCCAGACCGAGGTCACGCTCGACGCCACCACCTCGGCCGACCCGATCGACGACCCGACCGGGGCCGCGCCCCTGACGTTCGCGTGGGACATCCTCGACGACGAGCACCGCTACGAGCGCGGCCGCGCGACCTCGGCGGCGCCGGTCGTCCGGTTCCGCGGCGATCGCCCGGCGACGATCGTCCTGACCGTGACCGACGCCGACGGCGCGACCGCGACCGCGACCGCGCACCTGCAGCTCACCGTCCGCTGAGGCGCGCCCGCAGCGCCGCGCCGGCGGCGGGGTGCGCGGCGACCCAGGTCCACGCTACGCCCGGGGGCGGGCGGGCTTGTCGGCGGGCTTGGCGGCGGGCTGCTCGAGCGGCTTGCCGTTGGTCGGCGCGGTGAACGTCGCCAGCTCGCGCACGATCTCGGCCAAGAGGTCGGCCTTCTCGCGGTAGGGCATGAACGCGCTCTTGAAGCCGGAGACGATGATCTCCTTGAGCGTGTCGAGCGGCCACCGGTAGTGCTTGTGGCACAGCCACAGCTCCTTCGAGACCGTCGTGTCGGTCATCAGCCGGTTGTCGGTGTTGATCGTGACCCGCAGGCCGTAGTCGACGAAGAAGTCGACCGGGTGGGCCTCCCAGCTCGCCGCGGCCTTGGTCTGGACGTTCGACGACGGGCACACCTCGATCGGGATGCGGTGGTCGTTGACGTAGTTGAGCAGCTCGCCGCTCTCGATCAGGCGCACGCCGTGGCCGATGCGGTGGGCGCCGCACTTGTGGATCGCCTGGTGGACCGAGTCGGGCCCGAAGGACTCGCCGGCGTGCGCGGTGCAGTTGATGTTGTTGTCGATGACCAGCTGGAAGGCCTGGCGGTGCAGCTTGGCCGGGTTGTTGACCTCGCTGCCGGCCAGGTCGAAGCCGACGACGCCGCGGTTCTTGAACGCCACGCACAGCTCGGCGATGCGCAGCGACTGGTCGGCCGGCTGCGACCGGATCGCGCACAGGATCACGCCGTAGCGGATGCCGTACTGGCGCTTGGCGGCGCGCAGCCCGCGCATGACCGCCTCGCACACCACCGACGGCCGCAGCCCCTCGCGCGTGTGCAAGAGCGGGCAGTAGCGGACCTCCAGGTAGCGCACGTTCTCGCGCCAGGCGTCCTCGGCCAGCTCGAACGCGCACCGCTCGAGCGCCTCCTCGGTCTGCATCACGGCCAGCGTGATGTCGAACGCCTTGAGGTACTCGTCGAGCGACGCGCACCGCTCGCCCGCGTAGAGCAAATGGAACAGCCCGGCGCGGTCGGTCGTGGGCAGGGTCACGCCCTGGCGCCGGGCCAGGTCGAGGATCGTGTCGAGCCGCAGCGAGCCATCGAGGTGGCAGTGCAGGTCGGTCTTGGGCAGCTTCTCGATGAACTCGAGGGACAGCTCGGGCGGCATCGCCGCACTATCGATCCGGCCCCCCGGCGGCGCAAGCGCCGCGGTCAGGCGGCGCGGGCCCGGGCGGCGCGCTCGAGCCGGTCGAGCACGTCGCCGGCGGTGTTGCGGCCGTCGAGGGCCTCGATGTGGCGGACCCCGGTGGGCGAGGTGATGTTGATCTCGGTCAGGCGGCCGCCGATCACGTCGATGCCGACCAGGATCTGGCCGAGGTCGCGCAGGGTCGGGGTGATCGCGGCGATGATCGCGCGGTCGTCGGCGTCGAGCTCGGCCTTGACCGCGCGGCCGCCGACGTGGAGGTTGCCGCGCGCCTCGTTCTTGCCGGGCACGCGCAGCACCGCGCCGACCGGCTCGCCGTCGACCAGCAGGATGCGCTTGTCGCCGTCGACCGCCTCGGGCAGGTACTTCTGGGCCATCGTCCAGCGGGCGCCGCCGCCGGTCGAGGTCTCGTAGATCGACGAGGTGTTGGGGTCGCCGTCCTTGACGACGAACACGCCGAGGCCGCCGAAGCCGTCGACCGGCTTGACGACGATCGCGCCGCCCTGCTCGCGCTGGAAGCTGGCCAGGCGCCGGGCGTCGCGGGTGACCAGGGTCGGCGGGGTCAGCTCGGGGAACCGCAGCACGGCCAGGTGCTCGTTGAGCTCGCGCAGCCCGCGCGGATCGTTGACCAGGAGCGTGCGGCCGCGGGCCTGCTCGAGGATCCAGGTGGCGTGCAGGTAGTTCACGTCGACCGGCGGGTCCTTGCGCATCAGGACCATGTCGAACGCGTCGAGCGGGATCGGGACCCGCGCGTCGAGCGAGAACGCCGCGGCCGGGGTGTCGGCGCGGCGCACGACCGTCAGCTGGGCCGCCGCGACCGGGTCGTCGTGCTCGAGCCCGAGGTGCTCGATCTGGCAGGTCCAGAGCTCGTGCGCGCGGTCCGCCGCCTCGACCATCAGCGCGTAGGAGGTGTCGCCGGCCAGGCCCAGGCGCTCGAGGGGATCGACGATGAACAGGAGCCGCACCGCGGCACTCTAGCCTGGAACCGGGGGAGCACACCCGCCGTGCTGCACCCACAACCGCCCGAGGGTGAGTCGGGGGTAGCGATGGGTGATCGCGGTCGCGCGGACAACACAAAGCTCGCGATCGACCGCGCTCGCGATCTACCATGGTCAGATGTCCGACCTTGCCGTCGACGTGACCGTCAAGACGCGGTTCGCGACCGCGCAGGCGTTGATGGCGGTGATCAGCACCGGCATCGAGCGCGGCGCGCTGCGCCTGCCGACGAAGATCGAGGCGGGGCGGACGTTCGAGATCGCGTTGCTCACGGCGACCGGCGAGGTCGCGGTGCGTGGGACCGCCGAGTCGGTCCGTCAGGACGGCGGGACGACGCTGGTGCGGTTCCTGTCGGCGACCGAGGACAGCCGCAGCCGCGACGCCTGGATCGATCTCGATGACGCGGTCGTGAGCGTGTCGGGCCTGTCGGGCGCGCGCGAGACGCCGCGGCCCGAGAGCCGATCGCGGGCGCGGGCGCGCGAGCGCAGCGACTGGTCGGGCGCCGTCGGGACGCCGTTGCCGCCCGAGCCGGCGCGCCACGGGGTCGCGCCGGCGAAGGCGCTCGTGCCGCCGCTGCCGCCGGGCCGACCCGCCCGGGCCGCTGCGCCGCGGCCGTCGATCCCGGACATCCCGCCGCTGGAGTCGCGCCGGAGCAGCGGCGCGCTGGAGCTGCCGGAGCTGGCCCCGCTGGCGACCGGCTCGCGCACGAGCCTCCCGCCGGCGCCGCCGCCCTCGGTCGCGGCTGCGCCGCCGCCGGTGGCGCCCACGGTCCAGATCCCGCCGCCGGTGCCGCCGCAGGTCGCGCCGCCGGAGGCGCAGGCCGCGCCGGGCTCGACGATCCCGCCGCCGCTGATGGCGGTGTTCGCGGCGCCGGGTGCGGGCTACTACATGGCGCCGGCGCCGAGCTGGCCCGCCGACGCCCCGCCGGACGCGCGCATGCGCCCGACGACGCTGCCGCCGGGCTGGGGGCCGGACCAGGGCCGGATGTGGATCCCGGTGATGGACCCCGCGACGATGGCGGTGCCCGCGGCCGCGGCTGCGACCCCGGCGACGACGGCCGGGTCCGGACGGGCCGCGCGCGGCGTGCTGATCGCGTCGGTGGTGATCGCGACCGCCGGCGCCGCGGTGGCGGTCAGCGCGGTGATGTGGGCGCGCTCGGTCTCGCAGCAGCGCGCCGCGCCGGCGGTCGCCGCGGCGCCCGCGCCGGTGACCGCGCCGGCGCCGGTGACCGCGCCCGCGGCGGCAGCGGCGGCAGGGGAGCCCACATCCGCGCCGGTGACCGCGCCGGCACCGGTGACCGCGCCCGCGGCGGCAGCGGCGGCAGGGGCGCCCACATCCGCGCCGGTGGCCGCGCCGGCGCCGCCGCTCGAGACCGCGGTCGCGGCCGTGGCCGTCGACGAGCCGGTCGCCGAGCCTGAGCCCGCGGTCGTGGCGCCGCCGGCGACCGGCGCGCGCGCGAGCTGCCGCGTCGCCGTCACCACCAACGCCGACCGGGTCGGCATCTTCGTCGACGGCGAGCGCCGGGGCGTGACCCCGGCGTCGATCGCGGTGCCGTGCGCGCCGACGACGGTGGTGCTGCGCCACCCGCGCTACCAGGAGCAGATCCGTCACATCGAGCCCACCGCCGATCCGCTGGCCCTCCACGTGCTCATGCCGCGGCCGACCGCGCACCTGCGCATCGTCACGCGGCCCTCGGGCGCGACCGTCGTGGTCGATGGCCACACCGTCGGGCGGTCGCCGCTGACCACGACCGTCGACGGCTTCGAGCGCGCCAAGGTCACGCTGACCGCGCCGGGGATGCAGCCCGAGGAGCGCCGCGTCTACGCCAAGAACGGCACGACGATGGTGATGGTGACGCTGAAGAAGAAGTGAGGCCGGCGCCGATCCGGCGGCGGGTTCGACTGGCCGCGGCCGACCCGGCGCGGCACGCTCGGCCGGTGTGCTCGCTGACCTCCGCCCGTGTCACCCGCGCGCTGCCGCCGCTCGCGCTCGGGCTCGCCGCCGCCACCGCGCTCGCGATCGTCGCGCTCGATCAGCCGGTCGCGCGCTACCTGGCGACGATCGAGCCGCTGCCGCAGTGGCAGGCGTGCCTGGCCGCGCTCGATCGCGCCACCGGCCTGACCTGGTGGAAGTGGCTGCCGACGGCGGTGATCGTCGGCGCTGCGGCGCTCGCGCTGATCGCGCCGCCGCTGCGGCGGCACGCGCGCGGCCTGGGCCTGCTCGCGCTGGTCCACGTCGCCACCAAGCTGACGCTGCTCGAGCTCAAGCCTGGCCTGGGCCGCCTGCGCCCGAGCGCGTGGCTCGCGCGCGGCGGCGACGACACCTTCTGGTACGCCGGCGGCATCGCGTTCCCGTCGGGCCACACCGGCCACTACCTGTCGATCGCGCTGCCGCTGGCGGTGGCGTGGCCCCGTGTGGGCGTGCCGCTGCTGGCGGTGCCGGTGTTCGCGTCGGCGTCGCGCCTGGCCACCAACGCGCACTTCGTCGGCGACGTCGTCGGCGGCGCGGCGCTGGTGGTGACGTACACCTGGCTGGCGGCGGCGCTGCTCGGCTACCGCCGCCGGTGATCGCTCACTCGAAGTACGGGCTGGTGGCGCGGTCGATGCGCGCCAGCAGGTCGCGCGTGAGCGTCGCGTCGGTGCCGGCCAGGCCGGGCAGCTCGGCGGCGATCGTCGCGCGCGCCGCCAGCAGCAGCTCGAGCGCGTCGGCGGTCTGGCGGCCGTGGAGCACGTCGACCACCGCGCGCCGGCTGGCGTAGCTGCGCACGCCGTCGCCGTCGATCAGCACGCCGACCAGCTGATCGTCGATGCGCGCGGCGATCGCCCAGCTCGGCGCCGGGCCCAGCTCGGCCAGGACCGCGCCCAGCATCAGGTCGGCGCCGCCGGCGATGAAGCCCGGGTCGGCCAGGAGCGCAGGGTCGAGCGGGACGCCGACGTCGGCGAGGATGACGTCGAGCGCGCGGTTCGCCGCGTCGGCGTCACCGTGCTGGGCGTGGTCGTAGGTGCCGCCGGCGTACGCGCGCAGGTAGAACAGCCACGAGCCGTCGACGCCGAACCGGGTGAAGAACTCGCGCAGGAGCTCCCAGCGCGGTTGCCAGGTCGACGCGAGCGGGTCGGCGCCGGTGTCGAACTGCTGGCAGTCGGGATCGAGCCCGAGGTCCTCGTCGGTGCAGAACGGCTCGGTCGGCAGGTCGGCGTCGAGCCCGTACAGGTACCGGACCGCGCCGACGTCGTAGCTGCCGGGCTGCTCGGCCTGGGCGATCCGGGTCTCGAAGTCGGTGTAGTCCATCACCGACGACGAGTACGGCGCGACCAGCGAGCCCTTGAAGTTGTGGCGCAGGCCGAGGTCGTGGCCGATCTCGTGCGTGATCATGTTGGCGACGTAGGCCTCGAGCTTCTGCCCGGCCGTCAGCTGGGCGCCGGCGGTCGGCGGCCGCAGGTGATCGTGATCGGCGCCGGCGGTCAGCACGCACAGCGGCGCCGACGTCACGCCGGCCCAGCGCAGCCCGACCATCCGGGGCGGGGGCGGCACGCTCGGACGCACCGGCGCGCCGCCGCTGCCGGCCTCGGCGGGATCGTCGTCGAACCCGAACCGGTCGACCCAGGCGCCGCCGAAGTACACGCTGGCGCCGCGGATCTCGCCGGTGTTGGGGTTGGTGCGCCAGTTGGCGAACGCGTAGCCCAGGGACGGATCAGGATCGAAGATCACGTAGTTCCTGTCGTCCTGGCCGAACGACTCGGTCGCGGTCGCGACCCGGGCGTGGAACACCTCGAACCCGAACGCCGCGTTCCAGCCCTCGATGCCGCGCTCGACCGCGCCGACCAGGTCGGCGTCGGCGTAGGCCGGGGTCGCGTCGAGCTGGGCCAGCGCCGGCGAGATCACCCACTCGATCGGCTGCATGCCCGGGTAGATGTCCCAGTGCGCGGCGGTCTGGGCGACGCCGCCGGTGCCCGGCACCAGCCTGGCGTCGCTGCGGAAGAAGTGCTCCTGCCACGGCAGCTCGACCGGCACGTAGTTGCTGCCCTCGTGGTAGCGGCGCAACGCCAGGCCGAGCGTGCCCGAGCCGCGGAACGCGTCGGGCTCGATCTGCCCGTCGCCGAGCGGCACGTCGGAGTAGCCGGTGAACACCTGCTGGTAGGTGACGCCGTCGCTGATGCTCCGGAAGTTCTGCAGGAACGACAGCTCGACCTCGAACCGGACCGGGAACGGGTTGGTGCCGAAGTAGTCGCCGAGCACGTCGAAGCGGTTCAGGCCGGCGGCCGGGTCGATGAACACGTACTGGTGCGCGCCGGGCAGGTTGGTGACGCCGGGGTCGTCGACCAGCGGGTAGGCCTCGACCAGCACGTCGGGGTCGAAGACCGACGACGACGCGTGGCGATCGTCGGCGTCGAACACGAACAGCGTGCCGTTCTGGACCTTGAACGACACGACCCGGGTGCCGAGCGACACGCCGGCGCCGAACGACACCTGCCCCGGGAAGTACTGCTCGAGGAACGCCGACAGGAACCAGCGCTCGGCCAGCACCGACTTCTTGATCGCCAGGTAGAAGGTGGGGCCGGGCGCGGCCCGGTGGCGATCGCGCGGCATGCCGGCGGCGGTCAGCTTGGCCTGGCGCGCGGCGGCCTCGGCGCGGTCGACGGCGCGCGGGATCGCGACGAAGTCGGCGCCGGCCAGCAGATCGGGGGCGTCGGGATCGACGACCGCGACGTCGTCGCCGCCGGTGCAGGCGACGACGGAGGTGAGGGGGGCGAGGAGGGAGGCGGTGAGGAGAAGTCGTTTCATGCGGAGGGGCTCCTTGGAGGGGTGCAGCTCGGAACCGGCGACGCGTCCGCGGTTGCGTGAACTGCCACGCGCGCGCACACGTCGCCACCGGCTGTCGCGGCGGCACCATCCAAGTCGCGGGCCAACGCGCGATCGGCCGGCGCCGACGCCGAGGCGCGCGCGCGCGGCCGACGCGCGGTCGCGCGGCGTCCACGTGGTCGATCGCCGCCACCACCGTCGACGATTCCCCGCCCGCGGCTGACACACGCGCGCACAGTCGTGGTCGCGCGTACGATGATCGCGCCGCGTGTGTCGGGCTGGCGCGTGATCGCGATCATCGCGCGCGTGACGATCGCGTCGCGGCGGGCAACGTCGGCGCGCACGCGCGGGTCGGAGCTCGCTTGGCCGCGACCGGCCGCGCGCACCGCGGCGCGCGCGTGGACACGCGGCGACACCGTGTGTGGCGCGGGCGCCACTGGCAGGACCTGGCACCCCGCGGCAGGTCGGGCGCGCTCAGCCGGTCGTCGACGCCAGCGCCACCAGCGCGACCGCGCCGTTCTTGTGGCCGAGCGCGAGCTGGTGATCGTCGACGAAGGTGATCGCGGTGACCGGCGAGGTGACCGCGAGCGTGGCCGCGAGCTCGAAGGTCGCGGTGTCGAACAGGTAGAGCAGGGTCTCGCCGGCCGCGACCCACCGGCCGTCGGGCGACAGCGCGATCGGGGCGTGGGGCAGGATGACCATCGCCGCGCACTGGTGGCGGCCGGTCGCCAGCTCGATCAGCGATCGGGCGCGAGCGCGTCGACCATCTGGCCGAGGCCGTCCTCGAGGTCGACCGTGGCCGTGAAGCCGAGCACGTCCTTGGCGCGGCTGACGTCGAGCGCGACCCGGAAGGCCTCGCCCTCGCGGTAGGGGCGGGCGCCGACGTCGAGCAGCGCGATCGCGCTGGGCCGCACGTGCCGGGCGATCGTCAGCGCCATCTCGAGCACCGGGGTCTCGACGCCGGTGCCGATGTTGTAGGTGCCGGCCGGCGCGTCGGGCTCGAGCGCGCGCACGAGGGCGCGGACCATGTCGTCGATGTAGATCAGGTCGCGGGTCTGCTGGCCTGGGGTCATCGCGTAGCGCCGGCGGTTGGCCAGGTGGTTGACCAGGGTCGGCAGGAACGTCGACGGCGCCAGCCCGGCCCCGTAGACCCAGCACGGGCGCAGGATCACCAGCGGCGTGGCGCCGGCGGTGGCCGCGACGTTGTGCTCGCCGGCCGCCTTGGCCTGACCCAGCGGCGACGCGCCCAGGAGCGTCGCGTCCTCGCGGAACGGCACGTCCTGCAGGCCGTACGACTCGGCCGAGGACATGTAGATGATCCGCTGGAGGCCGGGCATGGCCTTGATCGTGCGCACCGCCGCGTGGCTGTGATCGGCGACGCACTGCTCGGCCGAGATCGGCCGGCCGCCGGCGGCCCAGACCAGCGCGTCGGCGCCCTCGGCGGCCCGCTCCTCGGTGTCGCCGCGGCCGCTGGCCACCGCCTCGTGCCCCAGCTCGCGCAGGCGCGCGCACAGGGCCCGGCCGATGAAGCCGTTGCCACCCGCGACCAGCACTTTCACGAACACACCGCGGGCTGGACCATGGGGCCTTGTATCAAGGGGCTCCGGCGCCCGCAACTCGTCGGCGCCGCTGGCGGCCCTCGTCGACGACGACCGGCCCGCGCCGGGTCAGTGATGCCGCCCGCCGCCGAGGTCATGGCAGTCGGCCGCGTGCCAGGCGCCGCCGAGGTCACCGCAGCCGGCCGCGTGCCAGACGCCGCCGGGGGCCGCGGCGGCGTCGACGACCCAGATGGTCGGTGCCGAGAGTCCTGGCGCCAGCCACGACGCGTCCGCCGGCGCCGATCCGCGGGTCCGCAGGCCGCCGCGGACGATCCACACGACCGCGTGGGCCGCCGCGCCGATCAGGCTGACCGCGAGCAGGGCCTCGGTGAAGATCGCCATGCCCTCAACGTGGCGACGGCGCCGGCGGCGTCAATCGCCCCGGCGCCGATGTCACGCGGTCGTCACGCGGCGCCGCGACCGCGCCGTCACGGGCGGGCGTCACGGGCGGGCATCACTTGCAGAACGCGTAGGCCTGCCGCTCGAACGTGAAGGTCTTCTCGACCATCTTGTAGCGGTTGCCGGTGAACGTGTACTTGCGGATCGTGTGGGTGTCGTCTGCGTTGACCAGCCACAGGTACGCGTAGCGCGCCTTGGCCAGGGCCTTCGGATCCTCGAGCTTCTCGCACCGCTTGCCGCGGAAGTAGACGGTCTCGTTCGCGACGAACAGCCGCAGGCGGTCGCCGTCGATACCGAGCGCGCGGTAGGTCGGCGCGACCTTCTCGAAGTTGGCCTCGCCCGAGGCGTTCTGGTAGTCGCCCCAGGCGCGGATCGCCTCGCACAGGCCGGTGGCGTCGGCGATCGGGATCGAGGCGCCCTTCCACTCGATCGCGGTGGCGCCGTGCGCGGCCTCGGCGGCGACGGCCGCGGCGCAGCGCGTGGCTTGCGCCAGCGACTCGTCGCCCTCGCTGAGGTGCGCGCGCTCGTCGGGCGCGGGCTTGGTCGCGAGGGTGCGCTGGTAGCTCTGCGCCATGGTCAGCGACTCGAACAGCGTGGCGTGCGCGACCATGCGATCGATCTCGTCGCACATCCACGGCAGGTCGGCCACGGTGATGGCGTAGGTGTCGCCGTCCTTGACCGCCTGCGGGTGGTGCTCGAACGCCTGTGCGCGCAGCTTGTCGCCGCGCCGGAACAGCTTCTTCGCAGCGGCCAGGGACTGCCGGCAGTTGGCATACTCGCGCAGGGCGCCGACGTCCTGGCGGTTGAGCTGGCCCATGGCCTGACCGAGGTGATCCTCGAGCTCGACGCGATCGGCCAGGGCCACATCGGCGGATGCCAGCGACAGGATGAGGATCG
This sequence comes from Myxococcales bacterium, assembly GCA_016717005.1. Classification (NCBI taxonomy): domain Bacteria; kingdom Pseudomonadati; phylum Myxococcota; class Myxococcia; order Myxococcales; species Myxococcales bacterium. The sequence continues at coordinate 75,369 of JADJUF010000037.1, read as the reverse complement.
CGAGGGCGGGCAAGGTGCGCTTCATGCTGGGCGGGATTGCACGGCCCATGCCGGCCGCGGCTCGTGGCCGCGCGCGGGGTTGCGCGGCGCGGGCATCAGCTGCCTAGGCGACTTGGCGATCGATCGATCCAGCGGTCGGCGCGGTCGGCGCGCTCACGCCTCGCGCGGCGTCAGGGGCGCGCCCTCGTCGACGAACCCCAGCGCCGCCGAGTTGAGGCAGTAGCGCTCGCCGGTCGGCGGCGGCCCGTCGGGGAACACGTGGCCGAGGTGGCCGTCGCAGCGCACGCACCGGATCTCGGTGCGGCGCATGCCGTGGCTGTCGTCGTGGATGTAGCTGACGTGGGCGCGATCGAACGGCGCGAAGAAGCTCGGCCAGCCGGTGCCCGACTCGAACTTGGTGGCCGAGCGGAACAGCGGCAGCCCGCACAGCCGGCAGCAGTAGGTGCCGGCGCGCTTGTTGTCGAGGAACACGCCGCAGCCCGGGCGCTCGGTGCCGTGGTGCAGGAGGACGTGGCGCTCCGCTGGGGTCAGCGCCTCGGCCAGGCGCTCGACCTGATCGTCGACGAGGCGGGTGACGTCGTAGCCGGACGGTGATTGGGCCATGGCGCAAGCCTGCCCTGGCGTGGGCGATCTGGCGAACCGCGATTCGCTCGGCCGCGCGCGGCTCGGTCAGGCCGGCGTCGGCTCGCCCGGGCCCTCGTCGCCGACCGCGAGCTTGGTCGGCAGGAGGTGCTCGAGGCCGTGCTTGCGCAGGCGGTAGTACAAGGTCGACCGGTTGATGCCGAGCATGCGCGAGGCCGAGGCGATGTTGCCCTTGCTCTTCTCGACCGCGGCCACGATCTCGCGCTTCTCGCTGTCGAGCAGGCGCTCGGCCAGCGACCGGCCGTCGTCGCCGGCCGGGGCGACCGTGATCGGCGCCGACGGCGCCTCGTGGGTCGTGATCGGGAACGCGCCCGACGACGGCGTCGCGCGCCGACCGAAGTCGAGGTGCTGGGCGCCGACCTCGCCGCCGCGGGCCAGGATCATGGCGCGCTCGACGATGTTCTCGAGCTCGCGGACGTTGCCGGGCCACGGGTACTCGCGCAGCTTGGACACCGCGTCCGGCGTCAGCGAGCTGGCGCGCAGGCCCATCGACCGCGCGAACTTGGCGACGAAGTGCTGGGCCAGGAGCGGCACGTCGCCGTGGCGCTCGCGCAGCGGCGGCAGGTGGATCGGGAACACGTTGAGCCGGTAGTACAGGTCCTCGCGGAACTCGCCCTCCTCGATCATCTGCTCGAGGTTGCGGTTGGTCGCCGAGACCATGCGCACGTCGACCTTGATGGTCTCGGCGCCGCCGACCCGCTCGAACTCGCGCTCCTGGAGCGTGCGCAGGAGCTTGATCTGCACCTCCATCGGCAGGTCGCCGACCTCGTCGAGGAACAGCGTGCCGCCGTCGGCCAGCTCGAACCGGCCGCGCCGGCGCTCGACCGCGCCGGTGAAGCTGCCCTTCTCGTGGCCGAACAGCTCGCTCTCGAGGATGCCGGGCGCCAGCGCCGCGCAGTTGACCCGGACGAACGGCTTGTGCTCGCGCGGCGAGTTGATGTGGATCGCGTGCGCCACCAGCTCCTTGCCGGTGCCGGTCTCGCCGCGCAGGAGCACCGTCGAGGCGGTCGGCGCGACCTGCTCGACCTTGGTGAGCACCTCGCGCAGCGCCGGCGAGTCGCCGATGATGTTGCCGAAGTCGAACTCGCCGTGGAGCTGCTGGTTCAGGTAGCCGGTGTACTCGGCCAGCTGCGCGGTCATCCGGCGGTTCTCGCGCTGCAGGTGGAAGCGGTCGAGCGCGTACTGGAGGATGCCGCGCACCTCCTTCGCGTCCCACGGCTTGGTGATGTAGCGGTAGACCTGCCCGAGCGTGATCGCCTCGATCAGCACGTCGACGTCGGTGAACGCCGTCAGGATGATGCCGACCGCGTCGGGCCGCAGCTCCTTGGCCTCCTTGAGCAGCTCGAGGCCGGTCATCTTCGGCATCCGCTGATCGGTGATGATGACCGCGACGTCCTTCTGCTTGAGGACCTCGAGCGCCTCGGGCCCGCTGCCGGCGCTGACGATGTCGAAGACCTTCCGGAAGTTGAACCGGAACGCGTCGAGGTTGTCCTGCTCGTCGTCGACGACCAAGATCGGGTATTGCTTGGGGTCGAGGGGCTGCGTCACTGGTTCGGCCATACCACGGCGGCCCCGGGGCTGTCGACGGTGACCGCGCGCACGGGCGGTGGTAACGGGCCCGGGACTGGGGGCATCGAAGGCCTCATGCGATTCGTCATCACCGGAGCCACCGGGTTCATCGGCCGCGCGCTGGTCCTGCGCCTGGCGCGCGACGGCCACGCGCTCACCGCGCTGGTGCGCGATCCGGCGGCGGCCCGCGCCAAGGTCGGCGCCGACGTGGAGGTCGTCGCCCTGGCCGCGACCGCCGCGGTCACCGCCGCGATCGCCGACGCCGACGCGGTCATCAACCTCGCCGGCGAGGGCATCCTCGACCGGCGGTGGACCGCGGCCCGCAAGGCCGCGCTGCGCGCCAGCCGGATCGGCGTGACGCGGCAGCTGGTCGACGCGATCGACGCGCGCGCCACGCCGCTGCCGGTGCTGGTGTCGGCGAGCGCGGTCGGGTGGTACGGCGATCGCGGCGACGACGTCGTCGACGAGACCGCGCCGCCGGGGGCCGGGTTCGCGGCCGAGCTGTGCCGCGACTGGGAGGCCGCGGCCGAGGCGGCGCGGGCGCGGTGCGCGCGGGTCGTGCGCGCGCGCATCGGCGTGGTCGTGGGCGGCGAGGGCGGCGCGCTCGCGACGATGCGGCCGCTGTTCCGCTGGGGCCTGGGCGGGCCGGTCGGGCGCGGCGCGCAGTGGGTGCCGTGGATCCACCTCGACGACGCGGTCGAGGCGCTGGTGGTCGCGGCCACCGACGCGCGCCTCGACGGCGCGGTCAACCTGGTCGCGCCCGAGCCGGCGCGCAACCGCGACCTCGCGCGCGCGGTCGGCGCGGCCCTGGGCCGGCCGGCGTGGCTGTCGGCGCCGCGCCTGGGCGTGCGCCTGGCGCTGGGCGCGCGGGCGCCGCTGGTGCTCGGCGGTCAGCGGGTCGCGCCGCGCGCGCTCGAGCGCGTCGGGTTCGCGTTCGCGTGGCCGCGGCTCGACGACGCCGTCGCCGAGGCCCTCGCCGGCGACCCGACCGCCGTGACGATCGGCCCAACGCCGCGCGACCTGCCGACGAGCGCGTACCTCGCGGCGCGGCCGCCCCGCTACACGCTGACCGCGCGCACGGTGATCGATCGGCCGCTGGCCGAGGTGTTCGCGTTCTTCTGCGCCGCCGAGAACCTGGGCGCGATCACCCCGCCCGACATGGGCTTCACGATCACGACGCCGACGCCGATCGCCATGGGCGCCGGCGCGGTGATCGACTACCGCATCCGCGCCAGCGGCGTGCCGATGCGCTGGCGCACGGTGATCGACGCGTGGGAGCCGCCGGCCGCGGGCCGCGCGCGGTTCGTCGACTCGCAGGCCCGCGGCCCGTACGCCTGCTGGTGGCACGAGCACCGGTTCGAGGCCGCCGGCGATCGCACGATCATGATCGACACCGTGCACTACGCGCCGCCGCTGGGGCCGCTAGGCGCGGTGGCCAACCGCCTGATGATCGCCGGCGAGCTGCGCCGCATCTTCACGCACCGCGGTCGCGCCGTCCGGCTGCGCTTCGGGCGCGCGGCGGCTCCGCGGCCGGTGCTGCGCATCGCGTCATGACGATCGGGGGTTGACGACCGGCGGGGCCGTGCGCACGTTTGATCCGATGGCCGCGCTGCGTCTGGTCCTGGCTGCGATCGTCGCGAGCGCGACCGCGCCGGCGATCGCGGCGGCGGCGCCGGCCGACCCGTCGGGCTGGAAGCTCGACGAGGCGAGCGGGCTGTGCGACGCCAGCCTGGCGTTGTCGTGCGACGTGCGCGCGGCGCTGGCCCAGGCGCTGGTCACCCCGCTCACCGCGACACCTGCGATCGCCCTGCGACCGCCGGTGCGGACCGCGGTCGGCATCCTGTTCGACGCGGCGCCGGCGCCCGCCCCCGCGGCGGTGCTGCCGCACGCGCCCAAGACCTCGCCGCCGGCGTGACCGACTGCACCGTGTAGTCGCCCCGGCGCGCTCCACGAGCGCGTCGCCCCGTCACGTCCACCGCCCGCGCCTGCGGGTCGAGGTCTCATGTCCGATCGCAACCACAAGTCGTGGGCGCGCCTGCGCGCGCTCGTCTCCAACGTCACCCTCGCCAGCCTCGCGACCGCGTCGACCGCGGCCGCGGCCACCAGCTCCGCCACCACCACCACCGAGCCGGCCGACGACCACCCCGCCGAGCCGGCCCGCGCCCTGGCGCTGCGCCTGGCCGAGCTGCCGTCGATCGAGTCGATGGGCGTCGCCGCCGAGCTGGCGCTGTCGCCCGATCTCCACGAGCGCCGCGGCCTGGCCGACGCGCTGGGCTGGGCGTTCCCGCTGCCGGGCGAGCAGGCGGTGATCGAGCATCTCGCCAGCGATCCGACGCCCGAGGTCCGCGCGGCGGCGGCGCGGGCGGCCTGGGTGCGCCGGTCGTCGCAGCTCGACGTGCGGGTGCTGCACCGGCTGCTCGGCGACGACGATCCCGAGGTCCGGGCGGCGGCCTGGCTGGCCGTGAGCCGCTGAGCTGCAGCGGCCCATCAAGAGCAGCCCCGACGTCCGCGCGCTGAGGTCGGGCCACGACCGGAATAGCGGTCGTGGCGGCGGCGGTACGATCGCGCAGTGAGGAAGATCGCAGCCGGGGTCGCTGTCGTCGTCATGCTCGTGGGCGTCGCGCTGTGGTGGCGCCAGCACCAGCGGTCGCCGTCCTCCTCCGGCGCCGCGGCGGGGTCGGCGGCATCGACCGCCGGCGGGGCCGCGGCCACCGGCGTGGCTGGTGGTGGCGCGGCGCCCGCGCCCGCGCTCGGTCGTCTCGAGGGCCGGGTCCACGACGCCGCCGGCGCGCCGGTCGCCGACGCGGTGATCCACGTCGACGCCGACGGGCAGGAGGCCCGGACCGTGAGCGCGCGCGCCGACGGCACGTTCGAGCTCGCCGACGTGGCCCCCGGCGACTACGACGTCGCCGCCGCTGGGCCGGGGTTCGTGCCGGGGCGCGACGACGGCGTCGCGGTCCGCGCCGGCGAGACCACGCGCGTCGACCTGACGCTGACCGCCGGCGGCGCCACGGTCTCGGGCACCGTCACCGACGCGATCGGCGGGCCGATCGAGGGCGCGGTGGTCACCGCGGCGCTGCGGCGCGGCGCGCTCGATCGCGGCCAGATCGGCGCGGCGGCGCTCACCGATCGCGACGGGCGCTACCGGCTGTCGCTGGCGCCGGGCAGCTACGGCATCGTCGCCGACCACGACGACTACCTGAGCGCGGCCACGACCCTCGAGCTGGCGACGGCGCCGGTGACGCTCGATCTGCGCCTGGTCCCGGGCGGCGTCGTCGAGGGCGTCGTCAAGGACGTCGCGACCGGGGCGCCGGTCGCCGGCGCGGTCGTGCGCGCGATGGGCGATCGCCTCGGCGTGCTCGAGAGCGGCGGCGCGCACGCGTCGATGCCCACCGACGCCAGCGGTCGGTTCCGGGTCGCCGGCCTGCCGCCGGGCTCGCTCGGGCTGCGCGCGCGGGTCGAGGCCGACGGTCGCCAGGGGCGCGAGGCGGTGCAGGTGTCGCTCGGCATCGGCGAGGCCGTCACCGGCGTCGAGCTGTGGGTCGAGGCCGTGCCGTACCTGGCGGGCCGGGTCGTCGACGAGCAGGGCCAGGGCATCGCCGGCGCGACGGTGTTCGCGATGTCGGCCCACCGCGGCGAGGCCGAGGAGACCGACGCCGACGGCCGGTTCCGGGTGCTCGGCGTCGAGCCGGGGACCTACCAGCTCCGCGCGATCCACCACCGGTTCCAGCCGGGCGCGCCGCAGCCGGTCACCGTCGGCGCGGCGCCCGTCACCGCCGTGGTCATCACGCTGACGGCGTCGCCGCGCGTGGTCGGTCGCGTCGAGCCGGCGACCGAGGCGAGCCTGACCCTCGATCCCGACAGCGGCCCGGCCGGCTTCGACACGATGATGTTCAGCGGCGCCGCGACCAACCTCAGCGGCGCCGACGGCCGGTTCGAGCTGTCGCCGGTCACCGCGGGCCGCCACGTGGTCGCGGCCCGGGCCAGCGACGGTCGCCGGGGCACCGCGACGGTCGAGGTCCCGGCCACCGGCTCGGTCGAGACGGTGATCCAGCTCGAGGAGCGCGGCTCGATCGCCGGCACGGTGCGCGATCAGCGCGGGGCGCCGGTCGCGGGCATGTCGGTGTCGCTGCGCGGCGGGGCCGCGGCCCAGCGGCGGATGATCGTCAACGGCGTCGAGGTGTCCGCCGATCGCGTGACGACCGCGGCCGACGGCAGCTTCGTCGCGCGCGGCCTCGACGCCGGCAGCTACGCGCTGACCGTGCTCGACGAGCGCGGCGGCCCGGTGCGCGGCGTCGGTCACAAGACCGGGCCCCTGGCCACGGTCAAGCTGGCGGCCAACGAGCAGAAGCGCGGCGTGGCGCTGGTGGTCGAGCTCGACGACGCGGTCATCCGCGGCGTGGTCAACGACGCCAGCGGCCGGCCCAAGCCCGACGCCTGGGTCCGGGCGGTGCTGCGGCCCGAGGCGTTCCGGGGCGGGCACGACGCCGACGATGACGCCGCCGGCCCCGGATCGACGATGGCGGTGGTGACGATCAGCGACGACGGCGCCGGCGGCGCCGCCGCGCCGGTCCTGACCGACGAGCAGGGCCGCTTCGAGCTCGCCCACCTGCGGCGCGGCACCTACGACCTCGTGGCCGAGGCCGATCGCGGCGCGCTGCACGGGCGCACCGCGCGGGTCGCCACCGGCACCAGCGCCACGATCACGCTCACCGGGCTGGGCGCGGTCGCCGGCGTGGTCACCGTCGGCGGCGCGCCGGCCGCCGACTACTGGATCGAGGTCGCGGCGCAGGGCGAGCCGGGCCGGCGGCAGCGCGTGCGCGCCGCCGACGGCCGCTTCCGCATCGATCGGCTCGCGCCGGGGGCGTACACGGTCGCGGCGCGCACCGAGGCCGGCCGCGGCACGGCCGAGGCCACCGTGACCACCGGCGCCACCGTCGAGGTCGCGATCGAGCTCGCCGGCGACGCGACCCTCCGTGGGCGCGTGCTCGACGGCGCCGGGCAGCCGCGCGCCAGCCTCGCGATCCTCAACGTCCCGGCTGGCCTGGGCGGCGGCTCGTTCAGCTTCGAGGGACCGCCGGCGATGACCGGCGCCGACGGGCGCTTCGAGCTGACCGCGCCGGCGGGCACGTGGAAGCTGCTGGCGCTCGACGGCGGCACCCCGCTCGTGCTCGGCGCCGACGTCACCGTCACCGCCGGTCAGGCGCTCGACCTCGGCGATCTGACGCCGACCCCGCTCCGACCGCCCGGCGCCGACGCCGGGCCGTGACGGCCCGTGCGCCGACCGTGGGATCCTGACCCCGCCAGGTCGAACGCGGTGACCAGGCCGGCCTGCCACCAGTTCGGGCTCCGACCCCTGGGGATCCTGACCCCGTCAGGTCGAACGCGGTGACCAGGCCGACATGCTACCAGCGCCCACAGCGCGGTCGCGACGATCGCGGCCCGCGGCGGCTGCGCGTGGAGCCGCTCTGGTATGGTCCGCGACGATGAGTCGTCCGTCTCCGATCGTGTTGATCATGGCCGCGGGTCTCGGCACCCGCATGAAGAGCGACCGCGCGAAGGTGCTGCACGAGGTCGCCGGGCGCCCGATGGTGGCCTGGGCCGTCGAGACCGGCCGCGCCGCCGGCGCGCAGCGCGTCGTGGCCATCCTCGGCCACCAGTTCGACGCCGTGAAGGCGATGCTCGACGGCCGCTACGGCACGGGCGCGATCGACGTCGCGCTCCAGGCCGAGCCCAAGGGCACCGGCCACGCGGTGCTGTGCGCGCTGCCGACGCTCGAGCGCGAGCCCGACGATCGCATCGTCGTGATCCTGTCGGGCGACGCGCCGCTCTTGCGGGCCGAGCGGGTCGAGCAGCTCGTGACCGCGTGCGCCGCGAGCCCGGCCGGTCTGGCGCTGCTGTCGACGGTGCCCGATCGGCCGATGCCGTACGGGCGCCTGGTCCGCGACGCCGCCGGCGTGCTGCAGAAGATCGTCGAGCACGCCGACGCCACCGAGGCCGAGCGGGCGATCCCCGACACCAACGCCGGCTTCTACGCGGTGCGCCTGGGCCACCTGCGCAAGGATCTGGCCACGCTCCGGGCCGACAACGCCAAGGGCGAGCTGTACCTGACCGATCTGGTCGCGCGCGCCGCCGCCCGCGGCGGCGCGGTCGCGATCGACGCGCCGTTCGAGGAGGTCTCGGGCGTCAACGATCGCGTCGATCTGGCCGCGGTCGATCTGACGGCGCGGCGGCGCATCAACGAGGCGCTGATGCGCGCGGGCGTCACGATGGCGGCGCCGGCGGCGACCTTCATCGACGCCGACGTCGGCGCGATCGGCCGGGACGTGTGGCTGGGCCCGGGCGTGTGCCTGCGCGGCGCCGGCACCCGCGTCGGCGACGGCGCCCACATCGACACCGGCTGCGTGCTGACCGACGTGGTCGTCGCCGCCGGCGCGCACTGCAAGCCGTACACGGTCGCGACCGAGGCGACGATCGGCGCTCGGGCTCAGGTCGGCCCGTTCGCGCACCTGCGCCCCAAGACCGTGCTCGACGACGACGTCAAGGTCGGCAACTTCGTCGAGACCAAGAAGGCCCACCTGATGGCCGGCGCCAAGGCCAACCACCTGTCGTACCTCGGCGACGCCACCGTCGGCGCCAAGGCCAACATCGGCGCCGGCACGATCACCTGCAACTACGACGGCTTCAACAAGCACCACACCACGATCGAGGCCGGCGCGTTCATCGGCTCCGACTCGCAGCTGGTGGCGCCGGTGACGATCGGCCGCGACGCCTACGTCGGCTCGGGCTCGACGGTGACCAAGGACGTGCCGCGCGGCGCGCTGGCGTTGTCGCGGGCCAAGCAGGTCAACATCGACGACTGGGCTGATCGCTTCCGCGAGGCCCAGGCCCGCCGCAAGAAGGACAAGGGCGACGGCCACTGATGATCGCGCGCCGCACCGCGCTCACGATCGCCGCGATCGTGGTCGGCGCGACCGCGGCGGCGATCGTGACCGGCCAGGTCCTGGCGCGCGCGCCGGCGCGGACGCCGCCGCCGCCGCTGCCGCCGTCCCCGATCCTCGCCGGCGCGCCGCAGGTGCGCTGGGTCGTCGACGTCGCCGGCCGCGCGCCGGTGCCCGATCGGATCGTCCACGCGCCGGTCGTGATCGGCGATCGCGTGCTGATCGCGGCCGCGCGGGTCGGCTACGTCGGGCTCGATCTCGCCACCGGCGCGATCGCGTGGCGGCGCCCGGCTGGCCCCGAGCTGGCGGCGCCGCTGGTGCTCGCGCCGCGCGACGTCGTGCTGGTCCACGCGTGCGACGTGCCGGTCGGCACCGCCGCCGGGCGGTCGCTGGTCGCGTGCTACGAGCGCATCGATCCGCTGGCGATCGCCGCGCGCGCGGCCGGCGGCATCGACGCGGCCGACGACGACGCGGCCCCGTGCCTCGCGAGCATGGCGCCGTGGCGGGTCACCGGCACGAGCGCCGGGCTGGTGATCGCGCGCGACGGGTGCGCGCTGGCGGTGCCCTTGCCCGCCGGCGCCGCCACCGCCACGACGGCGCCGCCCGCCCCGCCGCCGCTCGACGAGCTCGGCGCCGACTGCGGCGTCACCGCCGACGGCACGCCCTGGTGCCAGCGGGTCGCCGGGGGCGCGAGCACGGTCGAGGTCGCGGGCGTGCGCGTGCCCGGCCTCGCGGTGCTGGCCGCGGCCACCGCCGGCGAGCGCGCCGCGGTCGTGGTCCGGCGCGACGCGACCCTGCGCGACGACGTGCTGGTGGCCGTGGTCGGCGGCGCGGTCGCGTGGACCTGGCCGCTGCCGCCGCCAGCCGAGGCCCGGGCGACGCCGGTCGCGGTCGCGCTCGACGCCACCGGCGTGTACGTGGTGTTCGACTCGAGCCGGGTCGCGGCGCTGGCGCCGCCGGGCGCGTGAGCGGTGCTGCGCTGACGCTGCGGATCGACGTCGACGGTCGGCGGCCTCAGGGCCCGCGCGTGAACAAGTCGATCGAGGATCGCGGACGAGGCGCCCGGATGGCAAGGCGACGGCGAGGACCGGAGGGGAGCGTCCTCGTTGGACGTGACCCGAGGACCGGAGCCGGCAACGCAGCCAGCCGGGATGGATCGGCCGCGAGACCGACCGAGTTGTTCACGCGCGGGCCCTCAGCAGGGCGGGACCCGCGCGCGGACCAGCGCGTGCAGCTGCGCGCGATCGAGGCGCTGCGCCCGGCGGGTGCGCGCCACCGCCGCGAGCTGCGCGAGGGCCTCGCGCGGATCGCCGCCCGCGGCCACCGCGGCGCGCAGATCGACGATGGCCTGGGCCTCGGCGTCGCGCAGCGCGACCGCGACCCGCGCCGCGAGCTCGTCGGTGCGGCCGGCCTGCTGCTCCTGCGCGGGCATCACCTGGAAGGTCCGCGGCCGGGGCAGCGGCGGGCGGCGGCGGCGGCGGGGCGGCGGCAGGGGCACCGCGGCGGCCTCGCGCGCGCTCACCTGCGCGCACAGATCGTGGGCCCACGCCATCGCCGGGCGCGCGACGACCTCGGCCTCGACGCTGTCGAACACCCGCGCCGCGATCAAGCGCGGCACCGCGGTCAGGTCCTCGGGCGGCGCCGCGACGAACCCGTGCTCGGCGCGGAGCTGGGCCACGGCGTCGATCACCAAGAGCGCCGTGGCGATCATGAACGGGCTGTCGTCGCCCAGGGCCAGGTAGCCCACGGCGAGCTCGTCGGCGGCGTCGAGCACCCGGGCCTCCGACGGTCGCGGGTCGCTCGCGGCGCTGGCGCCGGACCACGTCCCCGGCAGGCGCAGGCCGTGGCGCACGGCCCCGTGGCGGATCTTGCGGCGCACCTCGGGCGCGGACCAGGCGCGATCGTCGCGCCGCGGCCGGGTCGTCTCGTCGGTCTCATCCACGCTCTCATCCGTCATGCCCCGCCTATCGACCGCTCGCGCCGGCGGTTGCGTGATCGGCGGTCCCCGCGCCGAAGGGCCGCGGTTTCGGGGCCTTCGAGCGCCACCCGGGGCCTCGGTGCGGGTCGTCCTGGCGCCGCGGGCGCGATCGCGCGAACCTCGGCCCCGTGCGCGCCGCCGTCGCCCTCGCCCTGGTCACCTGCGCCGCCTGTAGCGGCGGCTCCGACGGGGGGACCGACGACGCGGCGCCGACGGCCCACGACGCGCGCTTCGTCGGCCTGTGGGCGGTCGAGCAGCCGACCCACGCGCTGTACGAGGTCACGTACTACCGGTTCGACGCGACCGGCGCGCTGACCGCGGTCGCGTCCGACCCCGCCGACTGCAGCGGCCACCTGGCGCAGCACTGCGTCACCGGCTCGGTCGCGAACTGCGTGCCGGCGCCGCCGGACGAGCGCTGCGACGGCACGGTGACGTGCGTGTTCGGCGACACCTGGGCGAGCCTCGACGCGCGCACGCTGGTCATCGCCGGCGTGTGCAGCGACGCCGCCGCGCGCGAGATCGTGATCGACCTGGCCGCCGACGCCAGCGCCGACGAGCAGTGGGGCGGCGCCGAGGCGACGGTGCGCGCGGTCGGCGGCGATCCGGCGTGGTCCCACGACAACTGGCCGTGGGCGTTCCGCAGGTGCTCGGCCGGCACCGGGCCGACCGACTGCGTCCCGCGGTGATCGCCGCGCGCCGCGATCAGGCCACCGCGGCGCGGGGCGGCGCGAGCGCGCCGGCGACCTCGAGCACCGCGCGCCGCGATCGTCACGCCACCGCGGCGCGGGGCGGCGCGAGCGCGCTGACGAACTCGAGCACCGCGCGCTCGAGCTGATCGACGCCCGGGTGCTCGGTCGGCATGTGGCTGGCGCCGTCGAGGACGACCATCCGCTTGGGCGCGGCCAGGCGCTCGAAGAAGCGCCGCGACAGCGCGATGTCGGTCATCCGATCGACGCCGGGGTGAGCCAGCAGCACCGGGCACGCGGCGAACTGCTCGGGCTCGACCGCCGGCGCCGTCGACATCAGCGTGCGCAGGAACCGGGCCGGGACCCAGCTGCCGCCGCCGAGCCGGTCCTGGCGCACCAGCGCCGCCAGGTCCGGCTTGTTCGAGATCTTGTGCATCCGCGACATCAGCGCCATCGGCAGCGGCAGGCCGTCGGTCAGCGGCGCGAGCTTGTCGAGCAGCCACAGCCCGCCGCTGCCGAGCAGCGCGGTGCGCGCGAACCCGCGCCGGACCGCCGCCTCGCGCGGATCGGCGAGCGTGGTCGCGACCAGGCCGACCACCGCCGGCGAGCGCGCCGCCACCTGGTACGCGAGCAGGCCGCCGAGGCTGACGCCGAACAGGACGATCGGCTTGCCGTCGCGGGCCCGCTCGGCGTCGATCAGATCGCACACGCAGTCGATCCACAGCGGGTAGGTCATCTGCTTCCACGGCACCCGGGTCAGGCCGTAGCCGGGCAGGTCCGGCGCCACGGTCTCGTAGCCGTAGCGCTGGGCCAGCACCGCCGCCGGGGCCATGACCCGGCCGTAGGCGCCGGCGCCGTGCAGCACGATCACCTTGAGCGGCGCGTCGGGCACGACCAGGCGATCGAGGTGGACGTCGAGGCCGCGCCAGCGCCAGTAGCTCTCGGTCGGCGTCGAGGTCGGCGTGCAGCGCATGCCCTCGGGGAAGAACGGCTGGTAGCGGCGCCACAGCGGGTGGTCGTCGTAGGTCGGCAGGGACGTCATGCCCCACCCTCGCGCGTCCGCGGGCGCGGCGGAGTGACCGCGCGCGCCGGAGCAGTGACCGCGCGCGTCGGGTTCACGCGCCGACGGCGCGGCGCGCCAGGCGGCTCTCGATCGGCGTCTGGCCGGTCCAGCGCTTGAACGCGCGGAAGAACGCGCTCGGCTCGGAGAACCCGAGCAGGAACGAGATCTCGGCGATCGCGAGGCCGTCGTCGAGGTAGCGCGCGGCCAGCTCGCGCCGGACCTCCTCGCGGACCGCCTGGAACGCGGTGCCCTCGTCCTTGAGCCGGCGCTGCAGGCTGCGCCCGGTCAGGCCGAGCTTGCGCGCGACGTGGTCGATCGAGGCGTCGTCGCTGCGCAGTGCGTCGCGCAGCGCCCGCTTGACCTGCGCGGTCAGGGTCGGGTCGGTCGACGGCCGCCGCGCGAGCTCGTCGGCGGCGCGGGTCAGGATCGCCAGCAGCGCCGGATCTGACGACGCCAGGCTGGCGTCGAGCGCCGCCGCCGGCAGCACCAGCTGGGTGCGCGCGGCGCCGAACACCACCGCGGCGTCGAAGAACGCGCGGTACGCGGCGGCGTCGCCGGGCGCCCGGTGGCTCAGCTCGACCGCGATCAGCCGGAACGGCACCGTCGACAGCTCCCGGAGCTGGCGCGCGACCAGGGCCCAGCACAGCTCGTGCGACGCCGGCGCCGGCGCGTCGCTCTCGCGCTCGACCCGCAGGCAGGCCCGGTCGCCCTCGACCACCAGCGCGACCTCGACCGCGTCGTCGAGCAGGTTCAGGTAGCGGACCCACTGCCGCAGCGCGGCACCGACCGTCGGCGCCGAGCGGCACACGTACTCGACGATGCCGAACGCCCCGGGCGGGGTCGCCCCGGCGATCCGCAGCGCCAGCGCGCGGTCGCCGGTCAGGCGCAGGCCCTCGGCCCACGCCACGCAGAACTGCGCCGCCGACAGCCGGGCGTCGTCGTCGGCGACCATCTGCGGCGTCAGATCGGTCGCGCCCCAGAACGCGGCGCGATCGGACGCGCCGATCGCCGCCACGACCGGACGCACCAGCAGGACCGACACGGTGCCCATGGCGCGATTATCGCGCAAGCAGCCACACGATCAGCCATCCCAGCCCGCCGATGAGCGCGAACGAGGCTGACGCGGCGGCCGCGCGGTCGATGCCCTGGCGCTTGACCAGCGGGATCGAGATCGCGACCAGGTCGCCGCCGTCCATGGCGGCGTTGAACAGGAAGATGAACGGCGCGACCTCGGGGTGGGCGAGGGCGTAGAACACCAGCACGCCGAGGCCGACGTCGCGCACGCCGAAGAAGCGGCCCATCAGCCGCGCGGTCGCGGTGTCGTGGGCCGCCGGGAAGCCGAGCAGGCGGGCGCTGGGGCCGGCGGCGACGAACGGGGCCAGCCCGAGCGCGACGCGGCCCAGGCCCATGGCGGCGATGATCACGTGGAACGCGGTCGACATGCGCCGTCATCGCACCGGCGCCGGCGTCGGCCAGTGACCGCGCCCGCCATTGGATTGACCCGGCGTGCCCACCGGCGCGGCGGGCGGACCGCCGGTTGGGGGCGGCCTCGGATCGACCGCGCGACCATCGGCGCGGCGAGTCAGCCGGTTGGCGCGCGCGGTCAGCGATGGCGGGCGGGCCTCGGGTCGACCGCGCGACCATCGGCGCGGCGAGTCAGCCGGTTGGCGCGCGCGGTCAGTGGCGGCGGGGCGATCGATCGCCAGGGTGTCGCCATGTTCATCGTGTCCTCGACCGCCGCCAGCGTCGTCCGCTTTCCCCTCGGCCATCGCGTCGCCGCGATCGGTCCCCGCCCGGTCCGCCGCCTCGAGCTCTACGACCTGGAGGCGTGCCCGTACTGCCGCAAGGTCCGCGAGGCCCTGTCGATGCTCGACCTCGACGTGCTGATCCGCCCGAGCCCGCACGGCGGCGCGCGGTTCCGACCGACCGCGGTGGCCCAGGGCGGCAAGGCCCAGTTCCCGCTGCTGGTCGATCCCAACCACGACGCGCTCCTGTACGAGTCCGATCAGATCGTCGCCCACCTGTACCGCCACTACGGCGACGGGCCGCCGCCGCTGGGCCTGCGCCTGGGCCCGCTGGGCGACGCGACCTCGGGGGTGGCGTCGGTGCTGCGCGCCGGGGCCGGTCGGCGCGCCCGGGCCAGCCGCGCGCCGGCGCAGCCGCTGGCGCTGTGGTCGTTCGAGCTGTCGCCGTACAGCCGGCGCGTGCGCGAAGCGCTGTGCGAGCTCGAGCTGCCGTACGTGCTGCACAACCTCGCGCGCGGCAGCGCCGGGCGGGCGGCGTTCCGCGCGCGGACCGGCAAGGTCATGGTGCCGTACCTCGAGGACCCCAACACCGACGCGCGGATGTTCGAGTCGCGCGACATCGTCGCGTACCTCGAGCGGACGTACGGCGCGTGAGTGGGGTACGACTCGACGCCATGCCCCCCACCGGCGCTGCGACCTCGACCTCGACCTCGTCCTCGACGTCGGCGACCACGACCCGCAAGGTCGTGATCCACGCCGCCGGCGGCTACGATCGGCTGCGGCTCGAGACCGGCCCGGTGCCGGCGCCGGGCCCCGGCCAGGTCCGGATCGACGTGGGCGCGGTCGGCGTCAACTTCGCCGACACGATCATCCGCATGGGCCTGTACGCGTCGGCCAAGGAGTACGTCGGCTGGCCGATCACGCCCGGGTTCGAGGTCGCGGGCACCGTCGGCGCGGTCGGCGCCGGCGTCGACGATCTCGCGCTCGGCGCCGAGGTGTTCGCGGTGACGCGGTTCGGCGGCTACAGCACCCACGTCGTCGTCGATCGCCGGCAGGTGTTCGCGCGGCCGAGCACGACCAGCGTCGTCCAGGCCGCGGCGATCCCGGCGGTGTTCATGACCGCGTGGTACGCGCTGTTCGAGCTGGCCCACCCGCGCCGCGGCGCCAAGGTGCTCGTCCACTCGGCCGCCGGCGGCGTCGGCGGCGCGCTGATCCAGCTCGCCACGCTGGTCGGGTGCGAGGTGGTCGGCGTGGTCGGCGGCAGCGCCAAGGTCGCGACCGCGACCGCGGCGGGCGCGGCCCACGTGATCGACAAGTCGACGACCGCGCTGTGGCCCGCGGCCGCGCGGTGGGCGCCGGCGGGCTACGACGTGATCCTCGACGCCAACGGCGTCTCGACCCTGGGCGACAGCTACCGGCACCTGCGCCGCGGCGGCAAGCTGGTGGTCTACGGCTTCCACTCGATGATGCCGCGGTCGGGCGGCAAGCCGAGCTGGCCCAAGCTGGCGCTCGACTACGTGCGGACGCCGCGGTTCAGTCCGCTCGAGATGACCAACCACGGCAAGAGCGTGCTCGCCTTCAACCTGAGCTACCTGTTCGATCGCGACGACCTGATCCAGGAGGGCATGGCCCAGCTCGCGGGCTGGCTCGAGGCTGGCGCGATCGTGGCGCCGCCGGTCGTGACCTACCCGCTGGCCGACGTGGCCCGGGCCCACGCCGACATCGAGTCGGGGAAGACGGTCGGCAAGCTGGTGCTGGTGCCGTAGGCGTAGGCGTCGGCGTCGGCGCGCGTCGATCGGCGTCGATCGGGTTCGGAGCGCGCGCGTCGATCGCCCGTCCGGTTCGGCGCGCGCGCGTCGATCGGCCATCGGGTTCGGAGCGCGCGCGTCGATCGCCCGTCCGGTTCGGCGCGCGCGCGTCGATCGGCCGTCCGGTTCGGAGTACGCTCGACGGCGATGGTCTACCGCGATGACCTCGGCGCCGCCTACGCGCGGATCGCCGCGCTCGAGGCTCAGCTCCGCAGCCTCGGCGACCCCGGCGGCGACGGGGCGAGCGCCGAGCTGGTGCACCTCCGGGCCGAGAACGAGCAGCTGCGGCAGGAGGTGCAGCGGGTCCGGGCCGAGCACGATCGCCTGCGCGAGCTGGTGACCGACACGACCGCGACCCAGGCCGAGCTGGGCCGGGTCCGCGCCGAGCGCGATCGGCTCGTGGCGCGGGTGCAGGTGCTCCAGCGCAGCCGCGACGCCGCCGCTCAACCCGGGCCGGCGCCAGCGCCGGCCCCGCCGCGTCCAGCGCCGGTCGCGCCGCCGAAGCGCCAGCCGACCTTGTGGGAGCACAACCGCGCGCTGCCCGCGCTCCGGGGCGGCGAGCCCGCCGGCATGGCCTGCCCGATGTGTCGCGCGGCCGGGCAGGACGTCGAGCTGGTCCGCAAGCTCGGTCGCTTCGTCAAGGTCCGCGCCGACGACCTCTACGACAGCGTCGCGTGCCCGCGCTGCATGTTCGTCGCCCTCGCGCGCAACGGCTGACCGCGCCGGTGCCGGCGAGGCGTGGGCGCGCCCTTGACCGCCGCCGGCGCGCGCGCGACCTTGGATCGATGCGCCGCCTCGTGCTGATCGCGATCGTGGGTCTGGTCGTCAACGGCTGTGACGGTGGCGACGACGCCGGCGGTGGCGACGCCGGCCCCGACGCGCCCGTCGGCGCGCGGCCACACCCGCTGTATCCACCGCTCGATCTCGACACGCTCCCAGGCGCGGGCGGCGGCGCGGTCGGCCCCTACCAGCCGCCGACGCTGCCGACGACGACGCGCACGGTCACGATCGCCACGACCGGGACGCAGGCCCGGGCCGACCTCCTCGCCGCGTGTCAGGTCGCCGGCACCGCGGTGATCGTGCCGGACGCCGCCGGGGCCATCGGCACCGTCGATCTCGGCGACGTCGACGACTGCGACGTCACGCTCGGCGCCCAGGTCGTGGTCGACGTGATCTTGATCGGCCACCTGCCGGGCCCGGTCGTGGCGCCCGCCCACCGCGTCCGGGTCCGGGGCGGACAGCTCGGCAGCGTGCTCATCGATCCCGGCAGCACCGACATCGTCTTCGACGGCGTCGTCATCAACAGCGGCGTCGTGGCGCCGGCCCAGCGCGCGGGCGTCGCGATCTACCTGCCGGGCGGCGGCGCCGGCAACGCGCGGATCGGGTTCGTCAACTCGATCATCCGGATGGTCGCGACGGAGCCCGACGGCAGCGGCAACACCGACGGCAGCGCGTACCTCGCCGGCGGCGCCCGCGACGTGATCTTCGCGAACAACAACATCGTCACGGCCGGCAACCGCAACGCGTGGGGCTTCCGGATCAGCGGCGGCGACAACCACCTGTTCGTCGACAACACCGTGCGCGTGTCCTTCCACAAGCTGATCCGCATGAACGACGGTCCGGTCGACTACGTCTACGTCAAGGGCGGGACGTGGATGCGCGCAGCGACGCTGACCGCGGGCGGCCTGGCGATCAATGACTCGTTCGCGCAGCTGGGCGACCTCGGCACCGATCACGTGGTCATCCACGACACCGCGGTCCACCTGCTGTCGGCCGAGCCGGTCGGTTTCGGGGCCTCGACGGGGCCGGGCCAGATCGGCAAGAGCTGGGAGGCCCGTCGGATCGCCTGGTACGCGCGCGACGCCGGCGTCGTCAGCGACGCGATCCTCGATGGGTACCAGCGCGGGTGCGCCGCGGGCGCCAGCTGCGACTACGGCGTCGGCACCCACTCGTACACCTATGCCGGCAGCCCGAGCTTCCCGGCGAACCCGTGGCGCGATCTGCCGGGGTTCACCGACGACGACCCCGATCACCAGCCGATCGTCCCGTAGCGCCGGCCGCCGTGACCGCGCGTTGACACTGGCGGATCTCTCGACGGGCGCGCCGCGTGTAGGAACCCGCCACAGCGCAAGTGGCTGAAAGCCTGGGGCCCGCGCCCGGCACGCGCCGTGCTCTAGCGTCCGGGCATGATGAACCGCCTCACGCTCGCCGTCGCCGCCGCCGCCACGCTGTGCACCGCCGCCTGCGTGCAGCAGGACGACGGCGTCCACCCGGTCGCCAAGGTCCTGCCGACCGCGAACGACGTCCGCATCAAGCTGCCCGACTCGGCCGGCCAGGCGATGGCCGCGGTCGGCGACACCGCGCAGTGGTACGTCACCACCCGCGACCTGACCCGCACGCTCAACGGCGGCACCGCGTTCGTGCTGGTGCTGGTGCACACGATCGTGCAGTTCCCGCCGACCTCGGTCGACGGCGCCACCGCGGTCTGGGGCCCGCACCACGAGGCGCTCGATCCGGCCGAGTGGCGCCTGACGGTCACCGAGCTGGCCGACGGCACCTACGCCTGGCACCTCGACGGCCGCAACCGCGCCGACGCCGCCAACCCGTTCGAGACGCTGATCGACGGCAACGCCGGCGGCGACGGCACCGGCGCGTTCCAGATGGACTTCGACGCCGCCGAGCGCGTCAACCCGCGCGAGAACGACGGCGCCGGGCAGCTCGGCGTCACGTACGACCTCGGCGCGCGCCAGCTCGACATGGACGTCGACAAGCTCGAGCTGCGCAACGGCGGCATGACGCCGGTCCACTACGACTACACCTACGGCGAGGCCGCCGACGGCGCCGGCGACATGGTCTTCGGCATCTACGGCGACACCGACGACGCCGGCGACCTGCCCGAGGAGGTCACGCTGCACTCGCGCTGGCTCGCGACCGGCGCCGGCCGCGCCGACGCGCGCTTCCGCAACGGCGACCTGACCGTCGAGGTCACCGCGTCGGAGTGCTGGGACACCAGCTTCGGCCGCGTCTACTACGGCGACTCGGCGAGCTGGCTGCCGACCGAGGGCGCGGTCGAGGCCTGCGCGTACGCCGACGCGTCGATGCCCTGAGGTCGTCGAGGCCGTGACCGTCAGCGCTTGCGCCGGGGCGCGCTGGCTCGGCCCGCGGTCGTGAGCTCGGCGGCGAGGACGTCGGCGACCGCCCGGACCCGCGGGATCGCCAGCGCGGCGCGGGTCGCGATCAGGTGCAGCGTCGAGCGCAGCGCCGAGGTGTCGAGCGCGAGCTCGACCAGCGGCGTCGGCAGGGCCCGCGGGCTGCGCAGGCGCCCGAGGAAGATCGCGCCGGCGCCGGCCTCGGCCGCGCGCAGCTGCACCAGGAAGTCGTCGGACGCGAACGCTGGGCGGAAGCCGCGGATGCGCGCGGCCAGCTGGGGGTTGGGCGGCAGGTGCGCGAGCGCCGTGGGCCACGCGATCCACGCGACGTCGGCGAAGCCGTAGCCGCGGGGCAGGCCGCGCGCGTACCCAGCTGAGCCGAACGCGGCGACGCCGTGCTCGACGCTGGCGACCGCGACCAGGGCGCGCTGGAGATCCGGGCGGGTCAGCGGCTGCATCCGCAGCGCGAGATCGGCGTCGCCGCGGGTGAGGTCGAGGTAGTCGATCGTCGAGCGCACCTCGAGCTCGAGCTCGGGCAGCGTGGCCCGCAGGTGCACCGCCAGCGGCGCCAGGAACTCGAACGCGATCCCCGGCGGCGCGGTCACGCGCACGACCCCGCGCGGGCGAGCGTCGACGGCGGCGGCGGTGCGCGCCACCTCGGCGGCGCAGCCGGCCATGCGGCGGGCCGGCTCGAGCACCCGCTCGCCGAACCCGGTCAGCGCGGCGCCGTCGACGCTGCGGGCGAACAGCGGCTCGCCGAGGTCGGCCTCGAGGGCGGCCAGGCGCCGGCTGACCGTGGGCTGGGTGACGCCGAGCGCCGCCGCGGCCTTGCTCAGGCTGCCGGCGTCGGCGATCGCGACCACCAGCTCGACCTCGCTCCATGGGATATGCACACGTGTATAGTACCATGCGCTTTCGCGCAGTTACCATGCGCTCACGCAGGCCCCAGAGTGTGGCCATGCAGCACCTCACCGCCACGGTCCTCGCCGCTGTCACCGTCCTCGCCCCCACCGCCACCGCCGCCGCCGACGTCGCCGACGCCGACGTCGCCGCCGCCGCGCCCAGCCTCCGGGCCGACGTCGAGATCGATCCCACCGCCTACGCGCTGGCCGGCCACTCGCTCCACGTCGGCCTCGGCGCCGGGCACTGGCGGGTCGACCTGGGCAACTTCGCGATGGCCATGCCGGCGTTCGCCCACGACGACGACGGCTTCGACGTCGCCTTCACCGGCTACGGCGCCAAGCTGCAGTACTTCGTCGGCCCGACCCAGCGCGGCTGGTTCGCCGGCGTCGACGCTGGCCTGCTCGAGATCGAGGCCCGCCGCCAGGGCACCGACCTCGCCGCGCGCCAGCATCAGCTCGCCGTCGGCGTCAACCTCGGCTACCGGATCGGGCTGCCGCACGACCTCTACGCCACGCCCTGGCTCGGCGTCGGCTACCAGCTCGGCGCCGATCCGATCACGCTCGGCGGCGGCACCTACGAGCCCAGCGCCCTGACCGTGTTCCCCGCCATCCACCTCGGCTACACGATCCGCTGATCACACCGCCGCGCCCGCTCACACGTCGAGGGGCAGCGTCAGGTGCGCGATGCTCTTGGCGTCGGGGGTGTAGACATGGACCATCGTGGCGGCGTCGGCGGCGACGTCGACGTCGAAGGTGTACACCGCCGGCTTCTTGCAGTCGTAGTCGTCGCCCATGTGCAGCGCGAACGTGGCCTTGCCGGGCGGGACCTCGTAGTCGACGTAGCTGGTGCCGCCGAGGTTCAGGCCCTTCTGGCGGCCCTCGCGGCAGGCCTTGCCGTCGCCGACCTTGAACGCGTAGCCCCAGCTGCCGAGCATCGGCTTGAACGCCTCGGCGTGACCCTGGAACGCGCCGGCCTCGAGCACGACCAGGCCCTGGCCCGCGGCCGGCTTCTCGGCCTTGAAGCTCGACAGGCCCGCCGACGGCTTGCCGCTGTCGTTGAGGGTGAGCGTGTGGCTGTACATCTCGCCGTCCTTGCCGTGCGACAGGCCGCCGAGCTCCTTGTCCCGGGCGTCGGGACCGGCGCCGGCCGGCACGATCACCACCGAGTGTCCGTCGGGGGTCGCGAACCACGGCGACGCGGTGCCGGTGGCGACGTTCTCGGCCAGGCGCACCGGGCCGTTCGTGAACGTCCGCTTGGCCCAGACGTCGACCGCCTGGCCCTTGCCGTCACGATCGACCAGCAGGTTGACGACCCGGACCTTGCCCTTGAACGAGTCGGCGGGCGGCGCCGGCTTCTCGTCCGTGGCCGGCGCGCCGGTCGCGGCGCCCGTGGTGCCGCCGGTCGCGGTCGCGCCGCCGGTCGCGGTCGCGCCGCCGGTGGTGGGCGCCGGACCCGCGGCCGGCTTCTTGTCACCCTTGTCGCTCTTGCCACAGCCAAGCAGCGCCGCAGCGCACACGAATCCCAGGACTTTGTTCATCCGGCCATCCTATCGCGGTCGCCGGCGATGTGACTTCTCGCACAGCCCAAAACAACCGCCCATACCGCCGCGCTCAGTCGTAGCGTCGGCGCCGGCGCTGGCGACCGGGGGAGCGCGGCCGGTCGCCGTCGGAGCCCGGCGCGGGACGCGGGGGCATCGGGCGCGGTGCGCGCAGTGGCGGCGGCGCGGGGCGCGGAGGGCGCGGCGACGCGGGGCGGGTGTCGATGCGGGCCGGGCCGGGCGGCTGCGACCTCGACGGCGGGTGGGGCCCGGGCGCGCGACGCGGATCGCCGCGCCGCGGATCGGGACCGCGGAGATCAGGGCCGCGGGCGTCGCCGCGCCGCGGATCGGGACCGCGGAGATCAGGACCGCGGGCGTCGCCGCGCCGCGGATCGGGACCGCGCGGATCGGGACCGCGGGCGTCGCCGCGCCGCGGATCGGGACCGCGGAGATCAGGGCCGCGGGCGTCGCCGCGCCGAGGATCGGGACCGCGCGGATCGGGACCGCGGGCGTCGCCGCGCCGCGGATCGGGACCGCGCGGATCGGGACCGCGGGCGTCGCCGCGCCGCGGATCGGGACCGCGGAGATCGGGACCGCGCGCGTCGCCGCGCCGAGGCTCGGGACCGCGGGCGTTGTCGCGGCGGGGCTCGGGGCCGCCCGCGCGCGGGTCGAGGCGGCGCGGCTCGTGGCGACGCGGCGGCGGCGGCGGGCGCGGGATCGGCGGCACGAACCCAGGCGTCAGGTAGCGCCCGGTGTACGCGCGCCAGATCGCGCTGGCGTCGGCGGCGCGCACCTTCAGCGCCGGGTCGGCGGCGGCGCAGTAGCGCAGCACGTTGTCGAAGTCGCGCTGGAAGAAGTGCTGGGCGCGCGACGCGTGCGCCGCCGACAGCACCTGCGGGAAGTCGATGATCGTCGGGCCGGCCGCGGCCGCGAGGATGTTGTACGGCGACAGATCGCCGTGGATCAGATCGCAGCACAGCATCGCGACCATCTGGCCGCGCAGATCCTCGTAGATCCCTGCCGCGGCGCTCGGCTCGAGGGCGACGTCGATCAGGCGCTTGGCCGCCTCGCCGTCGGCGCCGCGGACCAGCTCCATCAGCAGCACGCCCTCGTAGAACATGATCGGGCGCGGCACCCGCACGCCCTGGGCGACGAGCTTGCCGAGCGCGGTCGCCTCGGCCGCCTTCCACGCCTCCTCGGCGGCGGCGCGCCCGAACGAGCCGCCGCTGTCCATGGCCCGCTGGGTGCGGGTGTTGCGGGTCTTGCGGCCCTCCTTGTACTCGGCGTTGTTCTTGAAGCTGCGGGTCGCGCGGTCCTTGTAGATCTTGGCGGCCACCACGTCGCCGCGGTGCACGACCAGCGAGATGTCGGCCTCCTTGCCGCTCTTGAGGCGGCCGAGGACCTCGTCGATCACACCATCGGCGAGCAGGACATCGAGCGGCGAGCCCATCGGTTCGACCGTACTCTTACGCCCGCTGGGCCGGCGGCACCAGCGGGCGGCCGCGCAGAAGCGCGCGGCATCCGTGCGCGGGCAGGGCGACGGCGGCCCGGCAGAAGCGCGCCGCCGGGGCTGCGGCGGCCCCGCCGAAGCGTGCGGCGCCGGCGCGCGGCGGGGCTAGGGCGTCTCGCGCAGGATGATCAGGCCCTGGGCGATGTCGGCCACGTAGACCAGGCCGTCGGCGCCGGGCCGGACCCCGACCGCGCCCTCGAACGCGTCGCCGGGCGCGGTGGCCTCGTCCCAGGTGTTGTAGTGCGCGATCTCGACCGGGTGGGTCGGGTCGGCCAGCTCGACGATCCGGATGCCGTCCTGGTAGTGCGAGACGTAGGCCTTGGTGCCGACGATCTGCATGTTGTGGATGCCGACCTCGGGCCGGGTGCTCCAGCGCGCCAGCTCGGTCATGAACGTCGCCGACGCGGGATCGCCGTCGAGGATCCGCATGAACGCGCCGCCGGTCGGCGTCATGCCCTCGTCGCCGTGGATCACGATCTGTCGGCCGCCGATCGTGGCGGCCCAGCTGGCGTGGCTGTAGGTCGTCGCGATGCGCCCGCGCTCGACCGCCGGCTGGTCGAGCCCGGCGCTGACGTCGATCGCGATCATGCCGGCGGTGGTGTTGTTGGCGTAGATCAGATCGCCGACGACGTGCAGGTCGTGGATGCCGGCCTCCTCGCCCGGCACCACCGGCGCGCCGAGGCGCATCGGCTGGCGCGGGTTGGTGACGTCGTAGACCGGCACCGCGTTGGTGTAGGTCGCGAGGTAGAGCAGCGTGCGGTTGCCGTCCGCGCGCACGAACACCGAGTGCGAGTACTCGGGCAGGTCGGCCAGGCGCACCGGCGCGGCCGGATCGGTGACGTCGATGACCGCGGTGACGTTGTCCTGCAGGGCCGAGCAGAACGCGACGACCCGGCCGGCGCCGCGGACCACGCGCACGTCGTTGAAGCCGTCCTGCTGGCCGCCGCCGACGTGGCCGAGGTGGGCCGGGGCGGCCGGGTCGCTGACGTCGATCGTGTCGAGGCCCTCGGGCCCGACCACGAACGCGACGTCGCCGTCGACGACGACGTTGTAGCCGACGATCGCGCGGTCGCCGAGCGCGCCCCAGCGCGCCAGCCCGCCCAGCCGGGTCAGGCCCCGGGCCGGCTCGTCCTTGACCCCGAACCGGGTGCCCTGCTCGGTGTAGACGAGCTCGCCCTGGTCGGTGGTGTAGAAGCCGCCGGTGACCGCGAGCGAGCCGTCGGCGCGGACGCACGCGGTCCTGGCCACGACGTACTCGAACGACGCGCCGAACTTGTAGTACGTGCGCGCGTAATACCGGGTGCCGTCGGACCAGGTGTGGTGCGCGAAGCCGTCGCTGACGTCGGGGTCGTCGGCGGGCTCGCCGAACTGCTGGAAGCCGACGTCGCAGCTGCCCTCGAAGCGCGGGTACGCGAACGTGAACAGCCGGGTCAGGTCGGCGACGAACCAGCGGCCCGGCAGATCGCGCAGGCCGCCGGCGACGCAGTCGGTGGGCAGCGGCAGGTCGTCGGGGCTCGCGAACGGGCCCGAGGTCGGCAGCTCGGCCGCCGGCGGCGTGCAGACGAGCGCCTGCGCGTCGGGCTCGAGCGCGGGGCCGGAGTTGTCGCCGCAGGCGGCGAGGAGGGTGAGCGGGACGAGGAGGTGGGGCAGGCGCATGGCGACGTGGACCGTAGTCGATGTCGTCAGCGATGGCCGCGCCGCCGTCGCTGGCACGGCGTGGCAGGCGCGCGCGCGGTCGAGGCGGGGCCGTCACAGCGCGACCGCTTTCCTGTCCTTTCCTCGTAGCGAGCCAGCCTTGACCCTCCTGACGCGCCGCGGTACACAGCCGGCTTCATCGGGCGCGGACCCCGCGACCCACGCATCAGGCTCTACGGAGGATTCGTCCATGACCGCACTGCCCACCAACGCAACCGAGACGTTCGATGTTGCGATCCCCCACGGCCTCAAGGAGCACGCCGACAAGGCCCGCGAGGTGAACGCCATCTACGGGTTCAAGATCAGCGGCGAGGGCGGCGGCGAGTGGACCGTCGACCTGACCAGCGACCCGCCCACCTGCGTGCGCGGCGACAGCGGCACGGCCCAGTGCTCGATCGAGATCGCGCACGACGACTTCAAGACCATGCTGGGCGATCCCAACGCCGGCATGCAGCTCTACTTCCAGGGCAAGCTCCGCGTCTCGGGCGACCCGATGCTCGCGATGAAGCTGCAGCAGCTGTTCGAGCTCGCCAAGGGCTGATCGCTCACCTGGGGCAGGCCTCGTCGAGGTCGCCCCAGCCGCGCGCCGCGATCGGCGCGCCACCTGCCCGCACCCGCCCAGCGCTTCGACGCGCTGCGGCGTGTCGGGCTGTCCGTGTTTTCGGCGTAACCATGATTGCGGTCGCGGCGTCGGTGCAGGATCGTGTCGGCATCCGGGGCCGCGCGCGCGCGTGGCCATGATCTATTCCGTCCGCAGGAGGCTCCATGGCCACGGTCACGCTCAAGGTCAACGGCAAGGAACTCACCGTCGACTGCGCCCCGCGCACGCTCTTGGTCGAGGCGCTGCGCGAGCACCTGCGCCTCACCGGCACCCACGTCGGCTGTGACACCAGCCAGTGCGGCGCGTGCGTGGTCCACGTCGACGGCCGCTCGGTCAAGTCGTGCACGATGCTCGCGGTCGAGGCCGACGGGGCGGCCCTGACCACGATCGAGGGCATGGCCCAGGGCGGCGAGCTGCACCCGATGCAGGCGGCGTTCAAGGAGCACCACGGCCTGCAGTGCGGCTTCTGCACGCCCGGCATGATCATGAGCTCGACCGATCTGTGCGCGCGCAGCGCGACGACCCCGACCGAGGGCGAGGTCCGCCACTGGCTCGAGGGCAACCTGTGCCGCTGCACCGGCTACCACAACATCGTCAAGGCCGTGCGCGCCGGCGCCGACGGCATGCGCGGAGGCAAGTGATGACCACCACCGGCATCGGCGCCTCGGTCCGCCGCAAGGAAGATCGGCGGTTCCTCCTCGGCAAGGGCCAGTACACCGACGATCTGGTGCTGGCCGATCAGACCTACGCGATGTTCGTGCGCTCGCCCCACGCGGCCGCGGTCATCACCGCGATCGACACCGCCGCCGCGCTGGCCGCGCCCGACGTGCTCGCGGTGCTGACCGGCGCCGACGTCGCCGCCGACGGGCTCGGCGGCATCCCCTGCGGCTGGCTGGTCAAGAGCAAGGACGGCTCGAACATGGTCGAGCCGCCGCACCCGGCGCTGGCCCAGGGCAAGGTCCGCCACGTCGGCGATCCGGTCGCGATGGTGATCGCGACCTCGAAGGCCGCCGCCAAGGCCGCGGCCGGGCTGGTCGACGTCGACTACGACGTGCTGCCCGCGGCGGCGCGCCTCGACGACGCGGTCGCCGACGGCGCGCCCCGGGTCTGGGACGAGGCGCCCGGCAACGTGTGCTTCGACTGGCACATCGGCGATCCGGCGTTGACCGACGCCGCGTTCGCCCAGGCCGCCCGGGTGATCGAGATCGACGTCACCAACAACCGGGTCGCGCCCAACGCGATGGAGCCGCGCGCGGCCAACGGCCACTACGAGACCGCGACCGATCACTACACGCTCTACACCACGTCGCAGAACCCGCACCTGACGCGGCTCCTGCTCGGCGCGTTCACGCTCAAGGTCAGCGAGCACAAGCTGCGCGTGGTCGCGCCCGACGTCGGCGGCGGCTTTGGCTCCAAGATCTTCCACTACGCGGAGGAGCTGCTGGTGCTGTGGGCGTCGCGGCGCGTGGGCCGGCCGGTCAAGTGGACCTCCGATCGCAGCGAGGCGTTCCTGACCGACGCCCACGGGCGCGATCACCACTCGGTCGCCAAGCTCGCGGTCGACGCCAGCGGCAAGTTCCTGGGCCTGCGGGTCCACACCTACGCCAACATGGGCGCGTACCTGTCGACGTTCGCGCCGGCGGTGCCGACCTACCTCTACGCGACGCTGCTGTCGGGGCCCTACGACTTCCCGGCGATCTACGCCGAGGTCAAGGCCATCTTCACCAACACCGTCGCGGTCGACGCCTACCGCGGCGCCGGCCGGCCCGAGGCCAGCTACCTGCTCGAGCGGCTCGTCGACAAGGCCGCGCGCGAGCTCGGCCGCGACCCGGTCGAGCTGCGCCGGCAGAACCTGATCCAGCCCGATCAGTTCCCGTACCAGACCCAGGTCGCGCTGCAGTACGACATCGGCGACTACCAGGCCACGCTCGACCTGGCGCTCGCGGCGATCGATCACGCCGGCTTCCCGGCGCGCCGCGCCGAGGCGGCCGCGCGCGGCAAGCTGCGCGGGCTCGGCATCTCGACCTACATCGAGGCCTGCGGCATCGCGCCGTCGGCGCTGGTCGGCGCGCTCGGCGCCCGGGCCGGCCTGTACGAGGCCGCCAACGTCCGCGTCCACCCGACCGGCGGCGTGACCGTGTTCACCGGCACGCACTCGCACGGCCAGGGCCACGAGACCACGTTCGCGCAGCTCATCTGCGAGCGCCTCGGCGTGTCGATCGACAACGTCGAGGTCGTCCACGGCGACACCGACCGGATCCCGTTCGGCATGGGCACCTACGGCTCGCGCTCGCTCGCGGTCGGCGGCTCGGCGATCGTCAAGGCGCTCGACAAGATCGTCGACAAGGGCAAGAAGATCGCGGCGCACCTGCTCGAGGCCAACGTCGCCGACGTCGAGTTCAAGGACGGCCAGTACCGCGTCGTCGGCACCGATCGGGTCAAGGCGTTCGGCGAGGTCGCGTTCGCCGCCTACGTGCCGCACAACTACCCGATCGAGACGGTCGAGCCCGGGCTCGAGGAGTCGGCGTTCTACGACCCCAAGAACTTCACGTTCCCGGGCGGCACTCACCTGGTCGAGGTCGAGATCGACCCCGAGACCGGCGTGGTCGAGGTGGTCGACGTGGCCATCGCCGACGACGTCGGCGTGATCGTCAACCCGATGATCGTCGACGGTCAGGCCCACGGCGGCCTGGCCCAGGGCATCGGCCAGGCGTTGCTCGAGGAGGCGGTCTACGACGCCGAGGGTCAGCTCCTGACCGGCTCGTACATGAGCTACTGCATGCCGCGCGCGGCCGACCTGCCGAACTTCAAGGTCGGCAACCACGTCACCGCGTGCACGCACAACCCGCTCGGCGTCAAGGGCGTCGGCGAGGTCGGCGCGATCGGCTGTCCGCCGGCGGTCATCAACGCCGTGCTCGACGCGCTCGCGCCGGTCGGCGTCACCGACATGTCGATGCCGGCCACGCCCGAGAAGGTCTGGCGCGCGATCCAGGCCGCGAAGAAGGGAGCCTGACCATGAAGGACTTCGAGTTCCACACGCCCACGACGATCGTCGACGCGGTCGCGCTGATGACGAGCAAGGACAGCGGCAAGTTCCTGGCCGGCGGCCAGAGCCTCCTGCCGGTGCTCAAGCTCGAGCTGGCCGAGCCGAGCGATCTGATCTCGCTGGCCAAGATCCCGGGGCTGGCCGAGATCCGGGTCGACGGCGCCACCGTCGCGATCGGCGCGCTGGTCACCCACGACGCCGTCCACCGCTCGGCCGAGGTCGCCCAGGCCATCCCGGCGCTGGCGGCGCTGGCGGGCGGCATCGGCGATCCGCAGGTGCGCAACCGCGGCACGCTCGGCGGCTCGGTGGCGCACGCCGATCCCGCGGCCGACTACCCGGCGGCGCTGGTCGCGCTGGGCGCGACGGTCGTGACCGATCGGCGCTCGATCGCCGCGGCCGACTTCTTCACCGGGCTGTTCGAGTCGGCGCTCGCGCCCGATGAGCTGGTCACCGCCGTGCGCTTCCCGGTGCCCAAGCGGGCTGGCTACGTCAAGTTCGCGCACCGGGCGTCGAAGTACGCGCTGGTGGGCGTGATGGTGGCGGACACCGCCGACGGCGTGCGGGTCGCGGTCACCGGCGCTGGGCCGGTCGTGTTCCGGGTGCCGGCGATGGAGGCGGCGCTCGCCGCGTCGTTCACGCCCGGCGCGCTCGACGGGATCACCGTGCCGGCCGACGACCTCAACGGCGACGCCGAGGCCAGCGCCGAGTACCGCGCGCACCTGATCGGCGTGATGGCCAAGCGCGCGGTCCAGGCCGCGCTGGCGTGACGGTCCCGGCCTCGGTCACCGAGCTCACGGCCGCGCTGGCCGGTCAGCGGTACCTGACCGACGCCAGCCTGGCGACGGTGCTGTTCCTCGGGCTCCGGCTGGGCAAGCCGGTGCTGCTCGAGGGCGACGCCGGCGTCGGCAAGACCGAGGTCGCCAAGGCCCTGGCCGCGGCGCTGGGCCGCAAGCTCATCCGCCTGCAGTGCTACGAGGGCCTCGACGTCACCTCGGCGCTGTACGAGTGGGACTTCGCCAAGCAGATGCTCGAGGTCCGCCTGGCCGAGGGCGGCGGCGACGCGCGCGCCGATCTGTACAGCGAGCGGTTCCTGCGGCGACGGCCGCTGCTCGAGGCGCTGGCGCCGGACCCGGCCGGGCCGCCGGTGCTGCTGATCGACGAGCTCGACCGCACCGACGAGCCGTTCGAGGCGTTCCTGCTCGAGCTGCTGTCGGACTTCCAGGTGACGATCCCCGAGTACGGCACCGTGCGCGCGGCGGCGCCGCCGATCGTGATCCTGACGTCGAACCGCACGCGCGAGATCCACGACGCGATCAAGCGCCGGTGCCTGTACCACTGGATCGGGTATCCCAGCGCCGAGCGCGAGCTGGCGATCCTGGCGGCGCGCGCGCCCGAGGTGCCGGCGGCGCTGGCGGCGCAGATCGTCGGGTTCGTCCAGCGCCTGCGCGCGAGCGACCTGTTCAAGCTGCCGGGCGTGGCCGAGACCCTCGACTGGGGCCACGCGCTGGTGGCGCTGGGCTCGGTCGAGCTCGACCCGGCCACGGTCGAGGCCACGCTCGGGGTGCTGCTCAAGTACCAGGACGACCTGGCGCGCATCACCGGCGATCGGGTCCGGGCGCTGACCGACGCGGCCCGCACCGGCGCGCCGTGAGCGACGCCGAGGCGCGGGGCCGGCCGGCCCCGACCGGCGCGCGCCTGGCCGCCAACGTCACGCACTTCGTGCGGCTCTTGCGCCGGGCCGGGCTGCGCCTGGGGCCGGGCGACGCGCTCGACGCGCAGCGCGCGGTGGCGGCGATCGACGCGACGGTGCGCGACGAGTTCTACTGGGCGCTGCACGCGGTGCTGGTGCGGCGCGCCAGCGAGCACGAGCTGTTCGACGAGGCGTTCCGGCTGTTCTGGCGCGATCCGATGGGCGCCCACAGCGCGCTGGCGCTGCTGCTGCCGCAGATGAAGACGCCGATCAACCGCTCGGTGTCGCGGCGGCTGAGCGAGGCGTGGCGGCCGCCGGCGCCGCCGAGCCCGCCGCCACCGACCGCGCCGGCGCCGCGGATCGACACGTTCCTGGCGTACTCGTCCGACGAGGTGCTGCGCCACCGCGACTTCGATCAGCTCAGCGCCGAGGAGCTCGACCGGGCCCGGGCGCTGGTGCGCCGGCTCGAGCTCGACGTGCGCCCGCTGGTGACCCGGCGGACCCGGCCCGACGCCCGCGGCCGCGAGATCGATCGTGCGCGCACGGTCCGGACCGCGCTGGCCCGGGGCGGCGCGCTGCTCGAGCTGCGCCGGCGCCGACGCCTGACCCGCCCGCCGACGGTGGTGGCGCTGTGCGACATCTCGGGCTCGATGGGGCGCTACAGCGAGATGGTGCTGCGGTTCCTGCACACGCTGCTCGCGCACCGCGGCCGCGGCCACGTGTTCGTGTTCGCGACCCGCCTGACCAACGTGACCCGGGCGCTGCGGCAGCGCGACGTCGACCTTGCGCTGGCGCGGTGCGGCGCCGAGGTCGGCGACTGGTCGTCGGGGACGCGCCTGACCGCGTGCCTGCGCGAGTTCAACCGCGCGTGGTCGCGGCGGGTGCTCGGGCAGGGCGCGGTCGTGCTGCTGGTCACCGACGGCCTCGACCGCGACGATCCCGGCGAGCTCGGGGCCGAGGTCGCGCGGCTGCGCCGCTCGTGCCGGCGGCTGATCTGGCTCAACCCGCTCCTGCGCTACGCCGGCTTCGAGCCGCGCGCCGGCGGCGTGCGGGCGCTCTTGCCCAACGTCGACGAGCACCGGCCGGTCCACGACCTCGACAGCCTCGACGCGCTGGCGGCGGCGCTCGCGGCGGGCGCGCCGCGGCGCTGACCGCGGCTCGCGGTTCAGCCGAGGGCCGCGACCAGGGCCCGGAACGGCAGGGTCGCGCACGCCTGGCGCGAGCGGAACTGGCGCACGCCGACGAACGCGGTCAGGTCGCCGAGGTCGGTCGCATCGGTGACCGCGTCGACCGCGTCGGTCCGCACGAACCCGGCGAAGCGCTCGACCAGCGCGGCGACGGCGGCGCGGTCGAGGCCGCGCACGCGCTCGGTCATCAGCGACGCCGCGGCCCGGGCCAGCGCGCAGCCGCGGGCCTCGAACGTGACCGCGGCGATCGCGCCGGCGCCGTCGACCTCGACGTGGACGGTGACCTCGTCGCCGCACAGCGGGTTGTCGACCGCGCCGTGGTGGGTCGCGGTCGCCAGCGGCCCGGCGTTGCGCGGGTGGCGATCGTGCTCGACGATGATCGCCTGGTAGAGCGCGCGCGCGTCGGTCACGGCGCCAGCATAGCCCGCGCGGTCGCGATCGCGGCGCACAGCTGGTCGACGTCGGCCGCGTCGCTGTACAGGCCCAGCGACGCCCGGGCGCTGGCGGCGACGCCGAGCGCGCGGTGCAGGGGCTCGGCGCAGTGGTGGCCGCTGCGCACCGCGACGCCTTCGCGATCGACGATCGTCGCGAGGTCGTGCGGGTGGACCCCGGCGACGGTGAACGCGACGACCGCGGCGGTCGGGCGGCCGAGCACGGTCACGCCCGCGGTCGCGGTCAGGCGCTCGACCAGGTAGGCGTGCAGCGCGGCCTCGTGGGCGGCGACGGCCGCGCGATCGAGGTGCGCGAGGTACGCGAGCGCGGCGCCCAGGCCGATCACCGCGGCGATGTCGGGGGTGCCGGCCTCGAACCGGTGCGGCGGCGCCCGGAAGCGCGCACGGGTCGCCTCGACCGACGCCACCATCTCGCCGCCGGTCTGCCACGGCGGCATCGCCGCGAGCAGCGCCCGCCGCCCCCACAGCGCGCCCGCGCCCGGCGGCGCGTAGAGCTTGTGGCCGGAGCAGGCGTAGAAGTCGCAGCCGAGCGCGGCCACGTCGACCGGCAGGTGCGCGACCGCCTGGGCGCCGTCGACCAGCACCAGCGCGCCGACCGCGTGCGCGGCGGCGGCGATCGCCGCGACCGGCGCGATCGTGCCGAGCACGTTCGACAGGTGACACACCGCGACCAGCTTGACGCGCGGGTCGAGCAGCGCGCGCAGCGCCGGCAGATCGATCGCGCCGGCGGGATCGAGCGGCGCGATCCGCAGCTCGGCGCCGCGGGCCGCGCACAGCACCTGCCACGGCACCAGGTTGGCGTGGTGCTCGAGCGCGGACACGACGATCGCGTCGCCGGGGCCGAGCGCGGTCGGGCCCCAGGCCTGGGCCACCAGGTTGATCGCCTCGGTGGTGCCCCGGGTGAAGACGACCTCGTCGGGCGCGCCGCCGAGGAAGCCCGCGACCGCGGCCCGGGCGTCGTCGAACGCGGCGGTCGCGGCCTCGGCCAGCGCGTGGACGCCGCGGCCGACGTTGCCCGCCTGCGCGGTGAACACGCGCACGACAGCGTCGATCACCGCCTGGGGCTTGAGCGTCGTCGAGGCGCTGTCGAGGTACGCGAGCCGACGCCCGTGCGGGCGCTGCGCGAGCGCGGGAAAGTCACGCCGCCACGATGCCGGGTCCGAGGCCACGGGCTACGCTAGCGCAGGTGACCGCGACCGCGCACGATCTCGACGCCGTCCTGGCCCAGGCCGCCGCGTGGCGCGCCGAGGGGCTGGGGGTCGCGCTCGCGACCGTGGTCCGCACCTGGGGCAGCTCGCCGCGCCCGGCCGGGTCCAAGCTCGCGGTCAATCAGCGCGGCGAGTTCGTCGGCTCGGTGTCGGGCGGCTGCATCGAGGGCGCGGTCATCACCGAGGCGCTCGAGGTCATGGCCGGCGGCGCGCCGCGCGTGCTCGCCTTCGGCGTCAGCGACGCGACCGCGTGGGAGGTCGGCCTGGCCTGCGGCGGCAAGGTCGAGATCTTCGTCGAGGCGGTCGCGTGAGGGCGGCGCTCCTGGCCGAGCTGCGGGCGGCCCGCGCCGCCGGCCGCCCGGTGGTGCTGGCGACCTGGCTCGACGGCAGCGACCAGCGGCTGTGCACGCCGGCCGACGCGCCCGCGGCGCTGACGGCGGCGGTGGCCGACGCGCTGCGCACCGATCAGGCGACGGTGCACGACGCGCCGACGCCGGTCCTGCTCGAGCCGCACAACCCGCCGCTGCGGCTGATCATCGTCGGCGCGGTCCACGTCGCCGAGCCGCTGGCGCAGATCGCGGCCGTGGCCGGGTTCGCGATCACGATCGTCGATCCGCGGCGCGCGTTCGCGACCGCGGCCCGGTTCCCGGGCCGGGCGCTGGTGACGGCGTGGCCCGACGACGCCCTCGCCGCGCTGGCCCCCGACGCGCGCACGGCCGTGGTCACGCTGACCCACGATCCCAAGCTCGACGATCCGGCGCTGATCGCGGCGCTGGCGACGCCGGCGTTCTACGTCGGCTGCCTGGGCTCGACGAAGACCCACGCCGCGCGCCGGACCCGGCTGGGCGAGGGCGGCGTCGCCGCGGCCGCGCTCGATCGCCTGCACGGCCCGGTCGGGCTGCGGATCGGCGCGCGCACGCCGGCCGAGATCGCGGTGTCGATCCTGGGCGAGATCGTCGCGACCCTGCGGGGCGCGGCGTGAGGTTCGGCGCCGTGGCCGCGGCCGAGGCCGTCGGCGCGGTCCTGGCCCACACGCTCCACGCCGCCGACCGCGTGCTCAAGAAGGGCACGGTCCTGACCGCGGCCGACGTGGCCGCGCTGGCCGCGGCCGGCCACGCGACGGTGGTGTGCGCGCGGCTCGAGCCGGGCGAGCTCGACGAGGACACCGCGGCCGCGATCGTGGCCGCGGCGCTGGTCGGGCCCGGCGTGCGCGCCGCCGCCGCGCGCACCGGCCGCGCCAACCTGCACGTCACCGCCGCCGGGCTGGTCACGATCGACGGCGCCGCGATCGCCGGTGCCAACGCGATCGACGAGGCGATCACCGTCGCCACGGTCGCGGCCCACGCGCCGGTCGCGGCCGACGAGCTCGTCGCCACGGTCAAGATCATCCCGTTCGCCGCGGCGGCCGCGTCGGTCGCGGCCGCCGCCGCCGCGGTGCGCGGCGCCGTGACGCTCCACCCGTGGCGCGCGCGCCGGGCCGGCCTGGTGCTGACCCGGTTCGCCGACACCGCCGCGGCCGCCCTCGAGCGCACGATCGCGGTGCAGCGCGCGCGGGTCGCGGGCTGCGGCGGCGCGCTGGTGCAGACGCTGCAGGTCGAGCACGACGTCGGCGCGGTCGCGGCGGCGCTGGCGGCGCTGCGCGCCGACGGCTGCGATCTGCTGCTGGCGCTGGGCGCGTCGGCGATCATGGATCGCCGCGACGTGATCCCGGCGGCGCTGGTCGCCGCCGGGGGTGCGCTGGTCCGGCTCGGCATGCCGGTCGACCCCGGCAACCTGCTGCTGCTGGGCGCGCTCGGCGACGCGACCGTGATCGGCGTGCCCGGCTGCGCGCGCTCGCGCAAGCGCTCGGGCTTCGACTGGGTGCTCGAGCGCGTGTGCGCCGACGTGCCGATCACCGCCGCGGACCTGGCCGGGCTCGGCGTCGGCGGCCTGCTCGACGAGCCGGCGGCGCGGCCGTCCCCGCGCTCGGGCGACGCGGCCGCGGCTGAGGCCCCGCGGGTCGCGGCGATCGTCCTGGCCGCGGGTCGCGGCACCCGCATGGGCGGCGGCAAGCTGACCGCGCTGCTCGACGGCGAGCCGCTGATCCGCCGCACCGTCGCCGCCGTCCAGGCCTCGGCCGCGCGCCCGGTGGTCGTGGTCACGGGCGCCGACGCCGACGGCGTCCGCGCCGCGCTGGCCGGCCTCGACGTGACCTTCGCCCACAACCCCGACTTCGCCGACGGCCTGTCGACATCGCTGCGGGTCGGCGTGGCGGCGGTCGCCGCCACCGACGCGGACGCCGCGCTGGTGTGCCTGGGCGACATGCCGCGGGTCACCGCCGCGCACCTCGACGCGTTGATCGCCGCGGCCGCGGCCGCGCCCGCGCGCTCGATCATCATCCCGACCTGCGCGCGCAAGCGCGGCAACCCGATCCTGTGGGCGCGCCGGCACTTCGCCGACATGATGACCCTGACCGGCGACGTCGGCGCGCGCGCGCTGATCGACCGCGACCCCGACCGCGTGCAGCTGGTCGAGCTCGACGACCCGGCCATCCTCCTCGACGTCGACACCCCCGCGGCCCTGGCCGCGGTGCGGGCCGCGCCCCCTGCTCGGAGCTGACCCATGTCCACCCTCACGATCGAAGAGCGCATCGTCATCAACGCCCCGGTCGAGCGGGTCTGGCAGTTCCTGCTCGATCCCGAGCGGGTCGTGCAGTGCCTGCCGGGCGCGACCTACGACGGCGCCGAGTCCGAGCACGTCTTCCTCGGGCACATGAAGGTCAAGGTCGGCCCGGTCACGACGCTGTTCGCGGGCAAGGCCACGATGTCGGAGATCGATGGCGACGGGCACACGGTCAAGATCCTCGGCGAGGGCAAGGACAAGAACGGCGCTGGCACCGCCAAGCTGACGATGACCGGCGCGGTGGTCGCGGTCGACGGCGGCAGCGAGCTGCGCGTCGTCGCCGACGTCGACATCGCCGGCAAGCTGGTGACGTTCGGCCGCGGCCTGATCAAGGCGGTGTCGGCGCAGCTGTTCAAGCAGTTCTCGGCCCGGGCCCAGGCGATGCTCGAGCAGGAGCCCGAGGCCGCCGCGGAGGCCGCGCCCGCGGAGGCCGTCGCCGCGGCCGCGCCCGCGGAGGCCGCTGAGCCCGCGCCCACGGGCGCCGCCGAGGTCGCGCCCGATGCGGCGCCCGCGCCCGCCGCGGCGGCGTCGACCGACGCGCCGACGGGGCCGGCGACCGGCGATGACGCACCGGTCGAGGCCGCGCCGACCGCGGCGCCCGCGCCGGCGACGAAGCCCGTCCCGACCGACCTCACGACCACGGCGTCGCCGTTCCCGGGCCCGCAGCCGGCCCGGTCCATCGCCAAGCGGCCGCCGTCCGAGGAGGCGACGCTCAACGCCTTGCCGCTGCTGGTCCGCGCGATCGGCGCCAGCATCGCTGGCTTCTTCCGGCGGCTGTTCCGCTTCGGCCGCAAGCCCAAGGGGCCCAAGCAGCCTTGAGCCCCGCGCGCGCGGTCACGCCAGCGACGTCATGCACGCGTCGGCGCCGCTGACCTCGAGCTTGCCCGGGGCCTCGACCGCGACCAGCGCCACGACGCCGTCGCGGAAGGTGATCAGCGCGCGCCGGGCCCGCTCGCCCAGGTGCGCCGCCGACAGGTCGGCCTCGAGGCCGAGCGCGCGCGTGAACGCGCCGTTGCCGTCGGCGAGCAGGACGATCTTGGTGAGCGCGTCGTGGGCCTCGCCCCAGGCCTGCATCACCCAGGCGTCGTTGACCGCGAGGCACACGACCAGGTCGACGCCGCGCGCGACCAGCTCGGCGTGGCGCGCGACGTAGCCCGGCAGGTGCTGGCTCGAGCAGGTCGGCGTGAACGCGCCCGGCAGCGAGAACATGACGACGTGCTTGCCGGCGAACAGCGCGGCCGGGTCGACGTCGCGCGGGCCGTCGCCGGTGGCCTGCTTGATCATCACGGACGGGACCGGGTCGCCAGCATGGATCATGAGGTGACCGTAGCAGGGCCCGGCACGACCGCGGGCAGCGGCGCGGCCAGGTCGTCGCGGTGGCGCGTGGCCAGCTCGACGTTGCCGATGTGCGGGGTCCGACGCGTCCGCCGCGGCTGCACGTCGAAGGTCGCGCCGATCGCGAAGTGGCGGTCGACGTAGCGCGCGATCTCGGGCCGCGCCACCGCCCGGGTCGCGGTGACGTGCCGGACGCCGGTGATCGGCGCGCGCGCCAGCGCCCACACCCGCCGGGCGCCGTCCGCGGCCCACACCGCCGAGCGGACCTCGTCGGTGACCACCGTCATCGGGAGCCCGCGCCGGTGACGGTGGCGCAGCCAGTCGAGGTGGCCGATGCGACCGGTCGCCGACGGTCCGATCCACAGGCCCGAGCGCACGACCAGCGTGTTGGCCCGGGCCAGCACCAGGCGCTCGGCCGCGACCCGGGTCCGCCCGTAGACGCTGATCGGCGCGACCGCGGCGTCCTCGTCGTAGGGCCCGGCGTCGCCGCCGAAGACGTGGTCGCTCGAGCAGTAGACGATCCGCGCGTCGGCCGGCGCGTGCGCGAGCAGCAGGCGGGTGCCGTCGACGTTGACCTCGTGCGCGAACCCCGGCGAGGTCTCGCACGTCTCGACGTCGCACACGCCGGCGCAGTGGATGATCAGCCGCGGCCGGGCGACGGCGAACAGCGCCGCGACCGCGGCCGGGTCGTTGAGGTGCAGCCCGCGCTCGATCCCCGCCGGCCAGCGCGCGCGGTCGCGGTTGCCGAACCCGACCACGTCGAGGTCGCCGCGGGCGCACCAGATCGACCAGCCCAGCATCGAGCCGGCGCCGAACAGGAACACCGGATCGGGCACGGCCGCGAGCATACCGGCTACTGCGCCGCGATCGCGGCGTGGCCGGCGCGCAGCACGTACTTCTGGATCTTGCCGGTCGCGGTCTTGGGCAGCTCGTCGACGAACCGCACCGACTTCGGCGCCTTCCAGTGGGCCAGGTTGGCGCGCGTGAACGCGCGCAGCTCGTCGGCGGTGGCGGTGGCGCCGGCCCGCAGCACGACGAACGCGTGCGGCGCCTCGCCCCACTTCTCGTCGGGCAGGCCCACGACCGCGGCCTCGAGCACCGCCGGGTGGCGCAGCAGCACGCCCTCGACCTCGACCGACGAGATGTTCTCGCCGCCGCTGATGATCACGTCCTTGAACCGGTCGCGGATCTCGACGTAGCCGTCGGGGTGGACCACGGCGGCGTCGCCGGAGTGGAAGTAGCCGCCCAGGAACGCGCGCGCGGTGGCCTCGGGGTCCTGGTAGTAGCCGGCCATGACGACGTTGCCGCGCACGACGATCTCGCCCAGCGTGGCGCCGTCGTGGGCGACCTCGTGGCCGGCCTCGTCGACGACCAGCAGCTCGCCCGACGTGATCAGCTCGACCCCCTGCCGGGCCTTGTGGCGCGCGCGCTCGGCCGCGGTCAGGCCGGCGTGCTCGGGCCAGGTCTCGCTGATGCTGATGAACGGCGCGGTCTCGGTCAGGCCGTAGACGTGGGTGATCGTCCAGCCGAGCTCGTCCTCGACCCGCTCGATCGTGGCCGCGGCCGGCGGCGCGCCCGCGGTCAGCACCCGCACGCCGCGCGGCGCCCCGGTCCGGACCTCGGCCGGCGCGCTGGCGATGCCGATCAGCACCGTCGGCGCCGCGCACAGCATCGTCACCTGCTCGGCGGTGATCAGCGCGAAGATGACCTTGGGGTCGATCTTGCGCAGGCACACGTGGCGGCCGCCGACCGCGGTGACGGTCCAGACGAAGGTCCAGCCGTTGGCGTGGAACATCGGCAGCGTCCACAGGTAGTGGTCGGCCGGCGACATCGGCACGTGCACGAGCGTACCGACGCTGTTGAGGTAGGCGTTGCGGTGGGTGATGACCACGCCCTTGGGCTGGGAGGTCGTGCCGCTGGTGTAGTTGATCGAGATCGGATCGTCCTCGTCGACCTCGACCCGCGCGAACGCCGTCGGCGCGGCCGCGATCAGCGCCTCGTAGTCGGCCCAGCCGGCGCGGGCGCCCTCGTACGCGACGAAGTGGCGGACGCCCGGGACCTGATCGCGGATCTGATCGACGAGGTCGAGGTAGTCGGGGTGCGCGCACACGATCGTCGCGCCCGAGTGCGTGATCACGTACGCGAAGTCGGCGGCGGTCAGCCGGTAGTTGACCGGCACCAGCACCGCGCCCAGCTGCGGCACCGCGTAGTAGGCCTCGAGCTGGGCGTGGGTGTTGGGCGCGATCGTGACGACGCGATCGCCGCGGGTCACGCCGAGGTCGGCCAGCGCCGCCGACCAGCGATCGCAGCGCGCGCCCAGCTCGGCGTAGGTGAAGCGCAGCGCGCCGTCGACGACCGCGGTGCGGGCGCCGTGCAGGCGCCGGGCCCGGCGCAAGAACTCGAGCGGGGTCAGCGCGATCTTCATGGCCCGACGATACCGCCACGGCCGGCGCCGCGGTGGTCTACCCTCGCGGCATGGTCCGCACACCGCGTCGAGCGCGGCTGTCGATTGGCGCCGCGCGGCGGATCGCGCTGGCGGCCCAGGGCTTCGATCGGGCGCGGCCGGCCCGCGCGACCGCGACGACCTTGCGGGCGCTCCTGGCGCGGGTCCAGCTGGTGCAGCTCGACTCGGTCAACGTGCTGGTGCGCGCGCAGGAGCTGCCGCTGTGGGCGCGGCTCGGGCCGCACCCGCGCGACCTGCTGTCGGCGGCGGTGGCGCGGCGCGAGCTGTTCGAGTACTGGGGCCACGAGGCCAGCCTGTGCCCGGTCGCGCTGCACCCGCTCTTGCGCTGGCGCATGACCGCGGCGCGCAGCGGCGACAACGTCTGGGGCGCGGTCGCGCGCACGGGCCGCGACGAGCGCGCGCTGTGCGACGACGTGCTGGCGCAGATCCGCGAGCGCGGCCCGCTCGCCGCCGGCGAGCTCGCCGGCGG
Source organism: Myxococcales bacterium (assembly GCA_016717005.1). Taxonomy (NCBI): domain Bacteria; kingdom Pseudomonadati; phylum Myxococcota; class Myxococcia; order Myxococcales; species Myxococcales bacterium. The sequence goes on along the minus strand of JADJUF010000037.1, from coordinate 35,030 downwards.
CGGTCCCCGGATCAAGAGCGGCTGGTGGGCGTGGAGCCCGCACAAGCGCGCGGTCGAGTTCCTGTTCTGGTCCGGGGAGCTGACCGCGACCCGCCGGCCGGGCAGCTTCGAGCGGCTCTACGATCTGCCCGAGCGGGTGCTGCCGGCCGAGGTGCTGGCGACGCCGACGCCGTCGGTCGACGAGGCCCACCGCGCGCTGCTCCGGCGCGCCGCCCAGGCGCTGGGCGTGGCCACCGCCGCCGATCTCGCCGACTACTTCCGGCTCAAGCGGCCGGCCGCGGCGCCGCGCATCGCCGAGCTGATCGAGGCCGGCGCGCTGGCGCCGGTCGAGGTCGAGGGCTGGGCCCAGCCGGGGCTGCTCGACCCGGACGCCGCCACGCCGCGCGCGATCTCCGCCGCCGCGCTGCTCGGTCCGTTCGACTCGCTGGTCTGGCACCGCGAGCGGGCGCTGCGGCTGTTCGACTTCCACTACCGGCTCGAGATCTACACGCCGGCCGCGCGCCGCCAGCACGGCTACTACGTGCTGCCGTTCTTGCTCGGCGATCGGCTGGTGGCCCGGGTCGATCTCAAGGCCGACCGCGCCGCCGCGACCCTGCAGGTCCACGCCGCGTTCGCCGAGCCCGACGTCGACGCGCCCGCGGTGGCCGCGGCGCTGGCGCGCGAGCTGCGTGCGCTCGCGACCTGGCTCGAGCTGCCCGAGGTCCGGGTCGGGCGCCGCGGCGACCTGGCGCGCGCGCTTGCCGCCGAGGTCCGGGCGGCGGTCCCAGCGGCGCGCCGACGCCTGTCCCTGCTGCGGCCCCGGGCCCGGGCGTAAAGAGGGGCATGGCCCGTCCGCGCTACGTCGCGCTCCACGTCCCCAGCGCCGGCCGCCGGGTCGGCGCCGCCGCCCTGCGCGAGCTCGGCGCCTGAGCGCGCATCCTCGTCACCGAGCCAGCCGTCAGAACTGGCCAGCGACCGCGACGCCGAGCTCGTCGGGGCTCAGGCGCGGCACCAGCGTCACGCGCTGCGGCGGCGGCGCGGCCCCAGCGTCGGGGGCCCAGCCACGCGTGATCAGTACGCCGGCGCCGAAGCCGGCCCACATCCCGGCCAGCACCGCCGCGCCGACCACGTCGGGATCGGGCTCGTCGCCGCGGTCGGTGGCGCCGACGGCGATCAGGCTGCCGGCGAAGAAGCCCGCCAGGCTCGCCGCGCCGACCCAGCGCGCGCGGCGATACGACCAGTCGACCTGAGGTGCCAGCACCAGCCCGGCGACGACGCCGGCGTCGAGGCCGATCTGCAGCGCCACCAGCTCCCCGCCGTCGGCGGTATCGTCGCGGTCGAACAGGCCCGACGTCAGCACCGCGCTACCGGCCGCGAGCAGCCCGAGATCGGTCGCGAACATCACCTGGCCACGGGTCAGGTCGAGGCGGTCGCCGACCGCCAGCCCGGCGCCGGCGCCGACGACGGCGCCAGCGAGCACGATCGGCAGCACCTCCTCGCTGCTGTCCGTGCGCCCGAGCGGCCGGAGCAGCAGCGCCGCGTTGGTGACGCCGAGCGTCAGGCCGGCGACGGTGGCGTAGGCGCCCGAGCGACGTACGTGCAGGCCGTCGGCGAGCAGGTAGCCGAGCGCGCCGCCGCCGAGCGCGCCACCGACGACCAGCAGCGACGCCGACTTGTCCCCGCCCGAGTCGGCCCGATCGATCAACGTGATCGAGGTCAGGACGCCGAGCGACGCGCCGACGGCGATCAGCTCGCCCTCGCCGCTCGGCTCCGGCGCCGGCGCCGGCGCCGCGACCGCGACCGGAACCGGAACCGGCGCCGGCGCCGGAGCCGGAACCGGAGCCGGAACCGGAACCGGAGCCGGAACCGCGACCGGCGCCGGAACCGCGACCGGCGCCGGCGCCGCGACCGCGACCGGAACCGGAACCGGAGCTGGCGCCGGAACCGGCGCCGGCATCATCGCGATCGTCGGCGGCGGGCCGGCCCGGAGCTCACTGCAGCGCCCGGTCTCGCGAAACCCGACGTAGCTCGAGTACAGCAGGCCGAGCCCCGCGATGCCGTACAGCGGCGCCACCACGTTGCGCGCGTCGGGATCGATCTCGGCGCGGCTCACGCCGACCGCGCCGATCACCATGGCGGCACCGACGATCGCGTCCGCCACCGGCAGGGCCCGGGTGTCGGTGCACGCGACCTGCGGCCCGGGCGCTGCGGCCGCCGGCGCCCGCTTCACGAACGCCAGCGAGCACCCGCCCGTCAGCGCGACCAGCGCCAGCACCGCGATCGACCTCGTTGTCCCCATGACCAACGGTCGCACGCACGCGCAGGCGCCGTCCGTGAGGCCCGCGTGAGGCCCGGGCGCGACGCCCGACGCCGTCGGTCCTCGCCCTCGGTCGAGGCGGGGCTCACGTCGCCCCGCGCGTTGGTGCGAGCGGTGCGGGCGCGCCCGCGCCGGTTGGGGCAAGATGCCGACGTGCAGCGCTCGCTCGAAGGCATCCGCGTCCTCGATCTCTCCCGCCTGCTCCCGGGGCCGTTCCTCACGATGGTGCTGGCCGATCTCGGCGCCGACGTCGTGAAGATCGAGGACCCGAAGGTCGGCGACTACCTGCGGGTGTTCCCGCCCAGCAAGGGCGGCGTCAGCGGCCGCTACCTCGCGGTCAACCGCGGCAAGCGCTCGCTCGCGCTCGATCTCAAGCAGCCGGCCCACCACGCCGCGCTCCTGCGCCTGGTCGACGGCGCCGACGTCGTCGTCGAGAGCTTCCGGCCCGGCGTCATGGCCAAGCTCGGCCTCGGCTACGATGTGCTGGCGGCGCGCAATCCGCGGATCGTCATGTGCTCGATCAGCGGCTACGGCGCCACCGGCCCGTACGCGCACCGGGCCGGCCACGATCTCAACTACGTCGGCCTGGCCGGCGTGCTGGCGATGGGCGCCGAGGCCGCCGGCCATCCGCCGGCGATGCCGGGCGTGCAGATCGCCGACCTCGCCGGCGGCGCGCTGTGGAGCGCGACCGGCATCCTGGCCGCGCTGCTCGGCCGCGAGCGCACCGGCCGCGGCGCCCACCTCGACATCTCGATGACCGAGGGCGCGCTGGCGCTGCTGGCCGCCGAGCTGGGCAACCTCGACTGCGGCGCGCGGCCGACCCGCGGCGCCGAGACGCTCAACGGCGGCGTCGCCTGCTACGGCGTCTACCGCACCGCCGACGACCGCTACCTGTCGGTCGGGGCGCTCGAGCCCAAGTTCTACGTCGCGTTCTGCGCCGCGATCGGGCGCAAGCCCGACGTCAGCGACCTGGTCGCGCCGCCGGCCCGGCAGGCCGAGATCCGGGCCGAGATCGCCGCGACCCTGGCGACCCGGACCCGCGCCGAGTGGATCGAGGCGCTCGCCGCCCACGACTGCTGCTGCGAGCCGGTGCTCGAGCTCGACGAGCTGGCCGGGCACCCGCTCCATGTCGCGCGCGAGGTGTTCTTCACCCTCGACGGCGGCGCCGCCGGGCCGATCGCCCAGGTCCGCACGCCGCTCGGGGCGCCGACCGCCGCGACCCTGCCGCCGACCCTGGGCCAGCACAGCCGCGAGGTCCTGGCCGAGTACGGCCTGGGCGCCGACGAGATCGCCGCGGTGTGCGGATGACGCGCGCGCGGGCGTGACGGTCGCGGTCCGCGGTCGTATCGTGCGCGCATGATCGACCACGTCAGCGTCTACGTGACCGACCCCGCCGCCGCCGCCGCGCTCTACGCCAAGGCCCTCGCCCCGCTGGGCTACGAGGTGATCATGTCGTTCCCCGACGCCACCGCGCCGGTCGCGGTCGGCCTGGGCGAGAAGGGCAAGCCCGACCTGTGGCTGATCAAGGGCGATCCGACCCAGAAGCAGCACGTCGCGATCCGCGCCGCGACCCGCAGCCTGGTGCGGAAGTTCTACGACGAGGCCCTGGCCGCGGGGGCGCGCGACAACGGCGCCCCCGGCGTGCGGCCGTACCACCCCGACTACTACGGGGCGTTCGTCCTCGACGTCGACGGCCACAACCTCGAGGCGGTCTGCCACGATCCCTACCTCGAGTAACGGTCGGACCTGCGTCGACCGAAAGTCCTGAGGCCCTGCGGCGCCGGTGAGGTCCCGGGGTGGCGACGGGCCCGCGCGAGAGGATAGGATGCCGAGATGGCGCCGGGATCCCGTCCAGCCACGTTGCCCCTCGGCGCCGTGGCCGAGTTCCTGGCGTCGACGACGCTGTTCCGGCAGGTCGATCGCGGGGTCATCGACAAGGTCGCCCCGCACCTGCCGTTGCTCGAGCACGACGCCGGCGCGGTGATCGTCCGGGCCGGCACCCTCGACGGCGCGATGGGCGTGCTGGTGTCGGGGCGGGCGGCCGTCCGGCAGATCAACGCCGCGACCGGCGCGGCCACGGTGCTCGAGCAGGTCCGGGTCGGCGACTCGTTCGGCGAGGTCGCGGCGCTGCTCGGGACCGCGCAGGCGTACGAGCTCGTCGCCGAGGACACCTGCACCACCCTGACCGTCGGCAAGGACGTGATGGCGCAGCTGCTCGGCAAGGTCGCGCCGTTCGCCCACGCCCTGGCGCGCCGCAGCGCGATGCGCTCGGTCCAGGCCTCGGTCGCGGCGCTGCGCGGGGGCGGCGAGCCCGCGCCTACGGTGTCGCCGAGCGGGCGCGACCTGGCCCCGGTGGCCGCGGTCGACGACGGCTCGCTGCGGATCGTCCGGGTCTCGGGCTTCGAGATCAACGACAAGCTCCTGGCGCTGATCCCCAACCGGACGATGGCCATGCACCGGCTCTTGCCGCTCGAGCTGCGCGGCACGTCGCTGACGGTGGGCATGGTCGATCCGTGGAACGGCCCGGTCCAGAACGAGCTGCGCCGGCTGCTGGTCTCGGTCGAGCTGAGCTTCGTCGCGATCTCGGTCGACGACTACAACGAGGCGTTCGTGCGCCTGCGGATCGATCCCGGGACCTCGGGCCGGGTCCAGGTGGCGGCCATCAGCCCCGACTCGATCCAGTACGACCTGAACGTCGACGAGCCGCCCGCCAAGCAGGCCGCGGTCATCGGCGACGAGGTGGTCCAGCTCGCCAACCGGATCATCGCGGCCGCGATCGATCGGCAGGCCTCGGACGTCCACATCGAGGGCGAGCCGACCGCGGTCCGGGTGCGGTTCCGGATCGGCGGCGTGCTCCAGGACTGGGAGTCGCTGGTCGCGGCCTCGTTCGCCAAGGGCCTCGTGGCGCGGTTCAAGGTGCTGGCCGGCCTCGACATCACCGAGCGCCGGGTGCCGCAGGACGGGCGCATCGGCCTGCGGGTCGCGCGCCGCGAGATCGATCTGCGCGTGTCGACGATGCCGACCCTGCGCGGCGAGAAGATCGTGCTGCGCGTGTTCGAGGCCGCCAACATGACCCGGCCGCTCGAGCAGATCTTCATCGAGCCCCGCACGCTGGCGATGGTGCGCAGCGCGCTCGATCGGCCCTACGGCGCGATCGTCGTGGCCGGCCCGACCGGCTCGGGCAAGAGCTCGTCGCTGTACGCGTGCCTGAACGAGCGCCGCAAGGCCCGCCCCGACACCAACACCGTCACCGTCGAGGATCCCATCGAGTACCGGCTGGGCGGGGCGTCCAGATCCAGGTCAACACCGGCGCCGACCTGACCTTCGCGCGGATCCTGCGCGGCATGCTGCGCCAGGACCCCGACGTGATCATGGTCGGCGAGATCCGCGACGGCGAGACCGCGCAGCTGGCGCTCGAGGCCGGCATGACCGGCCACCTGCTCCTGACCTCGATGCACGCCAACAGCGCGATCGCCGCGCTGCAGCGGTTCGAGAACCTCGGCTGCGCTCGGCCGCTGATCGCGCAGTCGCTGGCGCTGGTGCTGGTGCAGCGGCTGGCGCGGCGGCTGTGCCCGCGCTGCGTCAAGACCGAGATCCCGCCACCGCTGTTGCTCGACAGCCTCGCCGCGCGCGGCCTCGTCGACAAGGGCGCGCCCGTGCCGATGCCGCGGCCGGTCGGCTGCGCCGAGTGCGGCGGGACCGGCATGAGCGGCCGGATCGCCGTGGTCGAGGCGTTCGAGTTCAAGGACAGCGCGCGCACGCAGGTCATGGCCGGCGGCTCGCTGGTCGACCTCGAGAAGGCCGCGATCGACGGCGGCGCGCTGTTGCCGTTCCGCCGCTACGCCGGCGTGCTGATGGCCCGCAACCTGATCGCGCCGACCGAGGCGCTCCTGGTCGTGGCCTGATGGACGTGCTGTCGACGCCCGGGGGCATGGCCGCGGCCGGCGGCGTGGTCCTGGTCCTCGTCGTGCTCATGGTCGCCTCGCGGCGCGGCCGGGGCGTGGCCGCGCGCAACGGGCTGATCAAGCGCGGGCGCTACAGCGAGGCCGCGCGGCTGGCGGCCGACGCCAACGATCTGGCGGCCGCGTTCGATCTGTACGTGCGAGCGCAGGAGCCGGAGAACGCCGCCGCGATCGCGATCAAGCGCGGCGAGGTGCGCCACGCCGCCGAGCTGTACGAGCGCGTCGGCAACCTCGAGCGCGCCGCGCACTTCTACCAGCGCGCGAACATGGCGGCCAAGGCCGAGGAGCTGCGGGCCCGGATGGCGCCGACCCCGGGCCTGCCCCAGCGCACCTCGGGTGTGGCGCCGGTGCGGACCCGGGCCCAGGAGCTCGAGGACCGCTACCGCGAGGCCGCCGCCGGCGCCACCAGCGCCGCGGCCCGGGCCGAGGTCCAGCGCCTCGCGCGCGACGCCGCCGACGCGTACCTGGCCGACGGCGAGCTCGCCACCGCCGCCGAGATCTACGCGGACGCCGGGCTCGAGGACGAGGCCGTGCACCTGTACGTCAACGTGCTGGGCCAGCCGGGCCGGGCCGCGCCGCTGGTCGCGCGCCGCGGCAACCACCAGCGCGCCGCCGAGCTGTACGAGCTGGCCGGCGAGCTCGAGCGCGCGGCCACGACCTGGGTCGACGTCGCCCGGGCCTCGCCGCGGCCCGACAGCTTCCTCGAGCGCATCGCCGATCTGTCGCCGAAGGTGGCGCTCGGCTTCGTCGAGCAAGAGGTCGCCGCGCGGCCGCTGTCGAAGGCCACCGCCGAGTGGCACTACCAGCGCGCCAAGCTGACCGCCGCCGGCGGCGACGCCGCGCGCGCGCAGTCGTACTTCGAGCAGCTCCAGGCGCTGGTCGGCCCCTACCGCGACGTCGACGCGCGCCTGCGGGGCCTGGTCGCCGAGCCGGCGCCGGCCGCGCGCGGCGACACGCTGCCCGGGCCGGGCTCGAACCTCGACGCGACCCAGATCGAGCTGCTCGCGAGCCAGATCGCGGAGGCGGCGGCGCAGCAGCTCAAGCGGCGGGTCGAGCTCTCGGCGCTGCCCGAGGCGTCGGCGTCGCCGTCGGTGGTGGTCCGCACCGAGATCCGCGTGGTCGGGCTCGAGCAGGCGCCGTTGATCGCCGGGCTGCTCGACGACACCGCCGTGGCGGCGGCCCGCCACGGCGCCAGCCTCGAGACGCTCAAGCGCTTCACCGGCGGCCGGCCGTGCGACCTCGGCAACATCGAGGTCTACTACCGGCTCGGGCTCTACTACCTGGCCCACGGCGCCTACGAGGACGCGCTGGTCGCGTTCGACGCGGTCGAGGACACCTCGCCGGCGTATCGCGACGGCTGGAAGCGGGCCGAGGAGATCCGCGCCTGGAAGAAGGCGCTGGGCAAGGCCACGCGCCTGGCCGAGAGCGACGCCGCGCCGCAGCGCGATCGCTACGAGCTGCGCGGCGAGCTCGGCCGCGGTGGCATGGCGGTGGTCTACCGCGCCTTCGACACGCTGCTCGGGCGCGACGTCGCGCTCAAGTTCCTGTCCGAGGAGCTGTCGACCCAGACCGGCATCCGCGAGATGTTCCAGCGCGAGGCCCGGGCGGTCGCCGCGCTCAACCACCCCAACATCGTCACGGTCCACGACACCGGCTACCTGCAGGGCCGCGCGTTCCTGTGCATGGAGTTCGTCAGCGGCGAGTCGGTCGAGGCGCTCCAGAACCAGGGCACCGGCCTGACGATCATCGAGTCGTTGCGGATCGTCACGCAGGTGCTCGACGCGCTGACCTACGCCCACGGCAAGCAGATCATCCACCGCGACATCAAGCCGGCCAACATCATGCGCACCCCCGAGGGGCTGGTGAAGCTGATGGACTTCGGCCTGGCCAAGTCGCTGGCCGAGGGCAAGAAGCAGTCGGTGATCGCCGGGACCCCGGCCTACATGCCGCCCGAGCAGCTCGGCGGCGGCGAGATCGATCACCGGTGCGACGTGTTCGCGGTCGCGGTCAGCCTGTACGAGATGCTGACCGGGCGCATGCCGTACGAGGGCTTCGATCGCGGCACCAAGCCGACGCCGCTGTCGGCGCTGGTGCCGGCGGTGCCGGCCCCGCTCGAGGAGGCGGTGATGCGCGGGCTCGCGGCCCGGCCGGCCGAGCGCTGGGCCTCCGCCGCCGAGATGAACCAGCGCATCAAGCTCGTGCTCGACGCGGTCAACCAGGCCGTCGCGGTGAAGTCGGCCGGCGCCAACCGCAAGATGGCCCAGGCCAAGACCGACATCCTGTGACCGCGGCGCTCCGCCCGTGACGCACACCACCCGCCGCGGCGAGGGGACGATCCGCTCGGCACGCCGGCGGGCTCGATCCGCGCGTGGCCCACGCCCGCAGCTGGCCACGGCACGCACCCGAGACGGGTGAGCCGGGTCCACGGGTGAAAAGGCGCGGCCCGACGGTCACCTGTGTACAATCGGCGCCTCGCATGAGCCTGCCCCGCCTAGCCTCCGTCGTGCTGTTGCTCCTCGCCGGTCTGGCCGCGCCCGCGCGCGCCGGCTCGCTGGCCCTGATCGTCGCCGGCGAGCCCGCCAAGCAGCCGGTCATCGAGACCACGCTGGGGCCGTGGCTGAGCGCGCGCGGCTACCAGGTGCAGATCGGCGTCGCCGACGAGTCGGTCGGCGCCAAGCTGGTCGACTGCTTCGTCCTGACCGACCAGGGCTGCGCGGAACCGGCGGTGGCCAAGCTCAGCTACGACAGCACGCTGTTCGTGATGGTCGAGGTCCACCACGACACCAAGGCCCAGACCGACGAGATCAAGCTGACCGGCTGGCTCTACGGCGCCAACGGCAAGGCCATCGTCGCGCAGAGCGTGTTCTGCCGGGCCTGCCGCAACGACACGCTCGGGCCCACCGCCGAGGATCTGGCCGAGGCGTTGTTCGCGGTCCAGGGCCAGGGCACCGGCATCGTCAAGATCACGTCGACGCCGCCGGGCGCCAAGGTGTTGATCGACGGCGCCACCGCGGGCGCCACGCCCTGGGAGCAGGGCCTGCGCACCGGCCCGCACACCGTCACCCTCGAGCTGCCCGGCCACCGTACCCAGACCCTGCCGATCGAGATCAAGAAGGACGAGACCGTGCCGGTCGACGTCGCGATGGTGCCCGACCGCGGCGGCGGCGGCGGCGGCAAGCGCGACCCGTTGTGGCTCGGCGTCGCGGGCGCGGGCGTGGCCGCGCTCGTCGGCGGCGCGGTCCTGGTCGCGCTCGACGAGGATCCGGTCCCGACCCAGCAGTTCTACTTCGACAGCGCCCCCGGCGGCTTCGCGCTGATCGGCGTCGGCGCGGTCGCGGTCGCGGCCGGCACCTACCTGTACCTGCGCAGCGGCAAGCCCCGCGCGCGCGCCGCCACCGCGTGGGTCGTCCCCAGCGGCGGCGCCGGCGTCGGCCTCGCCGGTTCGTTCTAGGCTCCGGTGTGACGACGATCGCGTCCCGACGTCGTCCTTGACCCACCCGTCGGTTCGGCCGACGATCGTGCCTGTCACCTCGAGGGATCCATGCGCCTGACTTCGTTCGCCTGCTCGCTCTCGCTCTCGCTCGCCGCCGTCGTCGCGCTCGGCGCGTGCTCCAAGGAGAACGGCGACTTCTGCGGGTCGGATCCGTGTCCGCTCGACGCGCCGCCCGCGATCGACGGCATGACCGGCTGCACCGCCAACCCGGGCCTGTGCGTCGCGCCGGCCAGCTCGTGCGTCATGGACGAGTGTCGGGACTGCGCGACCCCGAACGACCACCAGGCCGCCGACTGCGACGTCGCGAGCATGCCGGTGTGCGGCGCCGGCAACGCCTGCCGGCCGTGCGCGGCCGACGGCGAGTGCGACAGCGGCGTGTGCGACGGCGGCAGCTGCATCCCGACCGAACAGGTCATCTACGTGACGACGACCGGGACCGCGACCTCCACCTGCTCCCAGGCCACGCCGTGCTCGACCCTGGCCCAGGGCCTCACCGAGGTCGGCGGCGGGCGCACGTACCTCAACGTCGCGCCGGGCACCTACGTCGCGCCCGGGGCGACGACGATCAACGCGACCGTGACCATCCGGGCCGAGGGCGTCACGCTCGGGCGGTCGACCAACGACCAGATCCTCGACATCACCGGCGGCGACGTGACCATCATCGGCGCGACGATCCACGACGCGGTCGGCGGGGGCAACGCCGACGGGATCAAGTGCGCCAACGCGACGCTGAGCCTGATCCACGTCACGGTCGACAACAACGCGGATCGCGGCGTCGAGGTCGCCGACTGTCAGCTGACGGTCGCCCGCAGCGTGGTCTCGGGCAACCGCAAGGGCGGCGTGCGGCTGGTCGACGGGCGGGCCGTGGTCACGAACTCGTTCATCATCAACAACGGCGACACCAACACCAACACCGGCGGCGGGCTGTCGCTGACGCCGTCGGTCGATGGCAGCCTGGTCGAGTTCACGACGATGCGCCGCAACAGCGCGATGACCGGCACCGCCGGGGCGCTGTTCTGCCAGGGCTCGGCGATCACCGCGCGCAACAACCTCATCTACGGCAGCAACAACACCGACGTCGAGGTCGGCGGGGCCAGCTGCACCCACAGCTACTCGATCATCGGGCCGATGAACGCGCCGGCCGGCACCGAGGTGCGCATGCTGACGTTGACCGAGGTCGGGTTCGTCGACGCGGGCATGAACACCGTCGCCGCCTGTCACATCACCGCCGCGAGCCTGGCCCGGGCCAGCTCCGATCCCGGCAGCAGCGCGAGCGACCCGATCGTCGACTACGACGGCGACCTGCGGCCGAACCCGGCCGGGCGCGCGGACCTCGGCGCCGACGAAGTGCCCTGACCAGCCCCCGGGCGCGCGCCCCGAACGCCTGCGCTATCCTGCGCGCGACATGCAGCGGCCGCGCCCGGCGACGATGGTGGCGATCGCGATCAGCGCGGCGGTGGCGCTGGCGGTGATCGTGCCGCACCGGCGCGCGCGCGACGACGGCGGCCGGGGCATGGCGGACCTCGCCGAGCGATCGCTGCGCGAGGGCGACCGGGCCGAGGTGATGGGCGCCGCGAGCGTGTATCGCGTCAAGCACGACGACGCCGCGGCGCTGCGGCTGGTGGTCGACGCGTACGCGCGGGTCGGCGCGGTCGACGAGGCGTGCGCCGTCGGCTGGGAGCTGGCGCGCCGGGGCGACGCGACCGCGGCCGATCGTCGGCGCGCGCTCCGGCAGGGTCGCGGCTGCGCGGGCTGCGGTGACGGGTGCTACGCCGACGGCCTGGCCTGGCTCGACGCCCTGCTCGCGGCCGAGCCGTGGTGCGAGACGTTCGGGCTGCGGGTGACGTGGACCGCGGGCCACGCCGAGCACGCCGACGCGCTGGCGCGGGCGCTGGCCGGCTGTCCGCGCGACGACGACCGGCGTCCGTGGCTGGCTGAGCGGGCGCGCGGCGCCGACGCCGTGCCCGGCGACGCGTGCCAGGCGGTGGTCTACGGCGAGGTCGACCTGGCCCGGGCCTGCCTCGAGGAGGTCGAGGTCGCGCCGCTCGGCCAGGTCGCGGCGGCGCGGCTGGTGCTGGGCATCGAGCCGATCGCCAACGGCCGGATCGCCGTCGGCGCCGCCGACGCGACCGCGTTCGTGCTGCTGGCGTTCGCGCGCACGCCCGGGGCGCCGCACGACGAGGCCTGCGCCGCCGTCGCGCGGGCCGAGGTCGGTGAGCGGCGCTGGCTGCCGGGCGGCGGCGACGACGGCGCGATCGCCGCGCGCTACTTGACGCTGCGCCGCGAGCTCGGCTGCGGCGGGTGAGGCGGCCCCCGCGGCGGTCTCGCAGCGCGCTCGCGGTCACGGGGCGGTGACCGCGCGGGCGCGCGCGTCGCTCAGCCCAGGCGGGCGCGGGCGGCGGCGGTCTCGATCCAGCCGCGGACCGCGGCGGCCGGGATCGTGTCGGTCGCGGTCAGCTTGAGGTGGCGGCCGGTCTTGCCGTCACCGGACAGGAGGCCGCCAGGATCGGCGAAGGTGCCGGGCGGGCCCGAGAGGATCAGGTTGACGTGGGCCTTGTGCGCGCCGATCGCGCACACGATCGAGTCGCCGATCATGAAGAACGGCATGCCCCACTTGATCGACGAGGTGGCGTCGGGCGCGACCGCCTCGACCAGCGCGCGCAGCGCGCGCGCGATCGGCTGAAGCACCGCGGCCTGGCGCGCGAAGAAGCCGTCGATCGGCTTGCCGAGATCGGTGCGCGGCGCGGGCTTCTTGGCGGCGGGCTTGGCCTTGGCGGCGGGCTTGGGCTTGGGCTTGGCCTTGGCGGCGGGCTTGGCCTTGGCGGCGGGCTTGGCCTTGGCGGCGGGCTTGGCCTTGGCGGCGGGCTTGGCCTTGGCGGCGGGCTTGGCGGCGGTGGCCGACGTACGGCGCGCGGTCGGCTTCGCGGTGGTGCGCTTCACGTGATGATGATGCCACGCGCCGGCCGTCATCGCGTCGGCGCGCGCCGGGGATCGCGACCGCCCACGTCGCGCGGCGCGCGGCGCGCGCGGTGGTGTAGCGTCGTCGACGCGATGTCCGCGACCGTGCGCACGCTGACCGCGGCCGACCTGCCGGTGCTGGCGCGGTTCTACGACGAGCTGTACCTGCCGGCGTTCGCGCACCAGCGCGAGCCGCGCGCGGTCTGGGACGCGGCGTTGTTGACACCGGCCGCCGACCTGCGCCGGGTGATCCTGCTGGCCGGGACCGACCTCGACGACGCGACCGCCGCGCGGCTCGACGGCGGCGTCGTCGCCGAGTGGTACCCGCGCTGCCGGTGCGGCCTGCTCACCTATCTGGTGGTGGCGCCGGGGGCGCGCGGGCGCGGGCTCGGGCGCGGGCTGCTCGACCGTGCCCGGGCGACCATCGCCGACCACGCGCGCGCGGCCGGGGCCGAGGTCGTGGCGGTCTTCGGCGAGGTCGCCGATCCTGCGCGCGGCGGCGATCCCGACGCGGCGGCGCGGCTGGCGCGGTTCCGGCGCTGGGGCGCGCGGGTGGTCGAGCACGGCTACGTGCAGCCAGCGCTCGGCCCTGGCCTGGCGCGCGACCGGCACCTGCGGCTGATCGCGTTCTTCGACGGCGCGGCGCCCACGCACCTCGCCGGCGCGGTCGTCGCGGGGTTCCTGCGCGAGTTCTACGCGGTCACCGAAAACCGCGACCCCGACGCCGACTCCGAGCTGGGGCCGATCGTCGGGGCGGTCGCGACCGCGGTCGCGCTGACGTGACTACTTGGTCGCCGGCGGCGCCCCCGGTGGCGGCGCCATCATGCCCATCTGGATCGCCATCGCGGTGGAGTCGAAGAAGCGCCACAGCTGCTTCACCTTGCCGCCGTCGAGCTTGGAGATCTCGGCGACGGTGAGCTTGACCGGCTTGCCGGTCTTCTTCATCGGGCCCATGTCGCCGTCGTTGGTGCCGGTGAAGGTCGACACGCCGACGACGTAGTCGCCCGCGGCCCACAGCGAGATCGGCGTGATCTTGCCGTCGGAGAACGCGTCCATGAACATCTTGGTGCCCGCGGCGATCTTGGCCTTGCCGACGGTGTCCGCGGGCGACGCCTGGTCGCTCTCGATCGCGTCGTCGGTCCAGCCCTCGGTCAGCGCCGCGAGGTCGCGCTTGTTGAAGTCGTCGTTGCCCTTCTGCGCGGCCACCAGGTTGCCCTGCTCGAGCGCGGCGCCTGACGACGCCACGATCACCGGCGTGGCCGCGCCCTGCTCGATGATCGGGCGGCCCGGCTGCGGCGACATGCCGAGCTGGTTCATCATCGTGTTGCCGTCCATGATGAACCACTCGTCGGCGATCTGGTTGGCGTCGTCGAACGTGACCATGTGGAACAGGAGCTGGCCGATCTTCTTGCCGGTCGGCGGCATCTCGCCCATCGGCGACGGCATCGCGCCGGTGTTGGTGCCGGTCGTCAGCCAGACGCCCGCGACCGTGCGGCCGTTGACCAGCACCAGCTGCGCGGTCGACCTGGCGTCGGGGAAGCCGGCCCGGAAGTGGAACGCCTCGTCGACGATGGCGGGGCCGCCGCGGCGCTCGGGCGTCGGGTTGTCGGGCCAGTGGCTGACCGCGTCCTTGGCGTACATCGCGCCGAACTTCGCCTTGTCCCCGGCGTTCCACGCGTCCCAGCCGGCCAGGTAGATCCTGGCCAGCGCCTCGCCGGTGACCGGCGTCGGCGTCGGCGGCGTCGCGGTCCCGGCGGCGGTGCCGCTGCCGGTGGCGGTCGTGGGCGGGGCCGCGTGGTCGTCGGCGGGCTTCTTCTTGCAGCCGGTCAGCGCCAGGGCCGCCGTCAGCGCGATCGCAACAGTCGAGAGCTTCATCGTCGCCTCCATGAGACGACCCATGTATCGCGGTCGCCCGCGGCGCCGCAAGCGCGGCTCAGGCGATGGTCGCGGCGCGCCCGCGGCGCGTCCGTCGAGCGCCGCCGGCATCGCGGCGCCGCAAGCGCGGCTCAGGCGGCCGTCGCCGCGGCGATCGCGCCGCCGCCGCCGTCGAGCTCTGCGAGCATCGCGTCGCCGGTGAGCTGGTCGGCGGACAGCCCGCCGGCGTACTTCAACAGCCCGACCTCGTCGTAGCGCCGCGCGATCCGCGGCGACAAGAGGCCGATCTCGCGCAGGTTCGGCACCAGCCGCGAGAACATGACGTGGCGGAACTCCTCCATGCCCGGCGCGGCCATGATGAACTCGCGCCACGCCGACCGCGGCAGCGCGCCCGCGAACCACTCCTCGTAGACCTCGTAGCCCATGAAGCGGTTGCGCATCAAGAGCGCGACCTCGAAGCTCCAGTCCTCGCGCTCGCGGCGCTCGCGCTCGTCGAGGTGCTTGGTGATGTGCTCGCGCAGCGCCAGCACGCCGTAGTGGACGTGGCGGGCCTCGTCCTGGATGACCATCTTGAGCAGGTGCCGCAGGAGCGGCTCCTTGGTGATCTTGTAGAGCGTGCCGAACGCGCCGAGGGCCAGGCCCTCGACCATGATCTGCATGCCGAGGAACTTCATGTCCCAGCGGCTGTCGCTCATCAGCGCGTCGATGATCACGAACAGGTTGTCGTTGATCTGGTAGACCTTCTCGAGCTTGGTGTCGAGGTAGCGGTGGAAGACCTCGACGTGGCGGGCCTCGTCGACGACCTGGGTCGCGCCGTAGAGCTTGCCGTCGAAGAACTGGACGGCCTCGGTGACCTGGGCCGCCGCCATCAGCGCGCCCTGCTCGCCGTGCAGGAACTGCGACAGCATCCAGCCGACCATGCTGGCGAGGAAGCGCTGGCGCTCGCGCGCGTCGAGGCGGATGCCGTGGGCCTCGAGGCGCGAGAAGTCGACGAAGCGCTCGGGCAGCATCGGCACGGTCGGGTCCTCGGGATCGACCGACGTGTGCCACGGCAGGAGCGTGGCGCCGTCCCACTGGCCGGCCTTGGCGCGCTCGTACAGGTCGCGCATGTCGCCGTGGTCGGCCGGGTAGGTCCAGTCGAAGTAGGCGCTGTGGCTGGCCGGGAACGTCGTCGGCGTGCCCTGCTTGCCGCGCTGGAAGATCAGCCCGCGCACGCCCGGCGGGCCCAGCGCGCGCGCGACCCGCGGGTCGTGGATGGCGCGGAACACGTCGACGATCTCGACGTAGCGATCGACGGTGTCCTTGACGCGCTTGGGCAACTTGGCGAGCAGGCTAGACGGCAGCATCGGGCCTCCGAGGCGTGGGCGTGGGCAGCTCCGCGGCGGCGAAGAACGCGCGCACCGCGGCCTGGTGGAAGTGGATGACCGTGGCGTGGACCAGCGGCAGCGCGCGCTCGAGCAGGGGCGCGGCGTCGGCCGCGGGGAGGTCGCCGAACCGGCCCAGCAGGATCTTGGTCTCGACCGCGACCAGGCGGTCGGCCACGTCGGTGAAGATCGCCAGATCGGCCGGGTCGAACCCGCGGGCCTCGGTGAAGCCGAGCGCGCGCCACTGCGCCCACAGGGTCAGCAGCCGCTCGCTGTCGACCGGGAGCTCGCGCGCGTCGCCGCTGCCGCGCACCGGCAGGAGGCCCAGCTCGATCAGCCGCTCGCCGTCGGCGGGCGTCACGCCGTGCCGGGTCAGCGCGTCCGAAAAGCGGACGGTGCGATCGTGGCGGCCGGCGACCTCGGCCGGCAGGCGCGCGGCGATCTCGGCCAGCAGGCTCTGCTGGCTGGCCGGCAGCGCCGTGGTGTCGTCGGTCAGCATCGCCCGGATCGCGTGGAGCGGCAGGAACCGCTCCTCCTGCAGCCGGCGGATCAGCTGCAACCGCTCGACGTGGGCCGGCCCGTACCAGGCCATGTTGCGGCCGGTCTTGGTGCCCTCGGCGACGAGGCCCTGCTGGATGTAGAAGTGGATCGCCTGGCGCGACAGGCCGGTCGCGGCGCACAGGTCCTTCATGCGCAGGCGCGCGGCGCCGGCGCGGGGCGCGCGCGGGGTGCGCGCGGCGCGGGGCGTGCGCGCGGCCGGCTTCACGTCGGCGCCTCGACGGTGCTGCAGGGCGCGGTCGTGCGCGCGGCCGGCGTCACGTCGGCGCCTCGACGGTGCACGGCGCGGTCGGGCGCGCGACGCACGCCAGGATCTTGCCGCCGGCGCGCTCGCCGGCGGACAGGCAGTTGGGCTCGTCCATCGTCACGTCGCCCTCGACCAGCGTGACCGCGCACGCGCCGCAGCCGCCCATCGCGCACGACAGCTTGAGCGGGACACCGGCGGCGAGCCCGGCCTCGAGCAGCGTGTCGCCCGGGCGGACGATCGCGCGGGTGACGACGCCGGCGCGGCGGATCGTGACCGGCTGCGCCGCGGTCGGCGCGCTCGGGCGGGCCGGCGCGTAGAAGCGCTCGGCCCGGATCAGGTCGGCGGCGACGCCCCGCTCGGCCAGGGTCGCCTGCGCCAGCGCCATCATCGGATCGGGCCCGCACAAGAGGTACGCGGCCCCGGCGCCGGGCGCGGCGGCGTCGAGGTGCGCGGCCAGGGTGGCCGGGGTCAGCGCGCCGTCGACGTCGTCGAGCGCGTGCGCGATCGTGAGCCGGCCGGGGTAGCGCGCGGCCAGGTCGGCCAGCGCGTCGGCGAAGATGATCGCGGCGCGGGTGCGGTTGCCGTAGATGAGCGTCACGCGCGCGCCGGGCTCGTCGGCCAGGGCCGCGCGGGTGATCGCCATGATCGGCGTGATGCCGCTGCCGCCGGCGATCGCGATCACGTCGCGGGGCGCGGTCGCCGGCGCCAGCGCGAAGTCGCCCGAGGGCCCGAGCAGGCCCAGCGCCTGGCCCGGCCGCGCCTGCTCGGTGAGGAACGTCGACATGCGCCCGCCGGCCACGCGCTTGACCGTGATGGTCGCGCGGTCGCGATCGCGCGGGTCCGAGCTGGCCGAGTACGCGCGCCGCACCCGCTCGCCCGCGATCGTCGCCTCGATCGTGAAGAACTGCCCCGGCGTGAACGTCAGCGGCGCGCCGCTCGGATCGCGCAGGGTGATCGACACCGCGTCCGCGGTCTCGCGCGTCACCGCCTCGATCACCACCGCGCGCGCCGCGCCCGCCACCGGCCGCGCCGCCGCCCGCGGCGGCCGCGCCACCAGCGGCGACGGCGTCAGACCCACCAACCCCCGCGCCACCATCGTCACGTCACGTCGCGCCTGGGTGAGCCAGCTCATGGCCAGACAATGCCCGTCCTCTTGCAAAGTGTCAAGTGACGCTTTACATGGGGCCGGATCCTATATCTCAATAATCCGTAATCGTTGGTCAATTTTGGAATACCGCGCCAGATTGATGGGCGGATATCGGACAAGGTTTGACGCGGCAGGTCTGAAAAGGTCAACAGTTATGAACCTTTGAAGGGGTAGATCCGGTCCCTGCTGGCGACAGGACAAGGTTTGACGCGGCAGGTCTAAAAAGGTCAACAGTTCTGAACCTTTGAAGGGGTAGATCCGGTCTCCGGTCCGGCGACAGTTCTGAACCCTTGAAGGGGGTAGATCCTGTCCCCGCCTGCGGTCCCCGCCTGCGGGCCCGTCCCCGCCGGTGCTCCGCTGACTTCTCGCGTGCGCTCCCGACGGGTGGTCTCGGACGCTGGCGAGTCCCGGCCGGCGATGGGCGAAGGTGGCTGCTAGGCTCGGGTCGACATGCGCAACGCGCTGCTGCTGCTGGCCCTGGTGGGGTGCTCCGAGTCGAACAGCGGGCCGGCGCGAACGCCGGTGCCGGCGCCGACGCCCACGGCCCCCGCGCCGGCCGCGCCGACGGATGACGCGGCGGTGTTCCGCGCGCTCGATGCGGTCGGCCCGATCGAGAGCGACCGCTACGATCCCCGGCCGGTGATCGCGGCGATCAACGCGCTGCAGCCGCTGGGGCGGGGCGAGGGGACCCGGGTCCTGGCGGCCTACCTGGCGGCGCGAGGCCACTCGGTCGACGAGCGCGGCGGGCTGTTCGCGGTGCTGCGGGTCCTGTACGAGCCGCCGGCGGCGCGCCCGCCGTACCCGCCCGACGCGTGCACGCCGCGCCAGCGCGAGCTGATCTCGGGGCCGTGCGTGCGGCCGCCGATGCTGGGCTCGCCGTCACCGGCGCCGCCCGAGGACCTGCGCTCGCTGCGCTATCCGTTCTTCGTGCTCGGCGGCGTGCCGCTCAGCCTGGTCTCGGGCTACACGCTCGCGGGCAAGGCCGAGACCGTCGCGATGCACCTCGAGGCGCTCGCGACCGCGCGCACCGGCTGGCTGGCCGCGCCGCTGGCGCCGTCGAGCCCGGGCGAGATCCGCTACCTGTTCATCCACTACGGCGCGTGGAGCCTGACCGACGAGGTCGGCCGCGGCGTCGAGCTGCAGCTCGCGCGCCTCGAGTAGCCGCGCGCGCGCGTGACGGCGCTACACTCCCCGGCGATGAAGCGACTCACCGTAGTGTTCATGCTGCTGTCCGGGGCGTGCGTGGTGCGCCAGTCGACCCACGACAAGGCCCTGACGCACATCAAGGAGATCGAGGCCGACCTGGAGGCGTCGCGGCGCGCGGCCGCGGCCGACGAGGCGCGGGTGCGCGACCTCAACGCGACGCTCGAGCGCGAGCGCGGCGAGCGCGAGGCGTCGGCGCGCACCAAGGACGAGGAGCTGGCGCGCATCCGCGGCGAGAAGGAGACCACGGTGGCCGAGCTCGAGGAGCTGCGCCGCCAGCGCGATGCGCAGGAGCAACGCCTGGCCGCGTACCGCGAGCTGCAGCAGAAGTTCCGCGCGTTGGTCGACAGCGGCAAGCTGGCGATCGGGTTCCGCAACGGCCAGATGGTCGTGAAGCTGCCGTCGTCGATCTTGTTCTCGAGCGGCTCCGACAAGCTGTCGAAGGCCGGCGAGACCGCGCTGGCCGACGTCACCGCGATCTTGCTCGAGTTCAAGGATCGCCGGTTCCTGGTCGCCGGGCACACCGACAACGTGCCGATCAAGACGCGCACGTTCCGCAACAACTGGGTGCTGTCGACGGCGCGCGCGGTCGCGGTGCTCGAGTTCATGATCGGCGCCGGCATGTCCCCGGCGGCCATCGCCGCCGCCGGCTACGGCGCCGAGGATCCGGTCGCGCCGAACGACAGCGAGCCCGATCGCGAGCTCAACCGCCGCATCGAGATCATCCTGGTGCCGAACCTGTCGGAGCTGCCACAGCTCACGACCGATCAACCGTGAGGGCGTGACCGACGACGGGCCCTACCGCGCGCCGGCGCACGATCGCCTGGGTGAGGTGGTGCGCGTGTTCGCGGTGCCGCGGCGGCCGCGCTACCTGGGCGCCGGGCGGGCCGTCGGGCGCGCCACGCACATGACGCTGGGCTCGGTGGCGCTGCCGCCGGCGGCGACCAGCTCGCTGTCGTGGCTGCGGGCGCCGCGCAGCGAGGCCGTCGAGGTGTGCGCGCGCGGGCTGCGCGTGCGCAGCGCCGCCGGCGTGCTGGAGCTCTGCTGGGAGCAGATCGCCGAGTGGACCGCGGTCACCGTCGACGGCGCGGTCGTCGCGATCGACCTGGTCGGGGTCCACGGCGAGCGCCAGCGCCTCGGCGGCGCGCTGCGCGACAAGGATCAGCTGTACGCGCTGGTGGCCGCGGGCCGGGCCGCGCCAGCGCCCTGACGCCTCACGGAGCGCCGCACGCGAGCCACTCGCCGAGCTGCTGCCGCTCCGCCAGCGTCGGGCGCTCGCCGTCGGGCGGCATCGACGTGTTGACCGCGGCCGGGCCCGCCGCGCTGGTCTCGTCGATGTGGGCGCGGACCACGCGCACGCCGAAGGGCGTGTCGAAGTCGTGGAACGACGGCGCGCCGTGGCGATCGGCGCCGACCAGGTCGGTGGCGTGACAGCGGGTGCAGTAGCGCGTCATGAACGCCTCGCCGAAGCTGACCCAGGTCGTGGTCGACGTCGGCGGACACGTCGCCTCGGTCGGGGGGCCGAACAGCGCCGAGTCGGAGCACGCCACCGCCAGCGCCGCGACGACCGCCGCGACGGTCCTCACAGCCAGCCGCTCCACGTGATCGCGCCGTACAGCTCGATCCGGGCGGTGACCTCGAGCGGCGCGGCGCCGCTGTTGCGCAGGAGCACGAACCACTCGCCCGCGGCGCTGGGCGTGAACGCGTACTCGACCGTGAGCTGGTTGAGGCCCTCGGCGACGGTCTGGGTGCCGCTGCCGGCGTGGCCGTGGATGTTCCAGTCGAGCTCGGGCGCGGTCGCGCTGAGGTAGAGATCGGCGCGGTCGGCCGGGCCGCCGAACAGCGTGCCCTCGATCAGCTCGCCGACCCCGAGCGTGCGGGTGTCGGTGACGATCTGGCGCGGTGCCGCGTCGGGGCCGGGCGCGGCGTCGACGGGCGCCGGGTTGTCGTTCGCGTCGCCGCACCCGGCGACGGACGCGGCGACGAGGAGGGCGGCGATGACGATGGTGCGGTGCATGGAGCCTCGTGCGAGCGGTGCCCGGTGGATCAGTAGCGATACGCCAGCTCGAGCTGGCCGCGGGCGATGAAGGCGTCGCCGACCGCCGGCGCGCTCACGGTCGCGCCGGCGCGGTAGCGGCCGCGGTCGAGGGTGGCCCCGACGCTGGCGATCACCCGGCGCTCGCCATGGGCCAGGGGTTCGCCCAGGAGCGCGCCGACCCGGGCCGAGACGCCGGGCGGGCCGATCACGGCGCTGGCGCCGACGTCGACCGTGACCTCCTCGGCGCCCATCGGGTCGATCAGCGGCCACAGCTCGGCGCCATGGGCGTGGGCCGCGTGGGCGGCGCCGTCGCCGAGCGCGCGGGCGTAGGTGACCGTCGCGTCGGCCGCGAGCCGGCCACGCCCGGCGTGGGCGCTGGCGCCGCCAGCCACCATCACGTGGCCCATGCCGCGGCCCGCGTCGGCGTCGCCGGTCGGCAGGCTGGCGCCGCCGATCGCGCTCACGGTGATCGGCGCGGCGGCGGGGGTCAGCCGGACCGCCAGCGACGCGCGCAGATCGTCGAGGCCGGTGCCGTCGTCGGCGACGTGGAACGCGCCGAGCGCGGCGGCCCCGGTGACGCGGCGCCAGCCGACGCTGACGAACAGGTCGCCGCCCTGGTAGGCGCGCTCGGCCATCGCGGTCGAGGTGGGCACGACGACGCGGCCGGCGCCGGCGGTCCAGCGCGTGCCGACGGTGACGGCGACCGCGCGGTCGGACGCGGGCGCCGCGGTCGGCGTCGGCGTGTCGATGTGACAGTGCTGGGCCGCGGCGGCCCCGGCCTGCGCCATCGACGCGGCGGCGATCGTGATCGGGATCAGCGCGCGGCGGACGGATCGACTCATGGCAGCTCCTGGGCCCCGGCCGGCGCGAACGGGTCGCCGAGCGAGGGATCGGTGAGGAAGGTGTCGTCGGTGAGGGCCCGGAGGAACGCGAGCAGATCGGCGCGCTCGTCGACGGTGAGCGTGAAGCCGTTCACCAGCGGGCTCTTGTTGGGGTTGGTGCGGCCGTCGCCGGCGTCGGGCCCGGCGGTGACGAGGCGGCCGCCGCGCTCGTAGATCGCGACCACCTCCTCGAGCGTGGCGACGCTGCCGTCGTGCATGTACGGCGCGGTCAGCGCGACGTTGCGCAGCGACGGCGGCCGGAACCGCCCGCGATCCTCGTCGAGGAACGTGAACTCCCACAGGCCCTGGTCGGTGACCGGGTACGCGGCGTAGAGGCCGGTGTTGAAGAAGTGGCTCTCCTGGACCGGCACCGCGGCGTGGTCGACCGCGATCGTGAAGTTGAAGCCGCCGTGGCAGTGGTGGCACTCCAGGACCTCGCTGAAGAACAGCGCCTGGCCGCGCTGCGCCGAGGCGCTCAGCGCGTCGCCCTGGCCGCGGCGGAACCGATCGACCGGCGCGTCGCCGGAGATCAGCCGGCGCTGGAACCCGGCCAGGGCCCGGATCACGTTCGGCCACGAGATCGGCTCCGCCTCGCCGGGGAACGCGGCCCCGAACCGGGCGGGGTAGTCGGCGTCTGCCGCGAGGCGCGCGAGGATCTCGAGCTCGTGGCCGACCACGCCGAGCTCGACCGGGTGCTTGCCGTAGAGCGGGATCGGCGCCTGGGCCTCGAGGGTGCGGGTCACCGGGCTCGCCCACGTGTACGACGGGTTGTACGCGACGTTGGTGAGCGTCATCGAGTTGCGGCGCAGCGGGTCGCCGGTCGAGCCGCTGGCGGTGACCTTGCCGTCGGAGAACGCTCGGGCCTGGAGGTGACAGCTGCCGCACGCCTGGGTGCCGTTGCCCGACAGGCGCACGTCGAAGAACAGGTAGCGGCCGAGCTCGGCCAGCGCCGGCGTCAGCGTCTGATCGGGCGGCACGCGTGGCACCGGGAAGCCGGCGGGCAGCGCGAACGGCCACATCGGCGGCGCCGCGTCGAGCGCGGCGTCGACCGGGCTCGCGCCGTCGCCGCCGTCGGGCGTCGACGAGCCCGCGTCGCCGCACCCGACGGGCCCGAGCGCGAGCGCGGCGGCGATGAGCGCGAGGGTGCGCACGTCACTCCACCTGGAACAGCGCCTGGGCGGCGGCCGGCATCGCGCCGTACGGCAGCGCGAGCTTGGGGAAGATGGTCTCGCACTCGGGATCGCCCGGGAACGACATGCACCCGGGCGCGGTCATCGCGGTGTTGACCGCGACGTCGACGCCGGCCAGCACCGGCGCGATGTCGGCGACGATCGTGCTGGTCGGCCCGACGCCGGTGAGCGTGATCGCGGCGCGGTTGGGGTTCACGCACGGGCCGGTCGGCGGCTCCTGCGGGTTGGTCCCAGGGCAGCCGGTCGAGCCGACGTGCAGGTTGAACCCGGCGCCGCCGACGACGCCGTCGATCTTGACGAACTTGTGGCCCGACTGCCACGCCCACAGCATCCCCGAGGCGTTGTAGGGCGCGAGCTCGCCGGTCGGGTCGAGGTGGTTCTGCGCGTCCGGGATGCCGAGGTCGAACGTGACGCCGTCGTAGCTGCCCACGGGCACGGTGCCGGTCAGCGTGGTGTAGGTCGCGGCCGTGCCGGTCTGGCACGCGGAGGTGGCGTCCTCGAAGTCGAGCAAGGCCACGCCCTCCGCCGACTGGTTGTCGTTGACGGTGAGCGTCACCGGGACCGGCGCGCCGCCGCCGACCGGCACGAGCGCGACGCTGGACACGAAGAAGCGGAAGTCGGCGCCCACGTAGGAGGCGGCGGTGGTGCCGACGCCTGGGTACGACTGGCCGCACACGAACGCGGTCCCGCCGACGCGGGCGGCGAACTGGAGCGACACCGCCTGGGTGGTGGCGGCGTCGACGGTGACGGCGTCGACCGCGACGGCGGCGTCGGTCGTGTCGTGGACGTGGTCGTGGTCGTCGCCGCAGGCGGCCACGACGAGCAGGGACGAGGTGAGCGCGCAGGCGCGGGCAGAGGTGACGAGGAACGAGCGCGTAGACATCAGCTGGAACTCCAAGAGAGAAGAGCGTGAACGAGACGTGCGGGCGCGCGCCGACGCGAGTTCGGCGTCAGCACAGGCGCACGCACGGGACGTGCGCGAGGCGGTGGCCGAGCGAGCTCGGGCGGTCGCCCCGTCGCGGGGGCGGCTACGATGATCGCGCCGCGCGCGTCACACGACCGATCGCGCCGCGTGGACGCGGCGAGAGCTGACGGCGAGCGCGGGCGCGGCTACGCGCGCGGCGGCGGGCTGGGCGGCGGCTCGGGCGCGCGATCGTCGAGCGGCGGCACCCGCGGCGGGCCGGCCGGCGTCGTCAGCTCGCGCGTCGGCGCGATCACCGGCGGCGGCAGCAGCGACGCCGACGTCAGCGTGAGCTCGCCCGAGCGGGTCTTGCAGCCCTTCACCGACGGCGTCGAGGGGCCGTCGTCGCCGGCGTGGCCAGCCGGGCAGTCGACGCAGCCGCAGTCGGTGTGGGCGTCGTGGTCGCCGCAGCAGCAGGTCACCATCGCCGCGGTCGCGCTCGGCAGCGCCACCACGCCGACCGCAGCGATCACCAGCACCACCAGGGCGCGGGACGCAGCTCGGCGCAGGGAGGAGCCCACGTCTCTGTACTGGCACGGGCGCCGCGACCCGTCAACCCTGGCTGCGCGCCTGCGACCATGAGGCGCACGCGTCAGCGCTCGTCGAACGGCCCGAACACCTCGACCTCGACGCCCGGCGAGAAGTGCACCGTCTCGAGCGCGCCGTCGTCGGGCAGGCCGGCGGCGGCGACGAGCGTCTGGTCGAGCGACGCGATCGTCGCGGCGTGCGCGGGGTACGGCGCGTGGTGGACCTGGCCCGTGCGCACGCGCCCGCGGCGCAGCGCGAACAGGTAGTAGCGCTCGAGCAGGAAGTGCTCGAGCGTGCCGACCGCCGACGGCCCGAGGGCCGCGCCGATCTGGTAGCGCACGTCGAGCGTGGCCGGCCGATCGCCGCCGCGGCGGCGCGCCTGGTACGCGACGACGTCGTCGGTCCGGCCGGCGGTCATCGCGCTGTGGAAGTACGGCAGGCTCCACAGCAGGCGCGCGGCCCGGACCGCGAGCCACGACGCGGCCTCGAGCGAGAAGAAGTACACGCCCGGCGCGCCGCGCCGGTGCACGTAGGTGCGCAGGTTGGTCTCGAGGAACTCGAGGCCGGTGCGTCGCGGCATCCACGCCGCGCGCGTCGCCTCCATCCGGAACGGCACCAGGCCGACCCACGCGCGGCCGCGCCACAGATCGAGCTCGAGCTCCGGCGGCACCAGCGCGCGCACCGCGGCCGGATCGAACGACCAGTGCACGAACAGGAGCTCGCGCCAGCGCTGGGTGCCGGCGGCGCGGCCCGGCGGCCGCCGCGTCGGCGCGACCCGGTCGAGCTCGAGACAGTCGCGCCCGTCGCTCATCGGCCCGCGCCGCGGGGCGCTACTCTTCCTTGAGGCCGAGCGCCTTGGTCGGCAGCGGTGGCGGCTTGGGGTCGGTCACCCCGACCACCTCGAGCTCGTAGTTCAGGTCCTTGTCGGCGAGCGGGTGCACCAGGCGCACCTCGATGTCATCGCCGCTGACCTTCTCGAGCGCCAGCACGACGTCGGAGCCGTCGGCGCCCTTGGCCGCGAACCGCTCGCCGGCCTTGAGCTTGGCGTCCTTCGGGAACTCGGTGCGCTTCATCTTCTTGACCGGCGGCGCGAGCTTGGGATCGCCGAAGCCGTCCTTGGCCTTCAGCACGCCCTTCTTCTTCGCGCCCGTCTCCAGGCCTTCGATCAACCGCTCGACCCCGGGCAACATGGCCCCGCCGCCCTGGATGAACTCGACCACCTTCTTCTCGAGGGTCTCGCCGCCGACCACGGACAGATGAACCTTCAGACGTACCCGGACGCCGGCGCTGATCTTCACGGATCCACAATACACCGCGCCCGGAGATCGGATGGTGGCCGCGGCGAAGAACCGCGACACCATCGCCCGCGATCCGTGAATGCGCGTTGACGAGCCGCGTCGAACCACCGCACAAGCCCCCGCTACGAAATGGCTTTCCGAATCTTGCGCGCCGGCACGGATCCCGCATAACAGTCAGGTCGCACCGATGTCACGCAAACTCCTACATGTCGCCGCCCTCGTGGCGGTGGCCGTGCTTGCAGGCTGTGGCGCCGGCCGCCAGCCGCAGCTCAAGGTGCTCTCGGTCGAGCACGCCACCAGCGGGCCCCGCGACATGGTGCTGTTCGTCGAGGTGACGAACCCCGCGGCGCGGCCGCTCGAGCTCCGGCGGCTGCAGTACCGGTTCGAGCCCTCGGTGCACGTGGCCGGCGTCGAGCCGATCCGTGGCGAGGTGATGCTGTCGCGCACGGTCGACGCCGGCGCGGCGGTCGTGGTCGAGGTGCCGGTGCCGTTCGACGAGTCGCTGCCGCGCGGCGAGGAGCTGATGCTGGCCGGCCGGCTCTACGCGACCCAGGACCAGCTCCAGCGCAGCTTCGACGTGCGCGCGACCGTCGTCCGCTGAGTTTCCGGGAGGCCTGCCGCCAGCCCCCCCCCCCCCCCCCCCCCCCCCCCCCCCTCCCCCCCGGCGGGGCCCCGCCCCCCCCCCCCCCCCGCGCCCCCCCCCCCCCCGCCCCCCCCGCCCCGGCGCTGACCATCCCGCGCTGCGCGTTCGCGCGCCGGCGTCGAGACAGCGCGTGTCGGCGCGCGCGCCTGCCGGGCCCGCGGGTTTCGTGTAGTGTCCGCGCCGATGATCGAGTCTCGCTCTCGCTGGCACGACCTCGCCGCCCGCGCGCTCGCGGGCGAGCTGCCCTCCCGAGCCGACGCCGCCGCCGTGCTGACGGCGCCGCCCGAGGACACGCTCGCGCTGCTCGACGCGGCCTATCAGGTGCGCCGTCACCACTGGGGCCAGCGCGTGCTGCTGCACGTGCTCGACAACGCCAAGGCCGGCGCCTGCCCCGAGGACTGCGGGTTCTGCTCGCAGTCGTCGCGCCACGGCTCGCCCGGCGGCGAGGCGCCGATGAAGTCGGTCGACGAGCTGGTCGAGGGCGCGCGCCGCGCGGTCGCGGCCCAGGCCCGGCGCTACTGCATGGTGACCGCGACCCGCGGCCCGTCGCAGCGCGACCTCGACACGATCTGCGCCGCCGCCGAGCGCATCAAGGCCGAGGCGCCGATCGAGCTGTGCGCGTCGCTGGGCCTGCTGACCCAGGCCAAGGCCGAGCGCCTGCGCGCCGCCGGGGTCGATCGCTTCAACCACAACCTCGAGACCAGCCAGCGCTACTACGATCAGATCGTCTCGACCCACACCTGGGCCGATCGGGTCGAGACCGTCAAGCTGGCCCGCGCCGCCGGCATGCAGACCTGCGTCGGCGGCATCGTCGGGCTGGGCGAGCGCGACGACGATCTGCTCGACCTCGCGTTCGCGCTGCGCGACCTCGACGTCGACTCGGTGCCGGTCAACTTCCTCGACGCGCGCCCGGGCACGCCGCTGGCCGAGCGGCCCCAGGTCGCGCCGGGCTATGCGCTGCGGGCGCTCTGCATGTTCCGGTTCGTGCACCCGCGCACCGACCTGCGCATCGCCGGCGGCCGCGAGCTCACGCTGCGGACGCTGCAGGTGATGGCGCTGTACCCGGCGAACTCGCTGTTCACCCAGGGCTACCTCACCACCACCGGCGCCAGCCCCGCCGCCGATCACCAGATGATCAAGGACGCGGGCTTCACGCTCGAGCTCGGCGACGGCACCGAGGCCGTGGCCGATCCGGTCGCGGTCGCCGGCGTGCTGGCCCCGCGCAAGCCCGAGCCGCGCCGCCTGCCGGTGGCGTGATCACGCGCCGGTGGCGACCGGCAGGTCCAGCGTGAAGGTGCGGCCGCGCCGCCTGCCGGTGGCGTGATCACGCGCCGGCGGCGACCGGCGGGGCCAGCGTGAAGGTGCGGCCGCGCCGCGTGCCGGTCGCGTGATCACGCGCCGGTGGCGACCGGCAGGTCCGGCGTGACGGTGCGCCCGCGCCGCCTGCCGGTGGCGTGATCACGCGCCGGTGGCGACCGGCAGGTCCGGCGTGAAGGTGCGGCCGCGCCGCCTGCCGGTGGCGTGATCACGCGCCGGTGGCGACCGGCAGGTCCAGCGTGAAGGTGCGGCCGCGCCGCCTGCCGGTGGCGTGATCACGCGCCGGTGGCGACCGGCAGGTCCAGCGTGAAGGTGCGGCCGCGCCGCCTGCCGGTGGCGTGATCACGCGCCGGTGGCGACCGGCAGGTACAGCGTGAAGGTGCTGCCGTCGCCGGGCTGGCTGTCGACGGTGATCGTGCCGCCGCTCTGCGTGACCACGCCGAACGCGACCGGCAGGCCCAGGCCGGTGCCGGCGCCGGCGGCCTTGGTGGTGAAGAACGGCTCGAAGATCCGCGCCCGGGTGGCCGCGTCCATGCCGACGCCGGTGTCCGAGACCCGGACCGCCAGGTAGCGCGCGGCTGGCAGCAGCGCCGGCTCGTCGGTGGCCGCGGCGCCGGCGATCGTCAGCGTGCCGCCCCGGGGCATGGCGTCGCGGCCGTTGAGCGCCAGGTTGAGGAGCACCAGATCGATCTGGCCGCGATCGACGTGGACCGGCGGCAGGCCCGGCGCGACCTCGGTGACCAGCGCGATCGTGTCGGGCAAGGTCCGGCGCAGCAGCACGACCGCGTCGTCGATCAGCTCGGCGACGGTCACGACCGTAGGCGACAACGTCTGCTGGCTCCCGAGCGCGAGCAGGCGCCTGGTCAGGTCGGCGCCGCGCCGGGCCGCCGACTGGATCTCGGCGAGCAGCCCGGCGGCGTCCTCGCCGACCCGGCGCTGGGCCAGCTGGCTCGAGGTCTGGATCACCGTCAGCAGGTTGTTGAAGTCGTGGGCCACGCCCGCGGCCAGGCGGCCCAGCGCCTCGAGCCGCTGGCCCCGGCGCAGGTGCTCCTCGACCCGCCGGCGCTCGGTGACGTCGTGGATGATCGACAGCAAGAGCGTGCGCCCGCCGACGGCGATCGGTCCGGTGTAGATCTCGACGTCGGCGATCGCGCCGCGGGCCGTCCGGTGGCGGAACTCGAAGTGGGTGCGGCGGGCGGTGCGGGCGCGCTCGAGCTCGAGCTGGATCTCCGTCGGCGACAGCGTGTTGATGTCGAAGATCGTCCGGGTCCGGAGCTCCGCCAGGGTCCAGCCGTAGAACCGCTCGGCCGCCGAGTTGGCGTCGACGAGGTGGCCGTCGTCCGGATCGATCAGCAACATCACCGCCGCGTTGACGTCGAACAGCGTGCGGAACAGGCTGGCGCTGTCGCGCGCCGGGGTCAGGAACCAGATCCGGTGCGGCGCGCCGTCGAGGACCACGGCCTCACCGCCGGTCGCGCCGTCGGGCGGCGTCCACGGCGCGCCCACGCGGGCCGCGGCCGGGCTGGCCCAGACCACGACGCCGGCGCGCTCGATCACCGCGCCGCCGGGGTGCCCCGCCAGCGCGCGGCCCGCCGCGCCCAGCTCGGGGCCGACCGCGGGGGCAGCGGGCGTGTCCACGGCCGCAGGATACCAGGGTCCCGGCGCCGTGACGCTGCGCCACCCGCGCGCTAGGGTGGCGTCGTGCGCATCGACAAGGTCTACACCAAGGGCGGCGATCTCGGGCAGACGTCGCTTTTCGGCGGCGAGCGGGTCAGCAAGGCCGCGCCGCGGATCGACGGCTACGGCACCGTCGACGAGCTCAACGCGACGCTGGGCCTGGTCCGGACCGCGCTCGAGAGCTCGGCCGCGGGCGAGCACCTGCTCCCGATCATCCACCGGGTCCAGAACGAGCTGTTCAACCTCGGCGCCGAGCTGGCCACGCCCGACCCCGAGCGCCGGGCCAAGCTGCCCCGGGTCGAGGCCCGCCACGTCGAGGCGCTCGAGCGCGACATCGACGCCGTCAACGACAGCCTCCCAGCGCTGACCAGCTTCGTGCTCCCCGGCGGCGGCGCCGCGAGCGCGCACTTCCACCTCGCGCGCACGGTGTGTCGCCGGGCCGAGCGCCTGGTCGTGGCGCTGGCCGAGCACGAGGACGTCGGCGAGCTGCCGGTCACGTACCTCAACCGCCTGTCGGACGCGCTGTTCGTGTTCGGTCGCTGGGCCGCGCTCAAGGACGGCCGGGCCGAGCCCCTGTGGCAGCCGTCGACGACCTGACGGTCGGTCCCCCGCCGACGGGCGCGCCGTCGACGACGTGGCGGTCGGTCACCCGCCGACGGGGGCAGCCGTCGACGACCTGACGGTCGGTCACCCGCCGAACAGCGAGCCGACCACCCACACCAGCTGGGCCGCGGCCGCGGTCATCATCGCGCCGGCCTCGAGCCGGTAGCGCCACGACCGGCCGCGGTGGCTGTGGCGCAGCTCGGCCAGCGCGTCGGCGCGGGTCGCGGCGCCGCGCAGGTCCGACTGATCGTACGGCCGCAGCGCGGTCCGCAGCAGATCGTCGATGGGAGCGCGGTCGTCGGTCATGCGGCACCTCCAGGATAGCGCGTCAGGTCGCCGAGCGTGGCCTCGATCATCGCCCGGGCGCGCGACAGGCGCTGGCGCGCGGCCTCGGGGCTGAGCCCCAGGACGGTCGCGGCGTCGCGCGGCGCCAGCCCCTCGACCGCGCACAGGAGCAAGATCTCTCGGTACGTCGCCGGGAGCGCCGCGATCGCGCGCTCGATCCGGGCCGCGGTCTGGGTCTCGGCGGCGGCCTCGAACGGGCTGGCGGCGACCGGCTCGGGCGGCAGCAGATCGCCGGCCAGCGCCCGCGCGGCCTGGGCGCTGCGCCACTGCGACACGTACAGGTTGCGGGCGACGGTGAACAGCCACGGCGCCAGGCGCGTGTCGTCGGCCAGCCGGTGGGCGTTGCGGGCCAGCCGCAGCCACACCTCCTGCGCCAGGTCGTCGGCGGCGTCGCGGCGCCCGGTCAGGCGCGCCAGGAAGCTCCACACCCGCGGCCGCATCCACGCGTAGACCTCGTCGAACGCGCCGGCGTCGCCGCGGCGGAGCCGAACGATGAGCTCGCGCTCGAGGGCCGCGTCCACCCCCCGATAACGCCCGAGGACCGCGGTCGTGACAAGCGATTCGCTCCGTCACGATCCCCCGCCGGACCGAGGTCGTGACCAGCGCTTCGCTCCGTCACGATCGCCCGGCGGCGGCGTTGTACCCTCGACCCTCCAACCAAGGACGCCCAATGCCTTACTACCTGCGCGCGGGTGGCTACACCACCTGGCTCCTCCTCCTCCTCGGCGTCGTCCTGCTGGTGGCCGCCGTCAACTTCCTGCGCAGCGCGACCCCGCGCCGGCTGGCGTTCCTGCGGGCGCTGAGCGCCGCGTACCTGCTGTTCACGTTCGGCGGCATCGCGACCAACACCACCGTCGTGCTGTGGGCGGTGGCGCGCGAGCACAAGCCCGGCGAGCCCTACGACCTCGACATCCTGTTCCAGGGGCTGGGCGAGGCCATCACGCCCGCCGGCGTCGGGCTCACGATCCTCGGCCTGGTCTGGTTGATCATCGCGATCGGCGTCCGCCGCGCCCACGACACCGAGGCCTGAGGCCGCGGGCAGCGTGCCAGCTGGCGCGGAACGTGTCGAAACCCGGCGCACAGGTCCGATTGCCGCGTCGGTCGGTTGCCCCCGG
Source organism: Myxococcales bacterium (assembly GCA_016717005.1). NCBI lineage: Bacteria > Pseudomonadati > Myxococcota > Myxococcia > Myxococcales > Myxococcales bacterium. The sequence continues at coordinate 3,331 of JADJUF010000037.1, read as the reverse complement.
CGCGCGCTTGGATACTCTCGCAGGCCGTGTCGGAACCGGATAAACCAGCCGCGCCGAAGAAGCAGTCCGAGAGCGCGCAGCAGCTCGCTGCGACCGAGGCGGCCGCCCAGGCCCGCTTCGAGAAGGCCATGACCGAGCTGCGCGAGGGCAGCCACCGCTTCGCGTCCAAGATGCGCGGCGAGACCGAGATCGATCTCGAGGAGCTGATCGATCCCGACGGCGACGTCGTGCCCCACATCGCCGACGTCGAGGGCGACGCCGGCGCGATCGCGCTGGCGGTGCCGATCGAGCTCATCACCTTCGACACCTGGCTGTTCGGCCAGATCGGCGACAAGGACGAGCTCGACCTCAAGGACGAGGGCCACTGGGACATCTGGTTTTCGTTCGGCGCGTGGATCGGCGAGACCCTGCGGCGCCGCCACGGCGGCCACTGGATCCTGTTCGGCGACGATCCCCACACCTGGCGGATCGGCTTCTCGAAGATCTTCCTCGAGATCGCCCCGTTCGTGTTCGGCGAGCAGCTGCTGCGCATGGGCTCGGGCGCGATCAAGAAGATGGTCACCGAGATCGAGAAGATCCGCGAGCAGCACGAGGAGGCCAAGGACAAGGATCCCCACGCCGCGCTCGACCGGTTCCTGCCGCAGCACTACCTGCGCCTGCACACCGTGCCGCTGGGCCAGTGGATGGCGATGGACTTCGCGAGCGTGTCGCGGCTGTGGAACGAGGCCCCGACCAAGGACCTGATCGCCGCGGTCCGCGAGGCCGGCCCGCGCCTGGGCCCGCAGAACCAGCAGATCGTCGAGCGGGTGTGCGAGGCGCTCGGGCGCGGCAACCAGGACAAGCCGGTCAACGAGCAGACCAACGACCGCGGCCTGTTCGAGGCCGTGGCCCAGATCGTCGGCCTGCGCCGGGCCACCGCGCCGATCGCGATCGACATCCTCGAGCGGGTCGTCGTGCCGGCGATGCACGTCGGCCTGCCCGACACGTTCCCGCCGCTCGACGAGGACGACCTCGCCAACCTGCGCAAGGGCGTCGAGCTGTTCGTGTTCTTCTGCGAGGTCGTGCCGCACCAGCACCAGGCCGACGACGAGGGCTTCCTCGGATCGATCCCGCACGAGCACCTGTCGACGCCGTACGCCGATCGCAACACGCTCGAGATCGGCAAGGGCGACTGGGTCGTGGTCAACCCGACCTACCTGGCGCCGATGCTCAAGGATCTCGACCCGGGCAAGCTGCTCGACAAGTACGACGAGTTCGTCACGTACGTCGGGTCGCAGCCCGAGGTTTCGCGCCGCCGCGACGACGGCCGCATGCTGGCCGAGACCGCGGTCCGGGCCCTGGGTGACATCAAGGCCTGCGTCGGCGCCGCGCTCGAGACCAACGACGCGCTCCTGTTCCGGCTGCTGCCGCCGCCGGGCTGAGCCGACCCGCCGCGCCGCGGGCGCGGTACGGTGCGCGGGCGACGCCCCGGCGCGCCGCGAGGAGCCCCATGTCGAATCCACGGATCCCGACGGCGCGCAGCGACGAGTCGTCACCCTGCGCGGTGTGCGGTCAGGCGCGGATCGGCCGGCCGCTCGGGTCGCTGCCGCCGTCGCTGGTCGAGCGCCTGCGCAGCGAGGACGTCGACGTCCGCGCGGTCGACGCGGTCGTGTGCGCGCCGTGCCTGACCGCGGTCCGGGTGCGCTACGCCCGGGCCGCCCTCGAGCGCGAGCGCGGCGAGCTGTCCGAGGTCGAGCACGACATCGCGCTGCGCGCCGCGAACCACATCGCGATCGCCGACGAGGTCGAGCGCGGCACGGCGCCGTCGCCGGGCCAGCGCGCCGCTGATCGCGTGGCCCTGATCGGCGGCTCCTGGCGGTTCGTGCTCGGGTTCTCGGCCTTCATCGTGTGCTGGTGCGTGGTCAACGGCGTGGTGCTGGCGACCGGCGCGTTCGACCCGTTCCCGTTCATCCTGCTGAACCTGATGCTGTCGTGCCTGGCGGCGCTGCAGGCGCCGATCATCATGATGTCGCAGGCGCGCATGGCCGAGATCGATCGCGCCCGGGCCGCCCAGGACTTCAGGATCAACCTCAAGTCGGAGCTCGAGATCGCCGGGCTGCACGAGAAGCTCGACCACGTGCTGCACCAGCAGTGGGATCGCATGGTCGAGCTGCAGGACCTGCAGCTCGAGATCCTCGAGGAGCTGCGCAAGCCGGACTGATCGCGCGTGGTGATCAGCGGTTGCGCGGGTGGTCGGCGGCGGTGCGCTCGTTGCCGCGGCGGTAGTTGCCGGTCACGCGGGCCATCAGCTCCTGGGCGTCCTCGTCGGCGCCGCCCGCGACCTCGGCCAGGAACTCGACGGCGGCGTCGCCGCGCAGGGTCGTGGCCAGGCGGCCGCGGTGGTGGATGAGCACCTCGCCGCGCGCGCGCGTGACGTACGTGAACCCCGACGGCGGCGGCATGGCGGCCATCGTAGCGGCCCGCGGCCTGGCCGTCATCGGTCCAGGCGCGGTGCCCACCGCCCGTGGGCCGCTCAGGCGCGCGCGCGCCGCGCTCGCCACGCCGCCAGCGCGCAGCCGACGACCACGATCGACAGCCCGCCGGCCTCGCGCATCTCCTCGACCTTGCCGCCCTTCTCGCTCATCTTGCGCCACAGGTCGCTGGTCTCGACCGACCCGGCGACGCCGGTCCACAGCGCCACGGCCCAGGCCACCGCGCCCAGCGCGACCAGCGTCGGCAGCCACCACCACCGCGGCTGGACCAGCGCCGCCACCGCGGCCGCGCCCGCCGCCAGGTACATCGCCGCCCACCGCACCGGATCGGGGTCGTTGTACTGGAGCGCGGCCGAGGTCGCGCATAGCACGGCGAACACCGCCGTGGCGGTCGAGGCGAGCGCGGACCGCCGGGGCATCGACGGATCGTCGCACCCGGCGACGCCGATTGCACGCACCGGTGGCGCCGTGCAAGAGTCCGGCGACTTCCCCGAGGACACCTCAATGCGCATGATCCTGGTCGGCCCGCCGGGCGCGGGCAAAGGCACCCAGGCGGCACGCCTGGTCGACAAGTACGGCATCCCCCACATCTCCAGCGGCGACATGCTGCGCGCCGCCGTCAAGGCCGGCACGGCCCTCGGCGTCGAGGCCGACCGGTACATGAAGGGCGGGCAGCTCGTGCCCGACGACGTCGTCATCGGCATGATCCTCGAGCGGATCGCCGCGCCCGACTGCGCCAAGGGCTTCATGCTCGACGGCTTCCCGCGGACGATCCCGCAGGCCGAGGCGCTCGACGCCGCGATGACCCGGGCCGGGTTCGCGATCGACATCGCGCTCCTGTTCGAGGTGCCCGACGCGTT